>DATINJ010000062.1:0-56731 GCA_035474375.1 Kineosporiaceae bacterium | reverse complement strand
TAGGTTTCGTACTTGAGCGGTGAGTCGGTCAGCGGGACCACACCGGGCATACTCGTCACCCGGGTAGTTTTCCATCTTCGATCCCCGGCGCGAATCGCGAGGTCGGGGATGGCGAGCGGATTGACGGCGGAGCCGCCACCGCACGCTCAGGTGGCGTCCAGGTACCGCTGGGCCTGCCGGAAGAAGCCGCGCGGGTTGCTGTCCAAGGCCTCGACCCAGCTCGGTGCCCGCTCGCCGCGCTGGCGGGCATACCAGGCCAGGGCGTAGCCGAACATCTCCTCGCTCAGGTAACCGAGCCGGCTGACCCGCCAGCCGCTGGCAGACTGGTCGAAATCGAACGAAGCGTTGGCGCTGAAGACGCCGAGCCCGAGGGCCACCGTGACCAGGTCGGTGAGCTGCTCGCCGTCCCGCCGTCCGGGCTCGATCCGCCCCTCCCCGAGCAGCCGGACGTGCCCGAGTTCGTGTGCGATCACCGCCGTCACGGCGACCGGGTCCGGGAGCTGGGTCTGCGAGATCGCCACCAGGTAGCCGTCGTCGATGGGCTGGTAGTGCCCGGCCGCGCCCGCCGACCGGCCGGTGAGCACCTGGGCCAGTATCTGCTTGTCGTCCGGCGGAGTCAGCACAGGCTGGATCAACTGTCGGTCGACGCCCATCCGCCGGCACACCTTTTCCAGGATGGCCTCGACGTCCTGGAAAGAGCCCTGATAGCGGTACGGGAAGAACGCCTCCTCGGGCACCAGCACCGGGCCGTCCAGCGCCTTGCGCCCGAATTGTGCGAGGCACCAGTCCATCGATCGGCCGATCCAGGCGGCAGCCTCCGGCGACACCGGACTCTTCGGTCCGAACCAGCTCACCGGATCCCCCTCCGCAGACCAGAGCCTCACGATATCGCCCGGTAAATGGTCAATTCGGTGACGACATCTGGAGCGAGTTGCCCGAGACCTCCGTTCGGCCTGATCGCGGGCACGGTTTGCCTTTGGTACCGAGCGGAGCGCCCCAGGACTCGGCCGAAGTCCGGGATCGGCCCGTCCATCGGTACTACCGACGGGTTCGGCCGAGTCCTGCGGCGCTAACCATGATCACGGCGGAGCCTGAGGTCATCTTCAACGCGATAACCAATTCTAAAGAACACTTTTCGATCCTGGTGGCGCATCTGGGCCACCAGGTCAGCGGGCGGGCCCTGGTCGGGCATCGATGCGAAGACCGCGCTCCGGTACTTGAGTGCGCTGAACGAGGGCAGGCCACCGACGTCGGCACTTCGTACGCGTCGGTACTGCCCGTCAGGTTCGCCGTCGGCGGCTGGTTGCTCTCCGCCGATCGAATCTCCGGATCAGGCGGGCCCATCAACATCTGAGACCAGCTTTGGCCGGGTTGAACACGTGCCGGGACTGATTTCAGGCTCGATCACCTGTTTTAGCGTGACACAGCCTTGCACCTACCCTGGTGATCGTGTCTACTCCCTCGATCGACCTTCCCGACCTCGCCGGGCTGACCTGGCGGCCGCTCGGACTCGATCTGCTGGCCACCTGGCACGCGCTGCACGAGGCCCTGAATGCAGCGGACGGCGGCCACGAGCGCCTGGGCATCGATGACTTGCGCGACGAACTCGAGCCGAGCTGGATCGATCTGGCCCGCGACAGCAGGGTCGGCCTCGATGCCGACGGCGTTGCTCGGGCGTTCGGCCTGGTTCAGGTTCGCCCCGGTGACGTCACGCTGCTGCGGGCAGCCTGCTGGGGCGGCGTCCATCCGCAATGGCGTGGTCGTGGCGTGGGCCGGGCGCTGCTGGCCTGGCAGACCGACCGGGCGGCGGAGATCGTGGCGACCCGGCGAGCGGCGCTCGGCACGACGGCTCCGGCCGGAGCGCTGATGATCGTCGAGGAGCAGGCCGAGTCGGCCGCCCGGCTCGCCGCGCATGGCGGTTTCCACCTTTCCCGCTACTTCTTCGTGATGCGCCGCGATCTGTCAGACCCGTTGCCCACTGTGCAGCCGCCGGACGGGCTGCGGTTGATCAGTTTCGAGAAGGCGGTGGCCGCCGACCCCGGGCTGGACGACCGGCTCCGCCTGGCCCACAACGAAGCCTTCGAGGAGCACTGGGGTTTTCAGCCCTGGTCGGCGGAGACCTGGCAGCAGTGGGAGACCGGTCAGCGAGACTTCCGTGGCGACTGGAGCTTCCTCGCGCTGGACGGCGACGAGATCGCCGGCTACGCCCTCAGCGCCGGGTTCCGGAACGAATGGGAGCTGGACGGCTACACCCAGGGCTGGACCAGCAAGCTCGGCGTTCGCGCGGCCTGGCGCGGAATCGGCCTGGCGAAAGCGCTGCTGGCCGCCTCGATGCAGGCGTTCGCGGCGGACGGGATCCAATACGCCGGACTCGACGTCGACTCCGACAACCCGACCGGTGCCGTCGGGCTCTACAACGCACTCGGATACCAGGTGCAGCACCGGTCGGCGCACTGGACCAAGGACCTGTGACCCACGCGTCGTAGCCGCAACCGTCGTCCGGGCTCAAGGTGCGCCGCTCGCGGTCCGAAGCTCCTGCCATGAACCGCCCGACCCTGCGCTCGACCCGTTCCCTCCTGCAGCTGCGCAGGTCTCCCGCCCCGACCCTGGTCGGCGGCGGCCTCGCGCTACTCCTCGCCGCGGCGGCGGTACCGCTGCTGCGTCGCTCGATCACCCGAATCGGCGATCAGCGCGGCAAGCGCGCCGAGGAGCCGCGGGGACTCGACTCGTTGACCGGATTGCCGAACCGCGCCGAGGCGATCTGGTGGCTGAATGCCCGGCTGCAGCGCGCCCAGGCCCGTAGCCATCGACTGGCGCTGATGGTGCTGGACCTGGACGACTTCACCGAATGCAACGAGATCTACGGCCGCGAGGTCGGCGACCACGTGCTTCAGGTGACCGCCACCCGGATGCAGGCCGAGCTCCGGACCGGTGACCTGGTCTGCCGCACCGGTAGTGACACCTTTATGGTGATCATGGATGCCATCGGGCCGGACCATCTGATCGCCAAGGTCGGCCAGCGGGTGGTGGCCGCGGTCGCCGAACCGATCAGCTATCACGGCGAGCCGGTCTCGGTCACCGCCAGGCTCGGTTTTGCGGTGTCCAAGGAGCGAGACCGCAACCCCGCGTTGCTGCTCGATCGCGCTGATCGGGCGCTGATTCAGGCCAAATCCTCCAGCCGAAGCATCGTCCAGTTCTGAGGTTCCACCCGGCCGCAGGCACGTCCTCGGCTTCGAATTCCGTCTTGCTCGGGTCTTCCCGGTAGCGAAATCGTCCAACTCTGCAACAGAGTGGTTCCAATCTGGCACTATCACTCGTCGCAGACACCTGTTTGGTGACAAGATCCGGCCGCGCCGTCCTGGCGCAGGCCGCCCACGGGCGGACGAAGCTGTACCGCGGAGGTTCAGGTGGCGTGGTATTCCGGTCTGTCGCTTCTCTTTGTTGCGCTGGCCTTTCTGCTCGGGCTCCTCGTCGGCTGGTTGACTTGGGGTCGAACGACGAGTTCGGCGACGCCCGCGGTGAGCGGCGTTACTGAACCGGCTGAAACGACGGTTCCGGTGCTGGCCGCACCGGTCGCTGAGCCAGCCGCCAAGGCAGTCGACGAACCAATCGCTAAGCCGGTCGACGAACCAATTGCTGAATCGGTCGACGAACCAGTCACCAAGGCAGTCGACGAGCCGGTGGCCGAGCCGGTCGACGAACCAGTTGCTGAACCGGTCGACGAACCAGTCGCCAAGGCGGTCGACGAGCCGGTCGACGAACCAATTGCTGAACCGGTTGACGAACCGGTCGCTGAACCGGTCCTGGTGGCCGCCGACGAGCCGGTTGACGAACCGGCCGCGGAAAGCGCGACTCCTGCTGCGCCTGCAGATGAATCGGAACCAGCGGCTGAACCGACACAGCTCGAGCCTGCGGCTGTCGAACCGGAATCCGTCGACGAGCCCGTGGCAGCCGACGAACCAGCTCCCGCCGTCCAACCAGAACGTGTGACCGAACCAGAGTCGGCCACCGAATCCGCGCCCGTCCAACCAGAACCTGCGACCGCCACCGCAGCCGAACCGGCCACCGAGCCGGCACCCGCCGTCCAACCGGAACTTGTGGCCGCCGCCGAAGCTGGGCCGGCTGTTCCTGAGTCCGAGCCCGCAACTCCCGTCGAACCGGTCGCGGAACCGGTTGCCGAGCTGCCGTTGGTCTCGATTCCCGATAAGCCGGACAATCTCCAGCGAATCGAGGGCATCGGACCGAAGATCTCAACGGTCCTGGTGACCGCCGGAATCCGAACCTACGAGCAGCTCGCCGCCTCCGACGACGCAACCCTGACCGGGGTGCTGCGCCAGGGTGGACTGCGGTTGACGCCGACCCTGACCACCTGGGGTACGCAGGCCGCGCTCCTCGCCAAGGGAGACGAGATCGGTTTCGTCGCATTTACCCGCGAACTAGGCTCTAGCCGGAAAAGCCGCTGATGTCGGGGCGATTAGCGGGCGGTACCGGCCGCCGACTGGCCGTTCCGGCGTCCGTGGGGGTGATCGGTCTGGCGTTGCTGGGAATCGGGCAGAGCGTGGTCAATCGTCACGCCATCCAGGACGACCTGACCACCCGCTCCACCAAAGCGCTGAAATCGGCTGATCTCACCGGATTATCGGTGTCGTTCGCGGGTCGGGACGCGACCATCACCGGCGCCGGTACCGCAGAGCTGGCCCAGCAGGCGATAGCCGTGGTCAGCATGGTGGACGGCGTCGACGTGGCGAGAGCGAGCCTGGCCGGTACCACCCAGACCGGCTCGGCGCCGACCGAGACGGCCGCTCCCGCCGAAACACCGCCTGCCACCGAGACGTCCGCGCTCGCCGAGCCTGCCACCCCGGCCACGACCGAGGCCACCCTGGTGTTGCCGGTGGGCTTCACGCTGGCGGACGGCACGATCAAGGTCACCGGGACAGTGGGCTCGAAATCCGCCCAGATAAACCTGATTGACGCCGTCAAGGCGACCGGGAAAGGCTGGAAGGTGGTGGATCGGCTCAACGTCGCCGATTCAGTGACGGCGCCCGAGCCGAAGCCGAGTCGGCTTTCCGACGTCACCAAGCTGCTGGCTCAGGCTCCGGTCTCCGGCCCGAAACTAGTGATTCAGTACAACAAGGGTTCGGTGATCCTTCGCGGCACCCCGGCCGACGCCGCTGCCGAGCGGGCGCTGCTCGGCGCGGCCGCAGCCACCGTCGACTCCACGGCGGCTGTCGTCGACGGCCTGGACACCGCAGGAGCCGGGTAGCCGAATCCAGCGGTTGAATCCGCTGCGGGTTGGACGGGCGCAGCCTCAGGTTGGACAGCTGCGCTTAGGACGCCGGTGACGGGTCCGAGCGCATCTGCTGTTGCTTGCGGCGACGCAGCGCCGCCACGTTCGTCCGAGTGCTGCATCGGGCGCTGCAGAATCGGCGCGAATGGTTCGCCGAGGTGTCGACGAAGGCGTTGGTGCAGGATTCGGCCGCACACCGGCCGAGCCTGGTCGCACCCACTTCGGTGACCAGAATCGCCAGGCCCAGCAACGCCTCACTGATCATGGTGTCAGCCACCGAGGCATCGTCGTCGTTGACGTGCAGGTGCCAGCTGCTTTCGTCATGCCCGGATACCCGGGGTCGAATCGGATGCTTGCTCAGCAGGTCGTTCAGCCGATGCACCACGTCAGGGCCGTCTCCCGCGGCCGACGCGTCGACCAGGCCGGCCAGATCGATCTGCACGGCCCGCAACGAGACCAGGTCTGCGCCGGATAGTCGATCGAGCAGCCAGGGCCGCTCGGGCAGATGGTCTCGCAGCGTCGCCTCGGAGCTCAGATCAGCGTTCACCAAGGCGGCGGCCCGTTGCGAGTAATGAGCAAAGTCCACTTGCGAAGCTTACATCCGACGACCTACGGTAATAATCACTGATCGCCTGTGGTCATTACCGAAGGAGCTAGGGATGAACTGGGAATCGTGGCAGCAACGCTGGGACCGGCAGCAGCAGGCCTACCTTCCCGACCGCGAAGAACGCTTTGCGGCCATGCTGGACGCCGTCGAAGCCGCGTGCGGTCCGGCCCCTCGGGTACTCGACCTCGCGGGCGGCACCGGATCCATCACCCGTCGACTACTGGCCCGGCTGCCCCAGGCGACGTCCGTTGTCCTGGACGTCGACGCCGCCTTGCTGACCATCGCCCGCGGTTCACTGGGCGACGATCCTCGTGTACAGGTGTGCCAGGCAGATCTGGCCACCCCCGGCTGGCGCAACGAGTTGGCCGAGCCGGAGGGCAGTTTCGATGCCGTCCTGACCGCGACCGCCCTGCACTGGCTGAGCCCCGACCGGCTGGCCGGGGTCTACTCCGAGGCAACCGCCTTGCTGCGACCGGGCGGGGTGCTGATCAATGCCGACCGGATGCCCGATCCGGGCCTCGCCAGCCTCGACGAAGGGCTCGAGCGAATCACCCGCCGACGGACCGCCGAAATGCGCACCGAAACCGGTGTTCCCGACTGGGAACAGTGGTGGGACGAGATGCGGGCAGACCCGGTACTGGCCGGCCCGACCGCCGAGCGCGACGCTCGTTTCGCCGAGCGCGGCGGCAACAACCACACCGAGTCGTTGATGCCGAGCCGGTGGCACGTGGATGCCCTGCGTTCGGCGGGCTGTGTGGACGTCGGCTTGGTCTGGCGTGGGCTCCAGGACGCCGCCGTTCTCGGCCGGGTCCCTCACCCCTTGCCGTGATCATGCACGGTTGACCCAACCAAACCCGGGCAAGCGTGCATGATCACGGCCAGCGGCTAGTCCTCGGTTTCCAGGTCGTCGTCGGCGGTTGACGCCGCGCTTGGGCCCGACACGGAGTCGATCGGCTTGCTCAGCTGTACACCGGAACCGTCCCGGCGCGAGTCCGGGGCAGGCAGCTCCACGGCGGCCCCGGTCGGGCTGGCCGCCTGAGCGGGCGACGGCCCGGCCCAGGCCAGCAGCAGGGTGTCCTCGCCACGCACGAAGCGATGGCAGCGCACTCCCCCCGTGGCCCGGCCCTTCGCCGGATACTCGGCGAAGGGTGTCACCTTGGCAGCGCCGGTCTGCGTGCCCGGCAAGGCAGACGTGGATCCCGACACGGTGACGACGACGTTGCCCCATTCGCCGTCCTTGACAGTGAGGTCAGCGGCGCCGAAGTAGAGCACCCGGGCACCGGAGGCCAGATTGATGCCGGCCATTCCGCCCGCCGCCCGGCCCTGTGGGCGAACCAGATCCGCGCTGAACCTCAGCAACTGGGCATCGCTGGTGATGAAGACCAGGTCGGCCGCGCGGGCCCCGAGCTCGACCGCACCGACCACTTCGTCACCCGCCCGCAGGCCAATGACCTCCCACTCGTCCTTGTTCGCCGGGTAGTCGACGAGGACCCGCTTCACCACACCCTGGGCGGTTCCCAGGGCAAGGCCCGCGGAGTCTGGCGACACCGTCGCGAGGGTGAGTACTCGCTCTCCCTTTTCCAAGGAGAGGAACTCGCTGACGGGGGCGCCACCGGAGAGGGACGGCGGGTTGGACGTCGGCGGCAGCGCAGGCATGTCCACCACGGGCAACCGAATCATTCGGCCCCGACTGGTAACCGCGGCGATCTCACCACGAGCCGAACTGCGGACGGTGGCGACGATGACGTCATGGGCCTGCCGCGGGCCGCCGTCCGCCGGCGGCAGTGGCTCCGCATTCGTCGTCCGGGCCAGCAGCCCGGTTGACGACAGCAGCACCCAGCACGGGTCGTCGGCTACCTCAAGCGGGACCGTCGACTTGGCCGCCGACACGCTCGCGCCGGAGCCTTCCAGCAGGACCGTGCGCCGGGGCGTGCCGTAGGTCTTGGAGACCTCGGCCAGCTCGCTGGAGACCAGCTTCCGCAGGACCTTGTCGTCGGACAGGATCGTGGTCAGCGCGTCGATCTCCTGCTGCAGCTGAGCCTTTTCCTTGTCCAGCTCGATCTTGGAGTACTTGGTCAGCCGGCGAAGCGGCATCTCCAGGATGTAGTCGGTCTGGGTCTGGGTCAGGTCGAACGTCGCCATCAGTCGATCCCGGGCCATCGCGGTGTCGTCGCTGGACCGGATGATCTTGATCACTTCATCGATGTCGATGATCGCCACGAGCAGGCCGTCGACCAGGTGCAACCGGTCCAGCCGCTTCTGCCGGCGGAACGTGGACCGGCGACGGACGACGTCCAACCGGTGGTTGACGTAGACCTCGAGAAGTTCCCGCAACCCGAGCGTGCGCGGCTGGCCTTCGACCAGGGCGACGGCGTTGATCCCGAACGACTCTTCCAGCGGGGTCAGCCGGTAGAGCTGTTCGAGGACGGCGTCCGGGTTGAAGCCACCCTTCAGCTCGATCACCAGGCGGAGACCCTGATTGCGGTCGGACAGGTCGGTGACCGCCGCGATCCCCAGCAGCTTCTTGGCCTGGACCAAGTCCTTGATCTTGTCGATCACCTTTTCCGGGCCGACCAGGTACGGCAGTTCGGTGACGACGATGCCCTGGCGGCGGGCGGTGATCGCCTCGATCGACACCTTGGCGCGGGTGCGGAAGCTGCCCCGGCCGGTGGCGTAAGCGTCCCGGATGCCGTCCAGCCCGACGATCCGGCCGCCGGTCGGCAGGTCCGGTCCGGGAATGAAGCGCATCAGGTCTTCGAGGGTGGCGTTCGGGTGCGCCAGCAGGTGCCGTGCGCCGCCGATCACCTCCACCAGGTTGTGTGGCGCCATGTTTGTCGCCATCCCGACGGCGATCCCGCTGGCACCGTTGACCAGCAGGTTCGGGAAGGCGGCGGGCAGCACCTCGGGCTGGTTGAGCGAATTGTCGTAATTGGGGACGAAGTTGACGGTGTCCTCATCGAGACCACCGGTCAGCTCCATCGCCGGGGACGCGAGCCGCACCTCGGTGTACCGGGAGGCAGCCGGCCCGTCGTCCAGGGAACCGAAGTTGCCGTGCCCGTCGACCAGCGGCACCCGCATGGTGAACGGCTGTGCCATCCGGACCAGGGCGTCGTAGATCGCGGTGTCACCGTGCGGGTGCAGCTTGCCCATCACGTCACCGACGACGCGGGCCGACTTCACGTGCGCGCGATCGGGACGCAGGCCCATGTCGTGCATCGTGTAGAGGATGCGCCGCTGAACGGGTTTCAGACCGTCGCGCGCATCGGGTAACGCACGGGAGTAGATGACGGAGTAGGCGTACTCCAGGAACGCCCCCTGCATCTCCTGCTCGACGTCGATATCGACGATGCGCTCGACGAAGTCCTCGGGCGGTGGGGGCGGTGCGGTTGTTCGGCGGGCCATGGGCGCATTGTCCCCTCATTTGAGGTGTGCTCGCTCGCAGGGCACGCGGGGCGCCCGGCCGGTGGGCGCCGACACGCCGGCAGCGAGGAGCGGGCGAGCAGAAAGTTACATGGAAAGGGAGGGCATCCGCGCCGCGCCCGGACCTGATGGCCCGGACCGCGTGGATGCCCTCCCGGCGGCGGAAACTAGTCCAGGTAGTCGCGCAGAACCTGGGACCGGCTGGGGTGCCGCAACTTGGACATCGTCTTGCTCTCGATCTGCCGGATCCGCTCCCGGGTGACCCCGTAGACCTTGCCGATCTCGTCTAAAGTCTTCGGCTGGCCATCGGTCAGGCCGAAGCGCATCGAGACCACGCCGGCCTCGCGCTCGGAGAGCGTGTCGAGCACCGAGTGCAACTGCTCCTGCAGCAACGTGAACGAGACCGCGTCGGCCGGAACGACCGCCTCGGAGTCCTCGATCAGATCGCCGAACTCGCTGTCGCCGTCCTCGCCCAGGGGGGTGTGCAGGGAGATCGGCTCACGGCCGTACTTCTGCACCTCGATGACCTTTTCCGGGGTCATGTCGAGTTCCTTGGCGAGTTCCTCGGGAGTGGGCTCGCGACCCAGGTCCTGCAGCATCTGCCGCTGCACCCGAGCCAACTTGTTGATCACTTCAACCATGTGGACCGGGATCCGGATGGTCCGGGCCTGGTCGGCCATCGCTCGGGTGATCGCCTGCCGAATCCACCAGGTGGCGTACGTGGAGAACTTGTAGCCCTTGGTGTAGTCGAACTTCTCCACCGCGCGGATCAGACCGAGGTTGCCCTCCTGGATCAGATCCAGGAACTGCATGCCGCGCCCGGTGTAGCGCTTGGCCAGCGACACCACGAGCCGCAGGTTGGCTTCGAGCAGGTGGTTCTTCGCCCGCCTGCCGTCCTCCGCGATCCACTGCATCTCGCGGCGGCCCTTGGTCTCCAGCTTCTCGCCGGAGTTCAGCCGCTCCTCGGCGAAGAGACCAGCCTCGATCCGCTTGGCCAGCTCCACCTCCTGCTCGGCGTTCAGCAGGGCGACCTTGCCGATCTGCTTCAGGTAGTCCTTGATCGGGTCGGCGGTGGCGCCGGCCGTGACCACCTGCTGGGCGGGAGCGTCGTCATCATCGTTCGAGATGATGAAGGCGCCCTCCTCCTCCTTGGGCTTGACCGCCGCGACGGCGGCAACCGGCTCGGCAGCGTCATCGTCGGCAACCTCGTCGACGACCACGATGGTTTCGTCGACCTCGACCTCGGCGACGATCGCCTCGACATCGACGTCAACCTCGACATCGTCGGGCTCGACCTCGACATCGTCCGGCTCACCATCAACCGCATCGGGGTCGACGTCCGCACCCAACTTCGGGGCGGCCTTGGCGGCCTTCGGGGCGGCGGCCTTCGCCGGCGCCTTCTTGGCGGCGACCTTCTTGGCAGCGGGCGCGGTGCCCTCGCCTTCGGTCTCCGCGCCGCTACCGGGTAGCGACGTCACCGTTGCCGGCTTGGTCGCCTTGGGCTTGGCAGGGGTCTTGGCCGTGGCGGCCGTGACCCGGGAAGCGGTAGCCGCGACGGCCCGCTTCGCGGAGGCCTCCTGCGGCACCTCAATGGTGACCCCGGCGTCGTCCAGAGCTCTCAGGACGGGGCGCATCCTGGTCATCGGGACAGCCGCATCCTCGCAGGCAACCCGGACGGCAGCTGCGTCGACGGCGCCTCGGGTGGCCCCGAGGCGGAGAAGTTCTTGGAGCGCGGGATGACCGAACTCAGGGGGAAGAGGCCGGGGGGACGGAACCGACGACACGGACTACCTTTCGTCGTGAGCCAACAAGCTCTCGGAGCGCTACGCGATGTGGTCCTACAAGGTAGGAAGTGAGTAGGGGGGCTTGTTACTCAACGCAGGAAGGGCCCCGATGATGCCCAGTTTGCATTGGTGATGTTATAGCCCAGCCCAGTCAACTGTTCATTGTTGCACGCCGAACGGCATGCTCGCACACCGTGACGCCATTTGGCGGTCTGCGACACGCTTGGTTACTCTTCTGCATCACAGAGTGACGCAGCTCGGGGAATTCGGTCAGCAATCCTTAAGCCGAGGCCTTCGCCGCCGCCTTGGCCGCTCGCTTCGTCTCTCGGACCTTCATCAGCGAATCGTCGTCCACGACGTCCGCGACCGAGCGGAAGCCTTTGAGCCCGTAGTCTCCGGCCGCCGCCTGCCACCCCTTCGGGCGGACACCGAGCTGCTTACCCAGTAGCGCGATGAAGATCTTCGCCTTCTGCGGGCCGAACCCAGGCAACGCGGTCAACCGCTGGTACAGCTGCGAGCCGGAGGCCACCGGGGTCCACAGCGCGGCTGCATCACCGCCGTACTCCTCGACGATGACCCGCGCCAGGGCCTGCACCCGTGACCCCATCGACTGCGGGTAACGATGGACGGCGGGTGGTCCGGCCATGATTGCGGTGAAATCCTCTGGAGCGGCATCGGCCACCACGGCGGGGTCGAGGTTGACCAGCCCGAGCCGGTCGGCGATCAGCCGAGGACCGGCGAAGGCCTTCTCCATCGGCACCTGCTGATCCAGGAGCATCCCGGTCAACAGGGAAAACGGGTCACGGGAGAGCAACTCGTCGGCGGCCGGCTGCTGAGCCAGCCGGATGGTGCTCACCGGACCGGCCCTGCGGGCCGGCTCATTGAATACCCGAAACGGGCTGTCCCTCGGAGCGAGACCCGCGCAGCGTGATCTCTTCACGCGGGATGCGCTGGTCCACCTTCACCGCAAGCACCGGGCAGGAGGCGTCCAGCAGGATCCGCTGGGCGCTGCCGCCCAGGATCAGCTTCCCGACCGGGGTGCGGCGGCGAAGACCGATCACGATCAGTTCGGCCTCGGTCTCCTCAGCGACCGCCAGCACGTGATCTGCCGGTTCGTAGGCATCATGCAGTCGATGGATCTCGAACTCCGGCTCGCTCACACCAAGCTCCGCGCAGGCCGATTTGACCTCTGCCTCGGACGGATCAACCGAGGCCGCATCGGCCGATCGGTACTCGGAATTGACGACGATCAGACGCGCGTCACGGAGTCGACACTCCATGACCGCTCGCCGGAGGGCAGCTCTACCCTCCGGTGTCGGTACGAATCCGACGAGTACTGGCATAGGAACCTCCCGGCTTTGGACGTTACCCCACCACACAACCTGCGGCCATCAGCAACGTACGGTGAACTCATGGCCACGGGCGACGGCAACGGATGGGTGGACTCCGGGAGCGGCCACCGACATTGGGGGCGCTTCGGTGCGGCCGGGTTGGCCCTGCTGCGAACCACCCCACGACCTCAGGTACTGCTTCAACTGCGAGCCGGCTGGACCCATCAAGGAGGCAGTTGGGGCCTCGTCGGTGGAGCCAGGGACAGCCACGAAAGCTTAGCGGAAGCGGCGCTGCGCGAGGCCGCCGAGGAAGCCGGGGTCGATCGGTCCCAGGTCACCGTGCTGCGTTCGCAGACCGGAGTGGACCACGGAAACTGGTCGTACACCTACGTGCTGGCGCTGGCCGATGACGAGTTGACGGTGGGACCGGTCACATCGGAAAGCGAAGAACTGCGCTGGGTAGATCTGGACGATGTGCCGTCGCTGCCGCTGCATATCGGGCTGGGAGCGACCTGGGCCGCACTTCGACAGAGCATCGACCAGGCCCTGGCCGAAGCGGACGCCTGACCCGCCCCCAATCCCAGACCCGCCAACCCCCAGACCCGCCAACCCAGACCCCCCAGCCCCAGATCCCCCCGGCCCCCCGGCCCCCCGGCCCGGCCTCCCAGCCACAGATTCCCTAGCCAGACCGGCCCGGCCACCAGGCCGGGCCGGTCAGGTTCACTCTTGGTTCGCGGTTTCGCTGAGCAGGTCGGTGAGGATCTCCCCGACCTGCTCGACCTCCACCAGGAATCCGTCGTGCCCGTACGGCGAGGCGACCACCCGCAGTCCGGCACAGTTCTTGATCCCGGCGGCGATCTCGGCGTTCTGGTCGGGCGTGTAGAGCCGGTCGGACTCGATCGCGGCCACTGCGGTCTGGGCACTGACCCGGCTCAGCGCGGCCGCCGTGCCGCCGCGACCCCGACCGATATCGTGCGAGTTCATCGCCTCGGTGAGGACCAAGTACGAGTTGGCATCGAACCGGTAGGTCAGCTTCTCGGCATGGTGATCAAGGTATGACTCGACCGCGAACCGACCGCCTCCGCCCAACGGATCCTCGCCGGATTGCGCCAACCGACCGAACCGGAGGTTGATCTCCTGTTCGGACCGGTACGTGGTGTGCGCGATCCGCCGCGCCACGCCGAGCCCCAGGTGTGGGCCGTTACCCGGCGCGGCACCGTAGTAATCGCCACCGTTGAACCCGGCATCGGCCCGAATTGCCGCCAACTGGGCGGCACACCAGGCGATCTGATCACCGGTGGCGGCCGAGGTCGAGGCCAGGACGAGCAGCCGTTCCACCCGTTCCGGCTCGGTGATCGCCCACTCCAGCGCCCGCATCCCGCCCATCGACCCACCGACGACAAGTGCCCAGCGATCGATCGCCAGTTCATCGGCGAGCGCTACCTCGCAGGCCACCTGATCACGAACCGTCAGGTAGGGGAAACGGCCGCCGTACGGGCGGCCGTCCGGAGCCAGGCTGGAAGGGCCGGTGGTGCCCTGGCAGCCGCCGAGCACGTTCGGAGCGACGACGAACCAGCGGTCGGTGTCCAACGGACGGCCCGGACCGATCAGCTCAGCCCACCACCCTGCGGTGGGATGCCCCGGCCCGGCCGGACCCACGACATGACTGTCACCGGTCAGCGCATGCAGCACCAGAACCGCGTTGTCACCGCTGGGCGACAGCTCGCCCCAGGTCTCGTACGCCACCTGGACGGCGTCGAGTCGGCCGCCGCGCTCCAGCGCGAGATCACCGATCCCGACGAACCGCCGGTCACCGGGATGGTCCCCCACCCGCCAGGCCCCGGAAGCCGGAGGCACGGCGAGGTGCGGTATCTCCTGTGTGGACACCATCAGTTGGCCTTCGCCGCCCGGAAACCGGCCTCCAAGTCAGCCAGGATGTCCGAGATGTTCTCCAGCCCGACCGCTAGCCGAACCAGGCCGGGGGTGACACCGCTGGCCAGCCGCTCGGTCTCGCTCAACTGGCTGTGGGTCGTGCTCGCCGGGTGGATGACCAGGCTGCGGACGTCGCCGATGTTCGCCACGTGGCTGTGCAGCTCGAGGGCATCGACGAAGCGCTTGCCCGCCTCCACGCCGCCCTTGATCTCGAATGCGACGATCGCGCCCGCTCCCTTGGGCGCGTACTTCTGGCCCAGCGCGTACCACGGGCTGCTCGGCAGCCCGGCGTAGGCGACGGATTCGACCTCGTCCCGACCCTGCAGCCAGGTGGCGACGGCGCCGGCGTTCTGCACGTGCCGCTCGATCCGCAGGCTCAGCGTTTCCAGACCCTGGGCGATCAGGAAGGCGTTGAACGGCGAGGCCGCCGGCCCGAGGTCGCGCAGCAACTGCACCCTGGCCTTGAGGATGAACGCCAGGTTTGCGCCGAGGGCGCTGCCGACGCCGAGGTCACGGGCGTAGACCAGGCCGTTGTAGCTGGCGTCCGGCGTGTTGAACCCGGGGAACCGCGCCGGATCGGCCGCGTAGTCGAACGTTCCGCCGTCGACGATCACCCCCGCGATGGCAGCACCATGGCCACCAAGGTATTTGGTGGCCGAGTGGACGATGATGTCCGCGCCCCACTCCAGCGGGCGGATCAAGTACGGGGTGGCCACGGTGTTGTCGACGATCAGCGGAACGCCGGCCTCATGGGCCACCTTCGCGACGCCCTCGATGTCGAGCACGTCCTGCTTAGGGTTGGAGATCGTCTCGGCGAAGAACGCCTTGGTGTTCGGCTTGACCGCGGCCTTCCAGGACTCCAGGTCATCCGGGTCGGCGACGAAGCTGACCTCGATACCGAACTTCGGCAAGGTGTAGTGGAAGAGGTTGTAGGTGCCGCCGTAGAGGCTTGGGCTGGCGACGATGTGATCGCCGACCTCGGCCACGTTGAGGATCGCCAGCGTCTCCGCGGACTGACCGCTGGCCACCAGCAGCGCTGCCACGCCGCCTTCCAGGCTGGCCACGCGCTGTTCGACCACGTCGGTGGTCGGGTTGTTGATCCGGGTGTAGATGTTCCCGAATTCCTGCAGAGCGAACAGGTTTGCCGCTTGCTCGGTGCTCTTGAAGACGTATGAGGTGGTCTGGTAGATCGGCAACGCACGTGCACCCGTGGTCGGATCGGGGCTCTGACCGGCGTGGATCTGACGGGTTTCGAAGGACCAGCCAGTGGTCATGAAGACTCCTCCAAACTCATGGGCACGGGACAGCCGTGCCCATCGCGGGCGGGCCCGCGAGCTATCGGGTCGACGACTGTCGACCGCGCTTGCCTTCGCCCAAAGGCGTCAGCCAGGTCATCACCCGGGGCACCCCACCGCGGAACGAGGGTTGCCGACCAGCAAGCCGGGGCTTGGTGCTGATACTCATGACCTAGGAGCGATCTTAAAGCGAGCCACGGACACTCGCCCACCCCATCTCAGAATCTGGACTAACGGAGTGTACTTCGTCACCCTTCTGGCCCATTTCTCAGCCACGGCGGTGGGATCCTTTCCAGCAGTAGGTCCTCCACCAGACCGGTCAGCGAAACCGAGGAGGCATCGGCCTGCGCTCGCTCGACGAGGAGCCTCGCTCGCCCCCCTCGACCCTCGAACCAGGCCAACATCGCCAGCACCGCCAGCGCCGGCCCTCGGTCGCCGTCACCGGCCACGCGGACTGCCCCGGCGAGCACCGTCCGCCCAGCGCTCAGCCGTGTCTCGTCCGGCCGACTGCGGAGCAATCGCCCGAGATCGCGGTGGAATTGATCAGCGCTCGCCGCTCCGAACCCAGCGCTGAATCCTCCAGCGCTGAATCCCCCAGCACCGAATCCGTCACTGTCGAAATCGCACTCACCCGGCTGACGCTCGGCGGTTTGGCCGGGATGGCTCGGCGGCCACGGGTAATCGCCGTCCAACGTCGCTCGCACCTCGTCCAGCGCGGCCCCGAGCAAACTCATCAGGACGGCGTCACGCAGGCAGCAATCGTGCAGCGCGGCCGAGAACCCGCGCAGCGGTTCACCACGACTCGGCATCGTCGCGGCCGCAGCGCAGGCCTCGTTCCAGCGCTCCCACCAGAGCCACCGCTGGCCCGGAGGGAGCCCACCCGCGGAGCCGGACGCACTGCCCAGATCCGGACCGAGCCACTGCCGCGATGGCGGATCACACGGCGGATCCGAGGGCCCGTGGGTGACATCGGCGAGGAGGTCCGCCTCGGACTCGGCCACGGTATCGCCGCTGACCACATGCACGGCGGCGCTGCGACTGGACAGCACCTGCGAGATCGGCCGACCGCCGGGTGGACAGCACCGGGGGTCACGACACAGCAGCGAGGCGAAGCCCGTCGAGGTCAGGCCGAGGACATCGACCAGCCGTAACCCGAGTTCCCGGACGGACCGCCGCAACAATCTGACCACCGCCGGGGGGCGCCGATTGAGCGCCTGCTCATCGGCGACGATGGCCAGGACTCCGTGGGCGCCCGAGGCAGCCACCGTGATCAGGAGATCACGCACCATTTCTGGCAGCACCACCCGCAGAGCCTCCGGCGGTAGCCGGTCTATCGACCGGGGCGCCTCGGGGGAACGGTCAACCGGGCTCGAACTCGGCAGGTCGACCCGCAGCAGGACACCGGCCCGCTGCCGCGGCCCCTCCAACCCGAGCACTATCAGGCTGCTCTGAGGCTTGTAGCCCAGCCTGAACCAGACCGTGGCGATCATGTCTTCCGGGCCGGCCTTGGTGATCACCGTCGCTTTATTGGTATCCATGACGGCCAGATTGCCCGCCAATCGTCACCAGATCGGGCAGATGGCCTTAATGTGGATAACTTGCCCATCGTACGGACTGTGGGTAACTGGACGAGCGCCCGCTCGGAAAATCCTCAAAAGTCCCGAAAGCACGGTCCACCAGCCAGCATTGCCAGTCCACGCCGGTCGCCATCGGCGAATCCGTAGGGATGCGCGGTCGGCTGCCTGAACATCAACTGAGTCGGGTCCGGCACATGGTCCATCCCGATCAGATGCCCGAATTCGTGCAGGACAACGGCATTCAGCTGAGCCTGACCGTCTTTCCAGCGCGTCACCTCCAGGAGATGTCGGCGGTTCAGCAGGACCACCCCGCTGACGAACCGACGATGCCCCGGATTCCGGCCGGCCACCGTGTCCGGGCCACCGAGGCCGGCGTAGCCGCTCATCGCCGGGTACTCGGCCGGGTCGGTCCAGGCCACCAGCACCGGGGACCAGCGGCTGCCGTACCGGGCGAGGTCTACCGTCGGCCGGTCCCGATGCGGTGTCTCCTGGGTCGTACCGTCGTAGCTGAACCGCAGCCCGGTGACCTGTTCGATCCGGGCCACCGACGACGCGAGTGCCTGCTCCGCACCGGGCGGAGCGCCGTCCGGACGCACCACGTAGTGGATCGGGCGGCAGGGATCCCACCGCACCGGTTGCCCCGAACCGTCGTCCTGGAGCTCGAGCAGACGGTAGCCGCCGACCCCGCTCGGCGCCGGTTCCGGGCGCGCCAGCGGAGCATTGGCCGCATCCGCAGGCAAGGCCGGATGAATCCCGTCCCCGGACCGGCTCAGACCGATCAACCCGGGGTCGGCGGCCGCCGTCAACGTGGCCAGGAAGAGAAAACTGAGCAGACAGGCCAGAAACGCGGTCAGGGCCTGTTCGGCGGGTGGGCGCCGGAGACCGTCCGGCGGCACCGGTCGGTCCGTTTCCACAAGCAGAACGTCGTCCGCCCGGGCAGCGGACTAGATCCGCCTAAAGGGTGGTCGGCACCCACAGCGCATCAGCCGAGCACAGTGGCATCGCCGCCGGACCGTTTCGCCAGGTACATCGCCTCGTCCGCGCGCTGCAGCCAAGCCACCTCATCCACCGGGGTTTCCCGGACCGCCACGCCGACGCTTCCGGTCACCGGAGTGCCCGCGTCAACCTCGGCGCGCTGGCGGATGGTGTCCCGCAGGCGATCGGCCAGGGCAAGGGCCCGGTCCTCGTCCAACGTCGCGACGACGACGAACTCGTCGCCGCCCCAGCGGGCCACCATGTCTTCCAGCCGGGCGGTGGCTCGCAGAGCCTGCGATACCCGCTGCAGAACGACGTCCCCGGCCAGGTGACCGGAGTTGTCGTTGACGTCCTTGAATCCATCCAGATCGATGACCAGCAGCGCGATCGATTCGTTCCGCGGCCGGGCGGCCGCGTCCGCGATCGCTGCGGCCGCACCCCGGCGATTGATCAGACCGGTGAGTGGGTCGAGGGACGCCGCGCGAGCCAGCCCACGTCGCTCGTCCGCTCCGCGCAGCAGATCTACCCTGGCTTTGAACAGCGCACTGACCAGCGCGAAGCCAGTTCCCACCCGCTCCTCGGTGAGCGCCAGGTACTCGGCCGTCCCGGTCAATGCTCGTTCTACCTGAGGATGCTCGGCCCGCATCACCTCGTAGGCCAGGATCCGCCGATCTCCCTCTCTGCCGTGATCCCGGATTCGAGACAGCATGCGGACGCCGACCGCGGCGGCTTCGTGGAAACACCCGAGCCGGACCAGGGCACGGACCATCCCGACCGCCCAGAACAATTGCGCCGAGGTGGCCTCCGGCCCGAGTTCCTGTACCTCCCGGCATTTGTTCAGGTCGGCCAACCCCGCCTCGGCGTTGCCCACCACGGCAGCCGGGAGCGCCGCGATCACCTGCGCCTCGATCGCGATGACCTGGTAAGGGCCGTCGCTGGCGAGCTTGGCGGCCATCTCGATCTCGGTCACCGCTTGATCGAGCAGGTCGGCATCCACGTGGTACGGCGCTCGCCGAGCAGCGCTCATCGCCTGCGCCACGTGCTCGAACGCCAGATTGCTCCAGCGCGACACCCGCTGATGCAGGGGCAGGGTGTGCTCCACGGCGGCGAGTCGCTGTTCCAGCCGATTGGCTTCCTCAACGGTGCCGCTGTGCCGCAGGGCAATCGCCAGCGCGCCGAGCGCGGTCTGGGTGTCCGGATCGGAGAGGTCGCGCAGAGCCGGCTCCAGGGCCACCGCATGGGCCAGTTGCTCCACCGCCTGCTCCAGCTGACCTTCCCGGCGCAGCAGGTCGACCAGCAACGCCCGAGCCTGCAACCCGGCCGCCGGGAGCTTGAGATCCCGGCACAGCGTGCTGAGCTCACGAGCCACCCGAACCGCGGTCGAACCTTCGTTGAGCATCATCAGACACAGCGCCTGGGCATAGAGCGCTCGGGCGTAGGTCCGTGGTGCCAGGCCGGTCCGAATCGCCAGATCGATCTCCGCGAGCACCTGGCTCGCTTCGCCGTCCTGGGCACGGACCACCCAGTCGAGCCCGATCCGGGACGACGGCTCGGCATGGTCCGCCGGCTCGACCGGCGAGTTGGGGAGGCTGGCGAGATGCCGATCGGCGAGCCGATCCGGCAGCCGAGTGACGAGCGGGGGGTATCGCAATTCCGGATAGGCGTCAGAAGCGGTCATCGTGACGCCCTCCCCTCGGCCCCGACCCCAGGACCCGTCATGACCCGCACCACCGAGAATGCCTATTACGGCACTTCGCCCGAAATGATTGCATCACGAACGCGGTACCCATAGAGGGCGATTTGAGACATCCGTCACCCTAAGCGATCGTCCGGTCGCGCTGCATTGCGTAACCATACTTCTTCGTCTGCTTTAGGACATTCGAGGCGGTCCGCCCCACACCCCCCGCCTGACCTGCGCTTCTCCAGCGCGGCGCCCGAAGCAGCGCGCCGGCCCGACGGAAAACTTTTCAGGGGGTCGAACTGTCGGTATTCCATGATTCATCCCGTAATCGTGGCGACCAGTGCGGTTGAAGATCGACTGCCCTCTGGATGTGGCGACGTCAGCCATGGACACTGAGGTGGTCATCGCGACCAGGAGGTACGGATGTCGCTGATCGGTTCGCGGATCGGCCTACGCGGGGGTCGAGCGCCGCTGGCGAGCGTGCGCGACGGCGATCCGCGCCTGGAGTTCCGCACCGTCCACGGCTACCGGCGAGCGTTCCTCCGGGCCGGCGAAGGGCCCGTGTTGCTCCTGGTCCACGGCATCGGGGACTCCTCCGAGACCTGGCGCGAACTGATCCCGCTGCTGGCCCGGCATCACACGGTGATCGCTCCGGACCTGCTCGGCCACGGACAGTCGGACAAGCCCCGGGCGGATTACTCGGTGGCCGCCTTCGCGAACGGGCTTCGCGACCTGCTCGAGGTACTGGACATCGAGCGGGCCACCGTGGTCGGGCACTCCCTCGGCGGCGGCGTCGCGATGCAGTTCGCCTACCAGTACCCGGATCACTGCGAGCGACTCGTGCTGGTCAGCACCGGTGGGGTGGGTCGAGAGGTGCACCCGGCGCTGCGCTTGGTGTCGATGCCCAACGCCGACCTGGGGCTGCAATTGCTACGCCTGCCGACCGCCCGGCTCACCGCTCGGATCGGCGCCAAGATCCTGCGCGGCCTGAACACCAACCTCGGCCTCGACGCCGAGGATCTGCTGCGGGTCTTCGACTCGATGCCGGACCGAACGGCGCGCGCGGCCGTGATCCGGACCCTCCGGGCGGTGGTGGACAGGCACGGACAGATGGTCACCATGCTCGACCGCTGCTATCTCGGCCGGAGCCTGCCCACCCTGCTGATCTGGGGCGCCCGAGACCCGATCATCCCGGTCGCCCACGCGCACGTGGCCCATGCCGCGCTCCCCGCCAGCCGACTGGAGATCATCGACTCGGCCGGGCACTTCCCGCACCACAGCGACCCGCCCCAGTTCGCCACCGTCCTGATTGATTTCCTGGCCACCACCGCCCCAGCCGACCATGACGCCGAGCAATGGCGATCCCTGCTCCGGGCCGGACGGCCGGACGAGTTCAGCGATGCCCAGGCCGCGTTGACCGAGGAGACCATCTCCTCCGCCACCCGCAGCGCCACCTGAGCGGTCCACCTCCGACAGAGGCCGGTCACTCAGGCACGCATAAGGTCGCTGCAATCGATTGCACGAGGCCGATGGCCAGGTTATGCGTGTCCGGATGACCGCGCCTCGCCCTGGGTCTATCTAAAGTGATATCACAATGATAACTTGGAGCCTCTACTCACCGAGGAGCCCACGATGACCACACCTCCGCTGGATCGCCCCACCCCGCCCCGGGAAAGCACGTCGGTCGCCACGGTTGGCCCAGACGTCACGATGCCCACCCCTCAGGTGGTGGAGCGTCCGGCGACCGACCGATCCGGTTGGGCGATGGTGTGGGTCGCCCTCGCGCTGATCTTGATCTCCGTGCTGGACATCGTCATCGTCATCGCCCTCGCGGTTGGCGGCGTCGTCGGCGGCGGTGCGGCCGGCGGTCTGGTCGGGACGGCGGTCCTGGTCTTCCTGGCGGCGCTGGTGATCTTCGCCGGACTCACCGCCGTCGCACCCGGGCAGGCCCGCGTCGTCCAACTACTCGGTCGCTATCAAGGCACGATCCGCACCGACGGGCTGCGTTGGGTGAACCCGCTGACCTCGCGGTCGTCGATCTCCACCCGGATCCGCAATCACGAGACCGGGGTGGCGAAGGTGAATGACGCCGACGGCAACCCGATCGAGATCGCCGCCGTCGTCGTCTGGCAGGTGCAGGACACGGCACGAGCCAAGTTCGAGGTCGACGACTTCGTCGAGTTCGTGGCGATCCAGACCGAGACCGCGGTCCGCCACATCGCCAACAGCTACCCGTACGAACCCGCCGGTCAGGGGCAGATGTCGCTGCGAGACAACGCCGACGAGGTGACCGGAACGTTGTCCGCCGAGATCGCCGCCCGAGTGCAATCGGCCGGTGTCCGGATCATCGAGTCCCGGCTGACCCGGCTGGCTTATGCCCCGGAGATCGCACACGCGATGTTGCGCCGGCAGCAGGCCGGAGCGGTTGTGGCCGCCCGGGCCCGAATCGTGGACGGCGCGGTCGGCATGGTCGAGGCCGCCCTGGAGCGGCTGGCCGAGCACAATGTCGTCGAACTCGACGAGGAGCGGAAAGCGGCGATGGTGGGCAACCTGCTCGTGGTGCTCTGCGGTGACCGCGATGCGCAACCGGTGGTGAACACCGGCTCGCTGTACCACTGATCCCTGTGCCGACCGAACGCAAGAAGCTGCTGCTCCGGCTCGACCCGGCCGTGCACGACGCGCTGAGCCGCTGGGCCTCGGACGAGCTGCGCAGCACCAATGCGCAGATCGAATTCCTGCTCCGCCGGGCGCTCGGAGACGCCGGCCGGATGCCGGGCAACGTGGGTCGGATCCGCCGTCCCGGCCGGCCTCCGGCCGATCCAGATCACCCTGAGCCGGATCACCCGACGTCGGATCACCCGCAGTCGGATCACCCGCGGGTGGAACACACTCAGTCTGAGCACACCCAGTCTGAGCACACCCAACTCGACCGCGCCGAACCTGGATCGTCCGATCACACCGACCGGACGCCGACCGCCACTCCTGAGGAGCCGCGATGACCCCGGACCTGCCCACCCGGCTAGCTGACCGCGCTTTCCTGATCGCCTACGACGTCCAGAAACACAAGTTGTCCGGGGGCGACAGCCACGGGCAGTTGATCCGTGCAGCAGTCCTGGTCGAACTCACCCTCGGCGGTCGCATCGTCGACGAGAACGGCAAGCCACGCAGCACCGGCCAGCGCACGGACGACCCGATCCTGGATGCCGTCCTGGAGCAGATCAGCCGCTCCAAGCCCCGCTCCTGGAAGTACTGGGTGGGCCAGGACGCAAAGATCACCTATCAAGCGGTTCGGCAACGCTTGGCGACGAACAACGTGATCACGATCACGGATGCCACCGTCCTGGGCGTCTTCTCGAAGAAGGTGGTCCACGTCCGGGACACTCGGATCGTTCGCGAACTGATCGCTGAGCTGCGCCGCGTCGTCCTGAGTGGCAGCCCCAGCGATGAGTTCGACCCACTGGCCCTCGCCCTGGTGCCGCTGGTCTCGGCGGTCGAGCTGAACACCGTGTTCAGCGGCCGGGAACGGCGTGAGCACCGAGACCGAATCCGGGGGTTGGCCGAGCGCGCCGGCCCGGCCGCGAAGGCACTGCGCAAGGTCGTCGAAGGCCAGCAGGCTTCCTCGGCCGCCGTCTGAGTCGGCCCCGTCTGAGTCGCCCCGGTCGGGCCGGCGCCGAGGGCGGCTGCGCCTACCCGGCGCTGGACTTGGCCCAGAGGTTGATCCCGGCATCGACCGCGTGCTGGTCGATCTCGGTCAGTTCGGCATCGGTGAACTCCGGCCCGTTCACCGCGCCCAGGTTCGCTTCCAGTTGGTCGACGCTGCTGGCGCCGATCAGCACCGAGGTGACCCGCTGGTCGCGAAGCACCCAGCTCAGCGCGAGCTGCGCCAGCGACTGACCGCGAGCCGCAGCGAGCTTGTTCAGCGCCCGGACGTGCGCAAGGTTGGCTTCGGACAGCTGACCTGGATCCAACGACTTGCCCTGAGCCGCCCGGGAATCCTTCGGGACGCCGTCCAGGTACCGGTCGGTGAGCAGGCCCTGGGCCAACGGTGAGAACGCGATACAGCCGACACCCTGCTCCTCCAGCGCATCCAGCAACCCGCCTTCCACCCAGCGGTTGAGCATCGAG
Organism: Kineosporiaceae bacterium; assembly: GCA_035474375.1. Lineage (GTDB taxonomy): Bacteria > Actinomycetota > Actinomycetes > Actinomycetales > Kineosporiaceae > JANNPJ01. The sequence continues at coordinate 32,717 of DATINJ010000062.1, read as the reverse complement.
TAGCTGGGCTGGTGGATCAGTAGCGGGGTGCCGAGCTGCCGGAGGATCGCCGCCGCCTCAACCGTGCGCTCGGGCGAATACGACGAGATCCCCGCATACAGCGCCCGACCCGAGCGGACAGCGGTATCAAGCGCGCCCATCGTCTCTTCCAGCGGCGTCTCCGGGTCGAACCGGTGACTGTAGAAGATGTCGACGTAGTCCACCTGCATTCGCTTCAGACTCTGATCAAGGCTGGCCAGCAAGTACTTTCGCGATCCAAGGTCACCATAGGGCCCTGGCCACATGTCGTATCCGGCCTTCGTCGACAGCACCAGCTCGTCGCGGTAGGGGCGGAAGTCGGAGGTGAAGATGGAGCCGAAGTTCCGCTCGGCCGCGCCGTACGGCGGGCCGTAGTTGTTCGCCAGATCGAAGTGTGTGACACCGAGGTCGAAAGCCCGGCGCAGAATCGCCCGCTGGGTCTGGGTCGGCTTGTCGTCGCCGAAGTTGTGCCAGAGGCCGAGCGAGACGGCCGGCAACTGCAGACCGCTGCGGCCACAGCGGCGGTAGGGCGTGTGCGTGTAGCGGTCATCCTCGGCGACGAACGGGGCGAGAGTGTTCATAGCCGTAAGCCTGTCACTGACTACCGACAAGCCGCGCACTAGGCTGGCAAATGCATTTGCCGAGCCGTTCGTTTTGTCGTGTTGCCACTGGAGCCGAGTCACATGTCCGTACGTCGCGTAGCCCTGCTCACCGCGGGTGGCCTGGCCCCCTGCTTGTCCTCCGCTGTCGGGGGCCTGATCGAGCGATACACCGAAATCGCACCCGAGGTCGAGATCATCGGCTACCGCAGCGGCTACGCCGGGCTGCTCGCAGGCGACTATCTGAGCGTCACGCCGCAGATTCGGGAAAATTCACACCTTCTGCATCGATTCGGGGGCAGCCCGATCGGCAACAGCCGCGTCAAGCTGACGAACGTCGCCGACTGCGTGAGCCGCGGGCTGGTCTCCGAAGGACAGGACCCGTTGCACGTGGCAGCCGAGCAGCTGACCCGGGACGGCGTGGACGTGCTGCACACCATCGGCGGTGACGACACCAACACCACCGCCGCGGACCTGGCCGCCTACCTGCACACCAACGGCTACGAACTGACCGTCGTCGGGCTGCCGAAGACGATCGACAACGACGTGATCCCGATCCGGCAGAGCCTGGGCGCCTGGACCGCCGCCGAGCAGGGCGCGATCTTCGCCCGGAACGTGATCGCCGAGCACTCGTCGAACTTCCGGATGCTCGTCGTCCACGAAGTGATGGGCCGCAACTGCGGCTGGTTGACCGCTGCCACCACGGCCAAGTACCGCGAATGGGTCGAGGCCCAGACGTACCTGCCGGAGTTCGGCAACGACCAGCGCAAGTGGGACGTGCACGCGGTATTCGTGCCGGAACTGAGCTTCGACATCGCCGCCGAGGCGGAGCGGTTGAAGGCCGTGATGGACGAGACCGGCTGCGTGAACATCTTCCTGTCCGAGGGCGCCGGCGTCGAGACGATCGTCGAGGAGATGATCGCCCGCGGTGAGGAACCGCTGCGAGACGCCTTCGGTCACGTCAAGATCGACACGATCAACCCGGGCGCCTGGTTCGCGAAGCAGTTCGCCGCGCTGCTGGGTGCCGACAAGACGATGGTGCAGAAGAGCGGCTACTTCGCCCGCTCGGCCGCGGCGAACGTCGACGATCTCCGGCTGATCAAGGGGTTCGTCGACCTGGCCGTGGATTGTGCGTTGCGGGGCGAGAGCGGTGTGATCGGTCACGACGAGGAGGCCGGCGGGCGGCTGCGGGCGATCGAGTTCCCGCGGATCAAGGGCGGCAAGCCGTTCGACACCGAGCAGGCCTGGTTCGACGACCTGCTCGGTTCGATCGGGCAGGCCAAGGGCAAGCCCGTGACCGTCGCGCACTGACCGTTTCGACCACTCACCAGCCGGAGACCCGATGATCACCCCCCTGAACTTCGCCCTGAATGTGATCTGGCTCATCGTCTCGGGTTTCTGGCTGGCGGTCGGGTACGCCGTGGCCGGGTTCGTGATGTGCATCCTGATCATCACCTTCCCGTTCGGGATCGCCGCGTTCCGGCTGGCCGGATTCGTGCTCTGGCCGTTCGGTCGGACGCTGATCCGGCGGCCGGACGCGGGCACCGCATCGGCGATCGGCAACGTCATCTGGTTCGTTCTCGCCGGGGTCTGGATCGCCATCGGCCACCTGGTGCTCGGCGTCGGGCTCTGCCTCACGATCATCGGCATCCCGTTCGGCTGGGCGAACATCAAGCTCGCCGCCGTGGCGATCGCACCCCTCGGTAAGGACATCGTCTCCCACGACGACCCCCGCGCCCCGGCCGGTCTGTTCTGACCGACCGGCGGGGGAACCACCCGCCGCGCCAGTAGCCTCGCGTCATGACCACGCTCACCGCCCGCGACGTGGCGGCTGCCCACGGGGACCGCCAGCTGTTCGCCGGCCTCGACCTCGGCATCTCTCCCGGCGACGTGATCGGACTGGTCGGCGCGAACGGTGCCGGCAAGTCAACCTTGCTGCGCCTGCTGGCCGGTTTCGATCGACCGGAAAAGGGGACGGTCCAGCTCAGCCCGGCCGGATCGAGCGTCGGCTACCTCCCGCAAGAGCCGGAACGACGACCCGGCGAGACGATCGCCGAGTTCCTGGCCCGGCGGACCGGGGTAGCCGCCGTCCAACTGGAACTGGACACGGCCACCGAGGCACTCGCCGACCTGAGCGGAACCGAGGCCGCTCAGGAGGCCAGGAACGATGCCTACGCCGACGCGTTGGAACGCTGGCTCGCCCTGGGTGCGGCGGACCTGGACGAGCGCGCGGTCCAGGTGGCGGCCGAGATCGGCCTGGACGCCGACCTCCAGGTGCCGATGACCGCACTCTCCGGCGGCCAAGCGGCCCGAGCCGGACTGGCCTCGCTACTGCTCAGCCGGTACGACATCTTCCTGCTTGATGAGCCGACCAACGACCTGGACCTGGACGGCCTGGCTCGGCTGGAGAGCTTCGTCAGCGGCCTTCGGGCCGGCGTCGTCGTCGTCAGTCATGATCGAGAATTCCTCGCCCGGACGGTGACCCGGGTCGTCGAACTCGACCTGGCTCAGCAGCAGATCAGCGTGTTCGGCGGTGGCTATACCGCGTACCTGGAAGAGCGCGAGGTCGCCCGGTTGCATGCCCGGCAGGCGTACGAGGAGTACGCCGGCACCCTGGGCAGCCTGGAGGACCGGGCCCGGACGCAGCGGAACTGGATGGAGAAGGGCGTCCGGAACGCCCGGCGCAAGGCCCCGGACAACGACAAGATCGGGCGCAAGTTACGGGCCGAATCGAGCGAGAAGCAGGCCGCTAAGGCTCGCCAATCGCAACGAATGATCGACCGGTTGGACGTCGTCGAGGAGCCCCGCAAGGAGTGGCAGCTGCAGTTGGAGATCGCGGTCGCTCCGCGGGCCGGTGCCGTGGTCAGCGTTCTGCGCGGGGCGGTCGTGCAGCGCGGTGAGTTCCAGCTCGGGCCGGTGGACCTGCAGATCGACTGGGCTGACCGGGTGGCGATCACCGGACCGAACGGCGCGGGCAAGTCGACCTTGCTGGCCGCCATGCTCGGCCGGCTGCCGTTGACCTCGGGTTCGAGTTCGCTCGGGCCGGGGGTGGTGATCGGCGAGATCGACCAGGCTCGTTCGCTCTTCACCGGTGCGACGCCGCTGTTCCGGGCCTTTGGCGAGCAGCTCCCGACTTGGTCGGACGCCGAGGTGCGAACTTTGCTGGCCAAGTTCGGGCTGGCCTCGGCGCACGTGATGCGCGCGGCCGAGACCCTCTCCCCCGGCGAGCGCACCCGAGCTGGGCTGGCGCTGCTGCAGGCTCGCGGCGTCAATTTGCTGGTTCTGGACGAGCCGACGAACCACCTCGACCTGCCCGCGATCGAGCAGTTGGAGCAGGCGCTGGACACCTACCCCGGCACCCTGTTGCTGGTCACCCACGATCGCCGGTTGCTGGACGCGGTCACGGTGAACCGGCGGATCTCCGTGCAGGCCACCGACGGCCAGGCCACCGTCCACGAGCTGCCCGCCTAGGACGGGCTCCCGGAGCTGATCAGCCAAGATCGCCACCTCTATGGCCCGCGATCATGCACGGTTGCCCACCCACGGGCCCGCGATCATGCACGGTTGCCCACCCACGGGCCCGCGATCATGCACGGTTGCCCACCTCAAAGCGGGTAACCGTGCATGATCACCGCAATGCCGGTGAGTTAAGCCATCACGGCACCCGTGACAAACGCCGTGATCATGCACGGTTACCCACCCACGGACCGCGATCATGCAGAGCTACCCCACCCATGGGCCGTGATCATGCACGGTTGCCACCTCAAGCGGGCAACCGTGCATGATCACCGCAGAAGTTCGGTCGCGGCCGAATAGCCAAGCGGAGTCACGAAAGTGGGCGCGACTCGAGATCCCCGCAAGGCTAAGAAGTCGATTGTCGGTGGGGCGCGGCAGGTCGATTGTCGGTGGGGCGCGGCAGACTGACGGCGTGCTGTTGATTGAGATCGCCGCCGCCTCCGAGGCGGTCGCCGCCGCGCCCTCCCGCAAGGCCAAGATCGCCTTGCTCGCCGACTGCCTTCGCCTGGCCTCGGTCACCGATGCCCCAGTGGTGGCCGCCTGGCTGTCCGGGCGCACCTTTCAGCGTCGCACCGGGCTCGGTTGGGCCTCGCTTCGCCAGGCTCCGCCGCCCGCCCAGCAGGCCACGCTCACGGTGGCCGAGGTGGACGACGCCTTGGCCCGGGCCGCTGTCCTGTCCGGGGCCGGGTCGACGGGCGAGCGGCAGGCAATCCTGAACCGGCTGCTCGCCGCGGCCACCGCAACCGAGCAGCGACTGCTCTTCGGCCTGGTCTCCGGCGAGCTGCGGCAGGGCGCCGCCGGTGGGCTGATCGTCGATGCGGTGGCGGCCGCGGCCGCGGTTGGAGTGGGCACGGTCCGCCGAGCGCTGGCCGTGCACGGCGACCTGCCGGACGTCGCGGCGGCCGCGCTGTCCGGCGGGGCCGACGCGCTGGCGGGGTTCGCGCTCGCGGTCGGCCGCCCGCTGGCCCCGATGCTGGCCGCACCGGCTCCGGAATTGGCCACCGCGCTGGCGAAGACCGGGCCGGCCGGGGTGGAGTGGAAGCTCGACGGCGTCCGCGTCCAGGTGCACCGGGACGGCGACGAGGTGGCCGTGTTCACCCGCACCCTGGACGACATCACCGCCCGCGTGCCCGAGGTGGTGGCCGCCACCCGGGCGCTCGACGTCCGGACGGCGATCCTGGACGGCGAGGTGATCGCCGCCACGGCGACGGGTCGGCCCGCACCCTTCCAGGTCACCTCGGCGCGAGTGGCCCGGCGGGACGTCGAGGCCGCCCAAGCCGCCGTCCCGCTCCGTTTGACCCTGTTCGACGCGTTGCATCTGGACGGCGACGACTTGATCGACCTGCCAAGTTCCACTCGTCGTGGTCGGCTGGAACCAGCAGCCGGTGAGTTCGTCGTACCTCGGCACACGGTGAGTGACCCGGCTGACCCGGATCAGGTGACGGCGGCCGGGCTGTTCGCCGCCGACGCGCTGGCTCGAGGCCACGAAGGAGTGGTGGCGAAGTCGCTGGCCTCCGCGTACACGATGGGACGGCGCGGGGCCGGGTGGGTGAAGGTGAAGCCGCGGATCACTCTCGACCTGGTGATCCTGGCCGCTGAATGGGGTCATGGCCGCCGCACCGGGCTGCTGTCCAACCTCCACCTCGGTGCCCGCGATCCGGGTGGAACATACGGCCCACCAGGAGGTTTCGTTATGCTGGGCAAGACGTTCAAGGGGCTGACCGACGCCATGCTGGGCTGGCAGACCGAGCGGCTGCAAAGCCTGTCGACCGGTGGCACCGGCTACCGGGTCGACGTCCGGCCCGAACTTGTCGTCGAAGTGGCGTTCGACGGCGTGCAGACCTCGCCGCGCTATCCGGCCGGGCTCGCGTTGAGGTTCGCTCGAGTGCTGGCTCATCGACCGGACAAGTCGGCGGCCGAGGCGGACACCATCGACACCGTGCGGAGCTATCACAGCCGCGAACCGGCAGGCAGCGAACCGGCGGACAGCGAACCGGCGGACAGCGAACCCACCGACAGCGAACCGGCGGGCAGCGCATGAGTCGACGGGTGCAGTACGCGATGGTAGCCGTGGCCCTGTTGCTCGGGCCGTTCACCGCGTTGACCACCCTGGTGGTGCTGACCGCGCCCGGGGTGTTCTTCGTGGACGCCGACGTGGCCGGCGGGCTGCACGGGTTCGTCCTGGATCGCCCCGCCCTGGCCACCGCGCTGCGGGTGCTCGGGCTGATCACGTTGCCGGACACGTTCCGGGTGATCGCGCTGGTATCGGCCGGGCTGCTCTGGTGGCGCGGTCGCCGCCGGGTAGCCGCGTGGCTGCTGGTCACGATGGGGATAGGCGGCGCGCTGGGAGTCATGCTGAAACAGGTGTTCGCCCGCAGTCGACCCGAATGGCCCGAATCGATCACCGTGGCCAGCGGCTATTCATACCCGTCCGGGCACGCATTGAACTCGATGCTGGCAGCTGGCTGCGCGATCGTCCTGCTGGATCAGATCGTCGGACCAGCCGGCCGCCGCCTCTTCTGGACGGCGGCCGCAGGGCTCGTGCTGCTGGTCGGTCTCGATCGGATAGCGCTCGGCGTCCACTACCTGACCGACGTCCTGGCCGGCTGGACTCTGGCCCTGGCCGTGCTGTTCACCACCTTGGCGGCCTTCGATCCGTTCACCGCACCGGGCGCCACCGGACCACCAGGCCGCGCCCGGGGCACCCGAGGGAGATCTACCGCGAAGCGCGCTGACTATTCATCGGCTCAGGCAGGTCCAGGTGAGTGAATTCGGTGGGCCAGTCGGCCCTCTGATATCCGGCACCGAGATCCACGTGGTGCAACTCGATCTCGACCAGCCGCCGCAGCAGCACCTGGGACGCCGGGAATGGCTGGTAGTCGAGAACTTTCACCGGAACAACCCAATCCTGCGCGGACAGTTCCGCAGCCTGGGCCCAGAAGTCGTCATCGGATCGGAGGATGTCTTCGAGTAGTTCTGCCATCGGTCGACCGGCGCCGGCTTCGATCTGCGAATTACGCGCCTGCTGGCTCGCATATCCGCTGGCTGGGATTCCAGTATGGGCGCCGAGCAACAGGTTTCGCAGGGCATCAGCACTGCGGGCGATATGCGTCAGCACGTGGCCGCGGGTCCAGCCCGGCAGCAGGGAGGCCGCTCGCGCATCGTCATCCGTGAAGCTTCGGAGGGTTTTCAGCAGCCGCTCGGTCGCTCGAGCGATCTGATCCTGCAGTGCTTTCTGCTCGTCGTCCACGGGTCAAACGTACCGTCCGACCTGCCTGGTCGTCCGATCTGTTCGGCCACCGATAGTTTCGCTCCATGCCCCGGTTGCTGATCGCTCACCACACGCCGTCCCCGCCGACTCGGGCCCTGCTCGAGGAGGTGATCGCTGGAGCGAGTGATCCAGATCTGGCCGAGGTCGAAGTCACCCTCAAACCGGCCCTGATCACGACGGCCGTAGACATCCTCGAGGCGGACGGGTACCTGCTCGGGACCCCGGCCAACTTCGGCTACATGTCCGGAGCACTCAAGCACATGTTCGACCAGATCTATTACCCGTGCTTGGACGCCACCGGCGGCCGGCCGTTCGGATTCTGGGTGCACGGGAACGACGACACCACCGGCGCCATCCGGGCGATCAGCACCCTGACGTCGGGGTTGGGCTGGCGGCAGGCGGCCGCACCGGTCACGATCACCGGGGCACCCGATGCGAGTGCCCGGGCCGCCTGCCGAGAACTCGGCGCGACCGTTGCCGCCAACCTGCTCGCCTGATCCCGACACCCAGAATTCGCGTCAGGGGTAGTTCTGCGGGGTCAGGAGTCGCCGCGACCGCGCCGGTCGTTCTCCTCGGCCAGGAACCGCTCCAGCTCCGCGCCCAGTTCGTCGGCCGTCGGCAGTTCGCCGGTGTCGCTGGCCAGCGGAAGAGCGTTGGCCCGGCCGGCGATGTAGGCGTCGTACTGCTGCTCGAGCGCACTGACGACAGCAGCGACCTCCGGCTGCCCGGCCACTTGCTCTTCGATCGCCGCCCGGGTCTCGGCCCCGGCTTCGGTCAGGGTGCCGGTCGGCAGCTTGAGCCCGCCCAGCTCTCCGACGGCCTGGACCAGCGTGACCGCCGCGTCCGGGAACTCGGCCTGGGTCAGATAGTGCGGCACATGGACGGCGAACCCGGCGGCGTCTTTACCCGCCTCGCCGAGGCGCAGCTCCAGCAGCCCGGCCACGTTGCCGGGTACCTGCACATGCCCGACCCACGATGGCTGACTGGAGATCAAGCCCTTGCGAGTGGCATGCGCGGTCATTCCGGCTGGACGAGTGTGCGGAACCGCCATCGGAATGGCATGCACGCCGATGGTGAGGCGGACGTCGTACAGGTCGACGAGTTGCTCGACAGCGGTGACAAAACGCTCCCACTGGATGTCCGGCTCGGGACCGGTGAGCATCAAGAACCCGGTGCCCGCGCTGTCTCGGACCCCGCGCAGCACGAGCTGCGGTGCGTCATAGGCCTCCCAGTGATCCTCCACGAAGGTCATGGCGGGCCGCCGGGCGCGGTAGTCGTAGAGCTGATCCAGATCGAAGGTGGCCAGCACCTGATGCTCCAACGAGTTGAGCAGGTGCTCACCGGCCAACCGGCCGGCTGCACCGGCATCGATGAAACCGCCAAGGGCGTGTACCAGCACGGGCTTGTCGAAGTCGCCCTGGACAGGCTGCTCCTCGGCGAGTGTGTAAAGCTCTCGCGGATCGAGCACGATCGTCCTCCTCGGCCGCGGAACGCGGTCCTCTCTTGCGCTTGTGATCTTCTAACGGGTCCGACACCGTTCCGGACATCCGGGCGAGGATCACCTCGTTCAAGAGGACAACGTTACCGGGCCGGCCAGGAATCCCGGCCGGCCCGATGTGCTTCACAACACGCTGTCACCTCTCAGGCGAGGTGTCGTCGTCCACGTCGTCATCGGACGTCGCACGGGTGGTCGCACTCTCGTCTTCGGCAAGAATCCGATACAGCGCTCGGCGAGCCTCGTCCAGGACCGCTCGGGCCCGTTCGGACTGCTCGGCCGTTCCGAGCCGGGCCACCTGCTGGGTAGCCGACCCGAGTGCCGTCATTCCTTCGAAGAGCGCCTGCACCCGCTGCCGCGGACCGGGCCCGGCCATCGACCAGGGTTCGGCGAACTCGGCCGGGTTGTCTTCGATCAGCTTCCGGCCGGCTGCGGTGATCGCGAAGACCTTGCGACCTTCTGACTCCTCGGCTGTCACCAGCCCTTCGTCCTGCAACTGCTGGAGCACCGGATACACCGATCCAGGGCTCGGGCGCCACAGCCCACCGCTGCGCTCGGCCAGCTCCGTCATGATCGCGTAACCGTGCCGTGGTTCTTCGGCCAGCAGTGCGAGGACGGCGGCCCGCACGTTGCCGCGCGGTCGTCGGCCTCGGCCGGGACCATGCCCTCCTCGGCCGCCGCGACCACGACCGCCGGGGCCGCCAGGGCCGAAGCCACCGGGACCCGGGCCACCGGGGCCGAAGCCACCCGGGCCGAAGCCACCGCCGAAGCCGCCAGGGCCGAAGCCACCGGGACCGAAGCGGCCAGGACCGAACGGGCCGCGACCGCGAGGGCCGCGCGGACCGAAGCCCGCGTTCTCCTCGTCGTCCCCGGGATCGAACTCCGGGCCTGCGAAGCGCGGGCCGAACCGGGGGCCGGGCCCGAAACCCGCTACCGCGAACTCGCGGCGGCGCCGGCGGAATTCTCCCCGCCGTCCGCCCCAGCGCCGTCCGCGCCCGTCGTCCTGGGTTCCGCTGCCTGGGTAGTCGTTGCTGTCTGGGTAGTCGTTGTCCAGGTATTGGTTGCCTGGGTCGTTCCGGTGATGGCTGCGCATGGGATCTCCTGTCTCAGGGGTGCCGTAGGCCGGCAGCGCTCCCCCGGCGTCTCGGTTTGTGTCTCGATCGGGGTCTCGATCTGTGCTCGGGCCAGGCCCGGCACTGGGGTCTCGTGGTCGGTTTCTCATCGCCTTCTCCTTCGGTCGATACGTAGACGATATATCGTTAACGCACGGAGAGCTAGTTCATTCCCCGAACCTCAAGACCGCTCAAGTGCTGGGCGCGCTCTGCCGAGCACTCGACTGTGCCAGCAACTGTCGAAACCACCAGCTACGGCCTCCGCTCGGTCTTCGTCGACCCGCTCACCATTGACGAGGTCGTCGCCTGGTTCGAGGAACTGAAACGGTGCGTTGCGGGCAAAGTGTCCTTCGGCCAGCTCGTCGACGTGCGAGGCAGGCAGCGGCTGTCTGGGATCCGGGATCAGGAGGAAGTGGTCCAGGAGGCGATGGCCTACATCCTCGCCCACGGTCTGACCCGATCGGCCGTGGTCGTCGCCACCACCCAGACAGCCCTGAAGATCAAGCAGCTGGCGTTCGGGACGAACGTCTACGAGCGAGAGCGGTATATCGACGGATCGGCGCCCGGGTGGGAGCAAACCGCCCTGGCCTGGATCGAGGACCGGGTGGACCCGGACTACAAGCCGCACGACCCCGGCTTCTGAGTCGAGCGTCGCTCGACGCGCGTCACCCGATCCTCCGCAGGCCGTGAATGCCGTTCGTCAACCTGCGGACCTGCCTCAACCGATGTGAGATGGTTACCCCCCAGTACCAAGGAGGGGTCATGAGCGACATTTTCAACGATTTTACCACCGAGTTTTCCGATGGCCCCGGCATCGCATTCGTCGTGATTCCGCTGATCATGTTTGCGATCGCGGCCCTTCTCTTCAGCGCCTTGGCGTTCGGCATCATCCGAGCGCTCCTGAGGTGGAACCGGAACAACCAGTCCCCGGTGATCACCGTGCCGGCGTCGGTGGTCGCCAAACGCGGACACCGCAGCAGCGGCAGCGGCGATTCCTCCCCCTCGACGAGCTACTTCGTCACCTTCGAGGTACGCGGTGGCGAGCGCCACGAAATCCAAATGAACGGGCCCCAATTCGGCACGCTAGTCGAAGGCGACCGTGGGCACCTGAGCACCCAGGGAACCCGCTACAAAGGCTTCGCCAGAACCCCACAAGACCGGTGAGCCGATCACTCGGCTGCTGATATCGGCGTCGATGAGAATCGTTCCGCCGTCTGCCGACTGGACCAGAAAGCCCTGAAAGTGCAGGCGCCAGCGGCCGTTCGGGAGGAAGACCTCGTCGGGGTCAACCCGACAAGACGGTCCGAGCCTCGGCGATCAGGGCGGCGAGATAGTCGCCCGCGGCCTGACCGGTAGCCAGGTTGGCCGCCTGCCCGGCCCACAGGCTGGCGTGCTCGACGTCGCCGCGAGCATAGGCGGCCGAGCGGATCGGCCGCATCAGGGCGTTCTGGATCGGGTACCCCGGGACGTCGTCCTCCGCCGAGGACAGCTCGCGGACCAGATCGTTGAGGATCCCCCGGGCGGGCCGCCCGGAGAAGAGCCGAGTCAGCACGGTGGTCCGGGCAGCGGGTGAGCGCAGGGCCACCTTGTGCATCTCGCTCGCTCCGGACTCCGCAGTGGCCAGGAACCCGGTGCCGATCTGCACCCCGTCGGCACCGAGAGCGAGGGCTGCCGCGAGGCCGCGCCCGTCGGTAATGCCACCGGCCGCCACGACCGGGATCGAAACAGCGTCCGCGACTTGGGGAACCAGCGAGAAGGTGCCGACCAGCGACTCGGCCACCGGTCGGAGGAACGCTCCCCGGTGGCCACCGGCATCGCTGCCCGAGGCGACCACGACCGACAGGCCGGCCGCCTCGACGGCGACAGCCTCATCAACGGTGGTCGCCGTACCGATCGTGACGATGCCGCGCTCGCGGGCCCGCTCGATGACATCCGGCCCGGGCAGCCCCATCACGAAGCTGATCACTGGCGGGGCTGCGGCCAGCAGGGCCTCGACTTGTGCCTGGTAGTCGGGCAGGAAACGGGCCATCAGGTCAGGTGGGTCGGCCTTCAGCTGAGCGAACAGGGGTTGCAGTCGCGCGAGGTGCGCCACCAGCTCCTCGACCGGCGGGCGGAGCGCTTCGGCCGGTTGCGGCACCCACAGGTTGACCGCGAACGGCCCGTCGGTCGCGGCCCGCAGCGAGGCCACGAGTTCGGTGATCCCGGCCGGTTCCAGGTGATGGGCTCCGAATGAGCCCAACCCGCCGGCCGCGGTGACCGCCGCGGTCAGGGCGACCGCCGACAGCCCACCGCCGAACGGTCCTTGGATCACCGGATACGTGATCCCCAGCAGGTCCGCCAGCCGCCCGCCGGTCAGTGCCCGGTTCATGCCCCGGCCTCCAGCCGGGCCAGGTGGCCGAAACCGCTATCAAAGGCAATCGTGCTGAGGATCTGGTCGGTCATAACGATCTTGCTCCTGAGGATCGGGTGAATCAGGCTGGTCAACCAAACTAGACGACCGGTCAACTAAAGAGCAAGGAGTAGTTGACCGGGCGTATAGTCGCGACATGGGACGGACCAGCACAGCCCAAGACCGACTGGTCCGGGCCGCTCACGAACTGCTGGGCGACCGCGGCTACGGCAGCGTCGGGGTAGCCGAGATCTGCCGCCGGGCGGAGGTGCAGAAGGGCAGCTTCTATCACTTCTACGCCTCCAAGCAGGCGCTGACCATCGCCGTCGTGAATGCGCACTGGGACGAGCAACGCCAGATCTGGCGGTCTCTGCTCTCCGGACCACCATCGGCCTTGTCGCGACTGGAACGCTTGCTGGGGGCCCAGGTGGAAGGTCAGCGCGAGTCTCGGGCGCTGACCGGCCGAGTGAGTGGTTGCCTGCTGGCCAACCTCGCGCTGGAACTCGCCCACCAGGAACAGGCCGTCACCACGCGCCTGGCCGAGATCTTCGCCGAGCAGATCGACCTGGTCCTGGACACCCTGGAACAGGCCGTGGCCGAGGGCAGCGTGGCGAAGGAGATCGCGACCCGCGACACCGCTCAAGCCATCGTCGCCCAGCTCGAGGGCATGGTCCTGTTCGCGAAACTGAGCAATGATCCCGCCGTGCTGGACAGCCTCTGGAAGCAGGTCACGTCGCTGATCCAGGCGCACGCGACGGTGCCGGCAACGATCTAGGCCGGCCCTGAACTAACCGAACACCGCCACCGACTGCTTTCCGGTGCGCCCCACCGACTTCTTTCCGGTCAGGTAGGTGAAAGCGATCTTCTCCGCGGACAGGCGTTTCACCGCGTAGATGACCACCAGGTCCCGGTCATCGAGCCAACCGGCGACGGAACCGCCGATGTCCCGGACGTCAGTCGTGGTGAGCACCTTCTGGCCGCCGATCTGCACCGTGTTGAACTTCTTCGTCTGCGCGAAATCTGTCAGGACGCCCAGGAGCACCTCGTCCCGCATCGCATCATCGGTGATCACGCCCGGCCGTAGCCGCATCAACTGCACGGTTCCGGCCGGGACTGGCCCGGATTTCACCTGCCGGGTGATGACGCCTTCCCAGAACTCCGCCTTGGCCGCGATCTCCGGAAAAACCGCCGGGGCGCCTTTGATCTTCCGGTAGCGCAGGCCATGGATCGGTGTCAGCACCGACTCCGGCAACGCGCGGACCCGCAGCTTCGCCGGTGTCGATGCCGCCGGCCCGGCGGTGGCGACAGGCTCCGCGGCTCTAGCGGTCGGAGTGCCGGACGCCGGCCGCGATCCCGTCGGCGCGGCCTCGCCGCAGCCGACCGAGCCGGCCGCGATCAGCGCAGCGACGAGTAAAGGCCCGGTGACCCGCAAAGCCGTAGACGACCGGAATGACAAGGGCATCTGCGGTGCTCCCGAGACAGGTGACGGCGACCATTCCGGTCGCACAAGGGTCAGACCTAACCACAGCTGGGCATTCCGGTGGTAACGCGCCTTGCGCGGGAATGCCCGGACGGTCTCGTTCAGACCTGTGAGATGGTTACCTCCCAGTACCAGGAGGGGCCATGCCAGAGTTTGTGAACGATTTTTTCAATGACTTTTCCGGCGATGCCGGCGGCCCTGGCCCCCTGTTCCTGGTGGTCACGCTGTTCATGTTCGCCGTCTTAGCCCTCTTCATCGGCGCGTTCACGTTCGGGATCATTCGAGCGCTGCTGCGGTGGAACCGGAACAACAAGTCCCCGCTGGTCACCGTGCCGGCGTCAGTGATCGCCAAGCGCGGGCATGTCAGCGGCGGCAGCGGGGACACCTCCTCATCGACGAGCTACTACGTCACGTTCGAGGTCCGCGGTGGCGAGCGCCAGGAGATCCAAATGACCGGGCCCCAATTCGGCACATTGATCGAAGGCGACCGCGGCCACCTGAGCACACAGGGCACCCGCTACAAAGGCTTCACCAGAACCCCCCAAGACCGCTGAGCCAATCATTCGGCCTTGGTCGGTAACTGGAGGTTTGTTTTCGTCACCTCTTGCAGGTGCCGGACGACCGAGAGTTCCGGCGAATCGCCACCGTAGAGATTCTCGGCGCGACGGAAGATCTGCTCGGTCGTGGCACCGAGTTCAACCGGAACGTTCAGCGTCGTCGCCAGCTCGGAGATCAGTCGCAGATCCTTGGTGCACAGCTTGGTGGTGAAGGTGGCATCGAAAGTCCCGTCGTAGATTGACGGGATGTCGTGATCGGCAACCCAACTCGTGCCGCAACTGTTCAGGATGACCTCCTGGAGTACCGGCAGGTCGATTCCGGACTTCGCGCCGAGCACCAGGGCTTCACCGATCGCGGCCGCATTGATGTACCAGAGCAGGTTCGTCAGGAGCTTCGCCGCCATCGCGGAAGCGTGATCACCGGTATGGATGATCACCGACCCAATCGTGTTGAAGATCGGCAGGCACTGCTCATAGTCGGCTCGATCACCGCCCACGTACACCGACAATTTTCCCAGGTGAGCGTTGTCAACGCCCTGAGATACCGGCGACGTCAGGTAATGCATGCGGTAGGTCTGTTGAGCGGCCACCAGCCGAGGGATCAGCGAGATCGAAACTGTCGTCAGGTCAATCAGATACGCGTCTGGGCGGATGGCCGAGAGAATTCCGTCCGCTCCGAAGCACACCGATTCCACCTCGACGTGACTGGGTAACGACAGCAGGATCACCTCGGCGTCGCGGGCGACGGCGGCCGGATCCTCGGCCCAATTCGCGCCCGCTGCCAGGAGATTCTGCGCAGCCTCCGGCCGCAGATCGTGGACGAACAACTCGTGGCCTGCAGCCAGCAAGTTCCGGGCGATCGGGTTACCCATCGAACCGGTGCCGACGAACCCTATTCTCATCGCTTGCAGAATTCTAGGAACAGCGATGCCGGCGCGACCGGACCGCGATACTCGAATCCGCATTTGTCAAGCAGTTCGATCGCGGCATCGAAGGAGTAGGTGCGGTAGTCGATCGTCTGCCCCATCACGACTCGGCCGGCATCGGCCAACTCGTAACACTTGCGAAAACCCTCGGGAATCGGCGTGATCCGTTGCGAGTACTCCATGTCGTTGGCCACCGGCGTGGCGTAATCCAGATGCGGGGATTGAACTCCCAGCAGCAGGGTTCCTCCGACACTCAGGTGCTCGGCGACCCGTTCGAACCCCTGCTGATTCTCCTGCTCGTCACGGATGTGACTGATCATCGTGTAATCCTGCGGCCCGGCGCCGCGCACGAAATACCAGACACCGCCGTACGAGTAGGCGAGATCATAACTGCGGTCGAGGGACAGCGTGGTGACGTTCTGCCGGTGCATCGTAATTTGTGGATGCGAACTCAGCCGGTCGATCGCGATATCAAGCATTGCCTGCGTCAGGTCGATCCCGGCCAGTCGCAGCGCGGGTCGACGAGCGACCAGCCGCTGGAGAATAAGCCCGGTGCCGGAGCCGATCTCCAGAACGCTCTGCGCCTGATCGAATTCGGCCAGATGATTGACAATCGCATCGTAGTCGTAGTAACCCGATGTCATGATCAAGTCATAATATTTGGACATGCGCGTGTAGTCGCCCATTACATCGCTTCCCTTGTTCGGAGCCACCGGACCTGTCTCATTGATAGGTCGTGGACCCGATAACGGGAAGATCACGACATCGGAAATATTGTACCCGATGTCCAGATAATTATTTTTGTAGCCATCGCGGCTGGTATCGGTTAGATTGACCGTTTCGCTGCGGGCAGTTCACTGCTCAGATCTCGGACGACGACCGCCTCCAGCGGGTGCTCGCGGCTGGCGTTCCGGCTCGATTCCATCACCAGCCGAGCGGCCCGACCCTCCAGCACCAGAGTCGAGATCGCGTTCCCGAAGAACGGGCCGCCGATCGTCCGCCAGGTCACCTTCGGGCGCGCAAGCCGACCATGCCGAGCCAGCACCCGGGTGAGCACCCCGGCCACCGGAGCGCTCCACAGCCCGCCGAGCAGCGCCTGCAACACCCCCGGCACCCAGTTGTGCACCGGCGAGCAGGTGACCTGGTAGATCTGTGACGTCACCGGGGTATCGCCGGCGAGCGCCGACAGGTCGGCCGCACAGACGTAACTGTGGTGGACATCGCCGGAGAGCACGCAGATCGTGGCCGGCGCGGCGCCGTGCCGGCCGGACCCGACGTCCGCCAGCATCCGAGCCAGTCGGTTGAACGACGCGGCAAAGGCCGGCCAGTGCTCAAGATCGGCCCCCACCCGCAGCTTCTCCGCGAAGTTACGGACCGCTGGACGCCGCTCGGGCGCCGACATCTGCTCGTTCCAGGTCTCCAGGGCATGCAGAGCCGGAGCCATCAGCCAGGGCAACGAGGTACCGATCAGCAGGTGGTCGAAGTCGCCGTCCAGCCGCTCCTCGATCCAGTCGAACTCGGAGTCCGAGAGCATGGCGCGCTGGTCGCCGTCCAGCATCCGGCCGCACCGAGAGTCGATCACCACCAGCCGGACCGAGCCGAGGTCGCGCCAGAACGACCAGCGGTAGCCCTTGGCGCCGTCCGCCTCGCGATCGGCGGCCTGCGCGAAGGCACGCAGGATGGGCGCGGCGTCCTCACCGGCCTCGGCCGCCGCCCGGACCTTCGCATAGACGGTGTCCGCCGCCAGCTCCTCCGGAGACAGGTTCCCGATGTGCTGGTACACCCAATACGACACCAGGGCACCGATGATCCGCTCGGACCACCAGTCGGTCGATTGCATTTCGCTACGCCAGGCCCGCGAGGTGTTCCAGTCATCGTGCACGTCGTGGTCGTCGAAGATCATCGCGACCGGGACGGTGGACATCAGCCAGCGGATCTCGGTTTCGCTCCAGGACTCGTGATAGAGCCAGGTGTACTCCTCGAAGTCGGCCACCTCGGTGCCCGGGGGTTGCTTCGGATCCCGTCGCGCGGCGATCCGGTCCTGAGTCCGCTGGGTGGTGTCATCGGCATACACCTGGTCGCCGAGCATCAGCAGCAGGTCCGGCCAGCCGTCGTCCGGGTGGGCGGCGGTGCGGATGGCATAGGCACCGAGCGCATCAACTCCGAACCGGCGCCAGCTGCTCACCGAGTGCTGCGAGGCGACCCGGCAGGACCCGAACGCGATCCGCTGCGGTCGGTCCGGCTGCAGCGTGCGGATCCGGGACGGCGGGACCGAGCTTCCCGGCACCGGCCAGACCTGCTCGCCGTCCAGTTCCACGGTGTACTCGGTGGTCGACCCCACCTCCAGCCCACCGACACACACCAGCGCGTAGTGGTGACCGGAAACCTCGAATGTGACCGATTCGGCGTCGAGAATCTTCACTCGGCATGACTCATCGGTTTCGAGCCAAATCGTGGCGGTTTCGCGTCCGACGTGACGCAGAAGTGGTCCTAGCAGTAACTCAGGCACGACCCTTTCGTACCTTACCGGGCCCACGCCCGCTACCGTCGGCTCCTGTGAGTCGTCGTTCATGGATCATCGTCACGGTCATCATTGCCCTCATTGTGGCCGCTGTGCCCACCGGTTTCATCGTGCTGAAGCAGCGCCGCGAGTCCGCCGAGCGCGCCGCTCAACAGGCTGCAGCGGACTCGTTTGCCCAGGCCTGGAAGGCGAACACGCTCGCCTCCGTGAGCTTCGCCGGGGCCAGCGGGCCGGAGGCCGCCAAGGCTGTCGCGGCGGCTACCGCCCGGCTGACGACGGCGGCGAAGGACGCGCCGTCCGCGATCACGGTCGGAAAAATCACCGGCAAGGGCGCGAACTCCCGCACCGTCAGCCTGGAGATCAGCTGGAAGGTGCCCGGTGACCGGGTCTGGAAGTACCCGAGCACGCTGACCGTGGTGAAACAAGGCGATCAGTGGCTACCGAAGTACGAGCCCACGATGATCCACCCCAAGTTGATGGACAAGGGCTTGCTGGTCGCCCGCACCCAGGTGGCCAAGCGCGGCGAGATCATCGGTGCGAAGGACGACGTGCTGGTCACCGAGCGCCCGGTGGTGCTCGTCGGGCTGGAACCGGGCCGGGCGGACGACATCGACGCCTCCGCCCAGCAGATTGCCTCGATCGTCGGGGTGGACGGCGCGGCCCTGGCGAAACGCGCGAAGGCGGCCTCTGCGACCGCCTTCGTCGAGGCCATCTCGCTGCGCAAGGCTGCCTACCAGGAGGTCCGCGACGAGTTGCGGCCGATTCCCGGAGCGGTGTTCCAGGACCGGGAGGTCTCGCTGGCCCCGACCGCCGAGTTCAGCCGGGCGCTGATCGGGACGGTCGGGCAGGCAACGAAGGAGATCGTCGACAAGTCCAAGGGCCGCGTGCAGGCCGGCGACCTGACCGGGCTGTCCGGTCTGCAGCAGGCGTACGACGAGCAACTGTCCGGCCAACCCGGGCTGACCGTCAGCCTGGTCCCGCCGACGACGAAGAGCACCGTCGCCACCGACGTCACGGAAGAAACCCTGTTCACCGACGCCGCGGTGGCCGGGAAGCCGGTGCACATCACCCTCGACCGGAGCATCCAGACCGCGGCCGACGCTGCGCTGCGTTCGGCCAAGAAGCCGGCCGCGCTGGTCGCGATCCGGGCCAGTACCGGTGAGGTGTTGGCGGTCGCCAACGGCGGCCCGAATGCCGCCGGGTACAACCGGGCGTTCCTCGGCCAGTACCCGCCGGGTTCGACCTTCAAGGTGGCCTCCTCGCTCGCCCTTCTCGGCGCCGGCGTGACCAGGCAGACCACCGTGAAGTGCCCGGCCACCCTGAACGTCGGCGGCAAGGTGTTCAGCAACGCCGAGGACGAGGTACTCGGCGCGGTGCCGTTCCACACCGACTTCGCCGACTCCTGCAACACCGCCTTCGTCGGCAGCTCGACCAAGATCAGCGCTGCCGATCTGGCGAAGGCCGCGAAGTCCCTCGGCTACGGGCAGCCGAACAAGCTCGGCGTCAACGCCTTCACCGGCAAGGTGCCCACCACCGGCGACGCGGTCTCGCACGCCGCCGCGATGATCGGCCAGGACAAGGTGCTGGCCAGCCCGGTGACGGTGGCCGGCGCCTCGGCCGCGGTGGCCTCCGGTACCTGGCACGCCCCCCAGTTGGTGGTCGAGCCCGATCAGCCGGCCGGCAAGGGCACCGCGCTGCCAGCCGGCAGTGATCGCGAACTACAGAAGCTGATGCGTGAGGTGGTGACCAGCGGGACCGGCGTCGGGCTGCGATCCGTGCCGGGCAAACCGGTCGCCGGCAAGACCGGCACGGCGGAGTACGGGAGCGAGAACCCGCCCCGCACGCATGCTTGGTTCACCGGCTTCCAGGGCGACCTCGCGTTCGCCGTCGTCGTCGAGGACGGCGGCTTCGGTGCCGAGTCCGCCGTCCCGCTGGTGAAAAACTTTCTCAACCGGCTGGCGCGGTGAGCCGATCCCGGGCACGCGACAGGTTCGAGAGCACGCCCTGGCGGGCTAGGGTCTGCGGATGACTTCGCTGGGTGGCCGGTGGTCCCGTACCACCATCGTGCTGATGCTGCTCGCCGTCATCGGATTGGCTACCGGGCTCGCTGCCAAGGCACCCTGCGCCACCACGTACCGGACAGAGGACGGCCAGCTCGCCCTCGACTGGCGGGACTGGCGGCAGTACAGCGATCACTGCTACTCCGACATCATCCCGCTCTACGGCCTGGAACGGCTGCAGGACGGCGACCTGCCGTACAAGAGCAGTTGGGTGGACAGCGGCGACGGCACCACCCGGTACATGGAGTACCCGGTGGTCACCGGGATGCTGCAGTACGGCGCGATGCGGGTGACCAAGGCCATCGTCAGCACCGAGGACCCGACCCAGCCGCACCGCCCCGAGGTGATCATCTACTTCGGCGTGATGGCCGCCGTCCTCGCCCTGGCCTGGCTGGTCGCCGTGATCTGCACGATTCCGCTGACCGCCCGAAAACGGGACGTCGCGCTGATGGCGCTCTCGCCCCTGGTCGCCGTCCATGTGTTCACGAACTTCGACGCGTTGTCGGTCGCCCTCGCGGCGGCCGGGATGCTGGCCTGGGCCCGGCGACGGCCGGTGGAGGCCGGGCTGCTGTTCGGCCTCGGTGCCGCCGCCAAGCTGTATCCGCTCTTCATCCTCGGGGCCCTGCTGGTGCTCTGCCTGCGCAGTGACCAGATGCGATCGTGGTGGAAGGCGTTCGGCGGCGCGGTCGCGGCCTGGACGCTGGTGAACCTGCCGTTCGCGGTGCTGTACCCGGACGGCTGGCGGGAGTTCTTCCGGTTGAACTCGACTCGACCGGCCGACCACGACTCGATCTACAACGCGATCTCCGGGTTAACCGGCTGGCCGGGCTTCGACGGCCCGCTGTATCAGGGCGCCTCGCCGGACAAGCTGAACCTGGTGACGCTCGGCCTGTTCGCGCTGGTCTGCCTGGGCGTCGCGGCGATCGGGCTGACCGCGCCGCATCGGCCCCGGGTGGCCTCGCTGGTGTTCCTGATCGTTGCCGGTTTCCTGCTCACCAACAAGGTCTGGAGCCCGCAGTACTCGCTCTGGCTGGTGCCGCTGGCGGTGCTCGCCATCCCGCGCTGGATCCCGCTGCTGATCTGGAGCAGTGTCGACGCCTACCTCTGGTACCCGCGGATGGGCTACTTCCTGGGGATGGCCGACCCGGCCCGGGGCAACTCCCCGGAGACTTTCCTCCGGGTGGTCGTGCTCCGGGACGTCCTGGTCGTCCTGCTCTGCGCCCTGGTGGTGTGGACGATCTACGTGCCCCGGCATGACCCGGTCCGACAAACCGGCGCCGACGATCCGGCGGGCGGTCCGCTGGACGGTACGCCGACCGAACGGCGGCGCTGGCGAGACCTGCACCCGTTCGGTGAGCGAATCCCCCCGCCCATCCCCAACTCGAAGCCAGCGGCGCCGCAACCCTTGCCGTGAACCCGGACTCGTGATCATGCCGATCACCCGATGGATGAATGCGGCCGATCGGCCCAAGCATCTGCCGTGATCATGCACGGTTGCCCGTCTATCTGCCGTGACCATGCACTTGGGAGGCGCGTCAGCGCCGGCGTGCCCACCTCAAAGCGGGTAGCCGTGCATGATCACGGAATGAGGTTGTGAATGATCACGAGTTGGGTTGGCGCTGGGCGTTGGCGACGATCGCGTCGTGGACGTACTGGGCCAGCCCCGGAGCGACGTCCTCGTAGGTCTTCCGGAACCGCGGATCGGCGAGGTACATCTCGGCCAGCCCGACGTGCTGCTCCCGGGAAAGGTCGTAGAAGTACCGGTCGATCAGCAGGCGGTGCGCCTCGGCGGCGGCCATCGCTTGCGGGCTGTCCGCCGGTAGTCCAGCGGCCATCACCTCAGCCAGCCGGGTCCCGGTGGCCTCCTGCTCGGCCTTGATCCGGATCCAGTCGTCCTTGGTGTAGCTCGACGTCCGCCGCTTGGACTGCTGGTAGGCGTCCGTGTCCCCCCAGCGCTCCTGCACCTCGTCCGCGTACTGGGTCGGGTCGTGCTCGCCGAATACCTCGAGCATCTCCTCGGCGGTGAGTTTGATCCCCATGGTGTGTGCCTCCATTGTCCGTTCCAGAACGGCGGCGATCTGGCGCAGCCGTTCGATTCGTTCCAGCACCAGGTCGTGCTGGTGCCGCAGTCGTGCCACCGGGTCGCTGTCCGGGTCGTCGAGCAGCCGGGCGATGTCCTCCAGCGCGAACCCGAGCTCGCGGTAGGCCAGGATCCGCTGCAGGCGAGCCAGGTCCAACTGGTGGTAACCGCGGTAGCCGGCGCTGGAGCGGACGCTCGGGCGCAGCAGACCGATCCGGTCGTAGTGGTGCAGTGCCCGGACCGTCACCCCGGCCAGCCGGGCCACATCCCCTACCGACCAGGAGTTCTCCGTGATCTTCACGTCGGTTCCCTCCTCGAACGCCTCCTGATCGACGGTAGGGCCTGACCCGACGTCAGGGTCCAGTCGGTTTGCCCACTAGCTTTGGCGACCATGGTCCAGATTCGCTCCGCCGTCCGACGGTGGTCACCGGTGTCACCCTCGTGACCGGGACGCTGTCGTCGTCCGTCATCGATCTGCCGTTCGACTTGCCGGCCGACTTCACCCTCACCCATGACCGGTTGCTCGTGCTCGCCCTGCTGGCGGGGGCGATCGTGCTGACCGGCGAGCGCACCACCTGGCGACTGCTGCGATTCGTCGTCACGATCGCGCACGAAGGCGGGCACGCCGTCGCCGCGGTGCTGGTACGCCGGGAGCTGGCCGGGATCCGGTTGCACTCGGACACCTCCGGCGTCACGCTCTCCCGCGGTCGCGCCGAAGGACCCGGGATGGTGTTCACCGCCGTCTCCGGTTACCCCGCGCCGTCCCTGATCGGGATCGTCTTCGCCGGCCTGGTCGGTCTCGATCACATCAGAATCATGCTCTGGGCGACGATCGTGCTGCTCCTGCTACTGCTCACGCAGATCCGGAACATGTTCGGGGTGCTCACCGTGGTCGGCTCCGGCGCCGCGGCGGTCGCGGTGATCGGCTGGGGTACCGAGCGAGTGGCGCTCGGCTTCGCCTGCGCGGTCGCCTGGCTGCTGCTGGTCGGCGGGCTGCGCGCGGTGATCGAACTGCAGCGCTCCCGCCGTCAGCAGGGCAGCGGCCGGGGCGGTCGGCGAAGTCACCTGTCGTCGGACGCCGATCAGCTGGCCCGGCTCACCCCGCTGCCCGGCTTGTTCTGGGTGACCCTGTTCTTCCTGTTCTCGTCGGCCGCGCTGCTTATCGGCGGCTGGCTGATGCTGCGCTGATTCCAGGCTCGAGCAGCACCATCACCTCGGCCATCAGCCACTGCATGGTCGCGACCATCTCGTCCGGGCGCAGGTTCAGGTCGAGCACCAGAAGCGAGATCCCGGCCCGCCGATAGGCGTCGAACTGCTCGGCTACCTGCTCGGCGGTGCCCTGCAGGTGCTGGCGATCGGCCATGAAATCCATCACCGGGAACGGCGGGATCAGACCACGCCGCACGGTCAGCTCGATCTCGGCCGGGTCCCGGCCGATCTCGGCGCACAACTCGGCGAGCCGATCCCGGCCGGCTACCACCTCGTCCGGGTACAGCTCGTGGGCCAGCCAGCCGTCACCGCGCCGTGCCACCCGGCGCAACGCCGGGTCGGTGTTGCCGCCGACGTACACCTTGGGGCCGCCTGGTGTGTGACACCGGGCGGCCAGCCACATCTGATCGAAGTTGACGAACCGGCCGTGGAAGGACGACGGCAGCTCCTGCGCCCAGAGCTGGCGGATCACGTCGAGGTACTCGTCGGTCCGGGCACCGCGCTCGGTGCGCGGGACGCCGACCGCCTGGAACTCCTCGTCCATCCAGCCGATCCCGACCCCGAGCACCACCCGGCCGGGAGCCAGCTGGTCCAGGGTCGCCAGCTCGGTGGCCAGAATCACCGGATTCCGGTACGGCAGCGCGAGCACATGGGAGCCGACGGTAATCCGCTCGGTGGCACCGGCCACCAGGCTCATCACCGAGACCGGCTCCAGCCAGGCGACCCCCCAGTTGTACGCGTCCGAGGTCTTGGCCCGGGGGTACAGGCAGGTACTGCTGCGATGCTCGGGCAGGGCGACGTGACTGCTCACCCAGAGCGAGTCGAATCCCAGGTCCTCGGCGGCACGGGCCACCTGAAGCACGTACTTGCGCCGCCCGGCCGGGCCGACGGTCGGCAGCGAGACCCCGAGCTTCACCGGCGGCCCGACCTCGGAGCACGAAGCCCGTCACTCATGCTGTCGGCCGCTCGAACCAGTGCTCGAACTTGGCGGCGTACAGGGTGTTTCCGGAGAGCTTGACCTTGCCCCGGAGGAACGCCTGCATGCCGTTCAACCGGCCGCTCACCAGTCGCATGAAGGTAGGCAGGTTGACCGACATCGTCAGCCGCGGAGATTCCACCACCCCGCGACCGGTGATCGCCTTGCCGCCGTCGACCGAGACGAAGAATTCCCGGACGCCGTCCGGGGTGTCGATCCGGTACTGGAAGTCGGCCTGCTGACCGGCGGCTCGCTCGGGTCTGAAGGCCTGCGGCAGGTTGCCGAACACCTCGTCGAGGAGCCCGTCGATTCCTCCCTCGAAGGCCCGGCCGAAGTTGATCACGTCTTCATCGGAGCCGGCCGCAGCCACTCTGATCCGGTCGAACTTGGCGGTATCCAGGGCCATCGGGGTCTCCTCACGATTTGCACGCTTGCCGTCCCGAACAGCCTGATCGGCTGCGGTCGCGGGCAGAAGCCCGCGAGGACGGCACCTCCGGCCGCTCCGATGAGGGGCCCGTTCGGCGACGCTGTCGGGGGCTGGGCGGCGAGGCCCGGCCGCAGTTGGATGCCAGTGGGCGCACCGCAACCGTCTCAGGCCGCTGATGCCCATCCGGCGGGGAGGAATCAGATGTACGACGTCGTCGTGGTCGGTGCGCGCTGCGCCGGGGCTCCGCTGGCAATGCTGCTGGCTCGTCGCGGGTACCGGGTACTCGTGGTCGATCGGGCGCACTTTCCCAGTGACCGGATGTCCACCCACTACCTGCAACCGGGTGGCTTGCGGCGACTGCGCCGCTGGGGACTGCTGGACCGGCTGATCGCCACCGGGTGCCCGCCGATCACCGAAGCGGTCTGGTGGATCGGGGACAGCCTGGTCACCGGCTTTGCTCCGCCGAGCGGTGGCGTGAACGCCGCCTACGCACCTCGCCGTACCGTCCTCGACGCGATGCTGGTCGACGCCGCCCGCGAGGCGGGAGCCGAGGTCCGGGAGGGCTACACGGTTCGCACCCTGCTGACCGAGGACGGTCGAGTGACCGGGCTGCGCGGACGGCAGGAAGGAGGCCCGACCGAGTCGATTCGAGCCCGCCTGGTGGTCGGCGCCGACGGTCGGCACTCGCTGGTCGCCCGGTCGGTCGAGGCCGCCAGCTACCGGAACCGGCCGGCCCTCAGCGTGGTGTATTACACCTACTGGCGCGGGCTCAGCTCGCGCTGGCAGGGCCGGAACGAGGTGTTCATCGGCGGCGACCACCAGATCGGGGTGATCCCGACCCACGATGACGCGTATCTGGTGCAGGCCGCCCGGCCACGCTCCTTCCTGGCCGAGTACCGCTCGGACATCGAACGGCACTACCACGCCAGCATCGCTGCGGTGGCCCCCGATCTGGCCCGGGAGTTGACCGGCCCGGCCGTGCAGGTCGCCGGCTTCTCCGGCACCGGCGCGCTGGAGAACTACTACCGCAAGCCGTTTGGACCGGGATGGGCGCTGGTCGGGGACGCCGGGTTCCACAAGGATCCGATGACCGGGCAAGGCATCAGCGACGCCTGGCGGGACGTCGACCTACTTGCCGACGCGACCGATTCCTGGCTGGCCGGCCGGCAGGAATTCGGCACCGCGATGGCGCACTACGAGAACACCCGCAACGCGGAGTCGGACATGCTGTACGATTTCACCTGCGAGGCAGCAAGTTTCCAATTCGATCCGCTGACCACGCAGCTGGTTCGGGTACTGGCCGAGGATCGGGCGCTGGCCGATCAGTTCTTCGGCGTGATCGCCGGAACCGTGCCCCCGGTCGACTTCTTCTCCCCGGAGAACCTGCTGGAGATGCTCAGCCGACTGCCGGCCGACGCGTTCGGCGACGACGAAGCCCTGCTAGCGAACCAAACCCCCGGTGATCATGCACGAATGCCCGCTCGCTGAGGGCGCAAAGCGGGCACGCCGGCGCTGACGCGCCTCCCAAGTGCATGATCACCGGGAGGTGGGGACCGTGCCGAATAGACCATCAGGGTCAAACCTGACGCTGAACCGTGCCCGAGCCGAACGGAGCCGATGATGTCCAGTCCCGGATCGACCGCGTCCGCCGTGGTGCCCCTGCTGACCGACTTCAACCCGCACACCACGGCCTTCCGGGACGATCCCTATCCGGAGTACCGGCGGATCCGTGAGCTCGGCGGCCCGGCCCGCTGGGAGTACCTGGACGCGTACCTGGTCGCCTCGCATGCCGACGCCACCGCCGTGCTCGCCGACCCGAGCATCCGGGTTCAGCCGCCGGCGGAGGTGGCCGAGATGCTGGCCGCCGTGATTCCGCCGGACCTGATGGCGATGCAGCGCACCCTGCTGTTCCGGGATCCCCCTGACCACACCCGGCTCCGGTCGCTCACCCGTCGGGCCTTCGCCCCGGGAGCACTGGACGTCGTCCTGCGGGAGGCTGCAACCACCGCCGCCCGGATCCTTGACCGTGCGGCGGCCGACGGCCACTTCGAACTGGTGGAGGACTTCGCCTTTCCGGTCTCGCTGCAGGTGATCGGTGACCTGCTCGGCGTACCCCGCGAGGACCTGCCCGCCTTGCGTGACTGGGGCCAGGCGATGTCCCCGGCCGCGGACTTCCCGCCCTCCCCCGCCGCCGTTGAGCAGGCGATGGAGGCGTACCTCCGGTTCGACGAGTACTTCGCCCGGCTGGCCGGCCGTAGGCGCCGCCAGCCCGGGCACGATCTGTTCTCCGATCTGGTCCGAGCCCAGCAGGCGGGCACTTTGTCCATCGCCGAACTGCATGCCAACGCGACGCTGGTGTTCATCTCCGGGCACGAGACCCTGGTGGCGTTCATGGCCAGCGCGGTACTCACTCTGCTGCGCAACCCCGCCCAACTCGACCTGCTGCGCAACCATCCGGAGCTGGCGCCGGGCGCGGTGGAAGAGGTTCTCCGCTACGAGAGTCCGTTGCAACTGGCGACGGCGGGCGGCGGCCGGTGGACGACCACGGACGTCGAGATCGCCGGGCGGGTGATCCCTGCCGGGGAAAGGGTTTTGACCCTGGTGGCCGCCGCGAACCGGGACCCGGCGGTGTACCCGGAGCCGGACCGATTCGACATCACCCGGCGCGGGTACCGGCACCTGGCGCTCGGTCACGGACTGCATTACTGCCTCGGCGCCGCGCTCGCCAAGCTTCAGGGTGAGCTCGTCCTGGAGCACTTCGCCCGCTGGCCGTTCGACGTGACCATGACCCAGCCACCTCGGTGGATCCCGCTGTTCATGCAGCGCCGGCTGATCGACCTGCCGCTGACGGTAACCCCGCGCTGAATCAGCATTTGCGGCCTGACTCAACGCCGATCGCCGCAGGACTCGGCCGAACCTCTCGGGATGGATCAGATCGCCCCCGATGAGGAGTTCGGCCGAGTCCTGCGGCGGTCAACCCGGCGCCGGACCCCAAACCCGCACCCGAAAGCGCGCCCGCGCCCGGGGATTATCCGACGTAGCCGGAGAGCGACCGGGCTGCCTCGACCCGGGCCAGCAGTTCGGGGGTGAAGAAGTCGTCCATCGTGTACATCCCCGCGACCAGGCCGAAGAAGCGATCCACCTCGTGCTGGTCGCCGTCCACCGTGCGCAGCACGTCGAGCAGTTCGGGCATCGGCTCCAGCCGGGCCGCGGCCAGATTGAAGTGGTAGCTGGGCATCGCATCCTCATCTCGCTGCACGGCATAGGATCGCAGCGCCGCATCCATCGACACCTGCCCGGAAAGCGCCGAATCCAGATGCTGGGCAAGCAATTCGCCGTGCTTGATGGCATCGCTGATGCCGTAGGCCCCGACCGGATCCTTGTGGTAACCGGCGTCCCCGACCAGCGCCCAGCCCGGTCCGGTGGCCTGCCGGAAGAAGTTGGGCAGCCGCCCGGTGCCGACGAAACGCGCCTCCCGCTGGCCGGCCCGGACTCGTTCGGCGACGCTGGGAGCGGCCAGGTCCAGCGCGGCCAGATAGGCCGGTTCGATGTTGCGCCGGATCGTGTCGAATTCGTC
Organism: Kineosporiaceae bacterium; assembly: GCA_035474375.1. Taxonomy (GTDB): domain Bacteria; phylum Actinomycetota; class Actinomycetes; order Actinomycetales; family Kineosporiaceae; genus JANNPJ01. The sequence continues at coordinate 4,504 of DATINJ010000062.1, read as the reverse complement.
CCGAGGCCATTCGATCCCGACCATCACGCAGTTCTCGTTCGTCGGGACCACCCCGACCGCCCGACGACCACCGACATAGATCTCATAGTCCGCCGAAAAACCGCTCCAATAAGTGTAATACAGGCAGCACAGGGTGTCGCCGTCCTCGTACGTCGAAGCCTTGACGGTCTGCGCCACCACCGAGTCCAGCCCATCGGCACCAATCACGACGGCGGCACGTTCGGTGAAATCAGCACCGCTCTCGCTCCGGCCCCGAACGCCAACCACCCGACCGTCCTCTTCCAGCAGGCCGGTGACCTTGCACCCCTGCCGCAGCTCCGCCCCCGCCGCGCTGGCCGCCTCGACCAGGATGGTGTCCAGCACGTACCGGCGGGGGCCGTACGCAGCCCGGATCCCGTCCACGGCCGGGGCGCACCCGGTGAACGAGTAGCCTTCCAGGGTCCAGCGGGCGATCTCCAGCGGCGGGCACCCGCTAGCCTTCAGCGAGTCCAGCAATCCCCACTTCGCCAGCCGAGCAATCGCCGGCTGATGCACGTAGTGCGTGGACATGGTGTCACTCGGAAAGTGCGCGCGATCCAGCAGCAGCACTCGGTGCCCGGCGCGGGCCAGGAGCATCGCGGTGGTCGATCCGGCGCACCTGGCGCCCACAACAATGACGTCATACACGGTGATGTCCTTACCTCAGACGGGCGGGATATAGCTTGTAATCAAACGCTTTTCGAGATCATGACGGAGCTGACGCCGCGGCGCGGAGAAACCCCGGCCGGGCGCACCGGATAGCCGATCCGGAAGGTCACCAGCGCCTCGCGATCCCGATCTCCGACGAAACCGGCGAGGGCCTCGGTGAACTGCGGGCGGGCGCCGGTCTGGCGCTCGCGATCGGCCCGGACCGTCATCATGTTCAGGTGGCCGATGGCGAGGCCCCGCGCGGTAGCGAAGAGGTGCAGCCGCTGCAACAGCCGGCCCCCCTCCACCCGACAGCTGCCCTGCGCCGCATCGGGAACGGTGACCATGCCGAACGCCGCGGCGGTCGGAACGTGCACCTGGCTGGTCTGGCGCAGCCAGAACCGATCCGCGACACTGCGCGGCTGGCGGGGCAGTCGCTTAGCCACGGCGACCAAGGCCGACCCCAGACCCTGGGTGTCGATGGTGAAACCGTCGCGCTCGCGCTGGATCTCGGACTCGGAATGCCGGAACCACCGGTGCGTATCCAGGGACTGCTCCTCATCCGCGACAATCGCTCGGGCTGCCGCCACCAGCGTCTCGCCGATCGCCGCCCGCTGTTCCCCGGCGCTGAACCAGCACACGCTGGCCATGGTCAAATCGTTTGCTAAAGCTGACATTTCGGCAATCAAATCGGGCGGGAGAGGACGTCGCTGGAACGGACCGCGGTTCGTCCGCCGGTGCGGAATAGCCAGGTAGAGCGGGCTGATCGAGGCCGCGGCCGGAGCCAGCTCGAGCGTGGCCGCCAGCGTGGGCTGCGCCGAATCCGGCATCAGCCGCACCCTGGCCACCCGGCCCTGCGCGGCTGCGGCCAGCGTGATGTTCTCCACGGCACAGCCGAGACCGACGTGCACCTCACGGTCGAACGGATCCAGAGCCCCCTGCCTGCGCTCGGAGTCGGCATACACGTCGATCCGTTCGGGTGCTGCGGCGAACCGCCACGGTTGCTCGTTGCGGGCGTTGGCCGCCAGCACTGCCGCGCCGAGCAATGCGTCCGTCGTCCCGGCCGGGTCGGCGTCCCAGGTCCGCCACGGATCGAAGGCCGGGCCCGCGGGCAGGGACCTCTGCGCCACCGCCGCGTAGCCCAGACCCGTGGTTTCGCTCAGCCGTCCGGTGAGTCCGCTCATTCGCCCCATCCGTCCCCCGCCCCGCCTGCAATGGACGCCGCTCAAGTCACGCCGTCGGCTTTGACCACGATGACTGCGCCGACGGGTTCGGGGCATTCCCGCCTGGGGCGGGCGACCGGAGTGACCGATCGGCCACGGCGCCCCCAATCTCCCGTGCTCAGTCGAAATAGCCCTCCCCCTCTATGGCCGCGATCATGCACAGTTGCCCCTCTATGGCCGCGATCATGCACGGTTGCCCACCTCAAAGCGGGTACGCCGGTGCTGATGCTCCTCCCAAGCATGATCACCGCAATGCCGGCGAGTTAAGCCCATCACGGCACCCGTGACCACCAGCCGTGATTCCCCAACCCTTCGGGCAGTGGGCCCGGCACGCTTGTCCTTCAGACGAGGGCAACCGTGCATGATCAGACCCTGTTGGTCAGTTCACTGTCGGCAGACCGCCCGCTGCCCGCACCCGGCGAAGCGTGTGCCCGGGTGTCACCCAGCCGCAGGGTGTGCCGCCCGCGCCGGTATTGGGGAAGGTTCGGCTCACCGGATCGGCCTGTTCTTCCCCAATCAGCGCATCCGCGTCCGATCGTGCGCGATCGCGAGTCTGGTGATGCTATGCCACGCTAAAGCACGTGATCGGCGACGATTTGGGGCTCGGGCACGGGTTTTAGCGTGGCATAGCCGGGCTGTGAACCGCGCAGGCCGAGCACACGTGCATGATCACCGCAGCACTTGGAGCCTGCGCGAGCAAATTAGCCACAAGATCTGATCATGGGCCGATCATGCACGTTCTACTCATTTTCGTGATCCGGGGTATTTCGGACCTGATCACGGAGAAGGCTGACGGGCGCGGTCAGCTCGCGCATCATCTTCCGGAACGCGGGGCAGGTGGTGAAGTCCGGAGCCCGGCACTCCAGCACGTGATCCAGCAGCGTCCTGGAGGCGATCAATTCTTCTACTCGCCGGTTCAGTTCGGCGCGATGCTTGGCCAGCAAGTCCCGCCGAACGCCGGGATCCGGCTCAGCAATCAGCTCTGCCATCTGCTGCAGGCTCAACCCAGCCGCTTTGCCGCGCTGAATCAACGCCACTCGAGAGACGTCCCGCTCGCCGTACCGGCGGCGCCCGTTCACCCGCTCGGTGGGCTCCAGGAGACCCATCGCCTCCCAATGTCGCAGGACATGGGTGGCCACCCCGAATCGCTGGGCCAAGTCACCGATGCTGATCAGCTCGACCGGGTTTGACTTCATGTTGACATTAACTTGCAGAGTGGAGGTGCCGTCAAGCATCGGCTTCCCGGCCAGGCCGAATGGCCGCGCACTCGCACCCGGAGGTACTCATGTATGAGGTCATCGTCATCGGCGGTGGACCGGCAGGAATGTCGGCCGCCTTGATGCTGGGTCGGGCCCGCCGGGACACCCTTCTGCTGGACAGCGACAAGCCCCGAAACGCCGCCACCCCCGCCGTTCACAACCTCTTTCTGCACGACGGCATCGAACCGGCCGAGGTTCGGCGGATCGGCCGGAGCCAGCTCGCCCCCTACCCCACCGTAGATCTGCGCGAAACCCGAGCTATCGACGTCCGTTCGCTTCCCGGCAAGGGCTTCAGTGTCGAACTGGCCGACGGCAGCATTCAGGAGACCCGGCGGATAATCCTCGCCAGCGGACTGGTCGATCGGTTGCCACACATTGATGGCCTGCAACCGCTTTGGGGTCGGTCCGTGGTCCATTGCCCGTATTGCCACGGGTTTGAGCTGGCCGGCCAGGCGGTTGCGGTGATCGGCTGCGAGCCCGACCGGATTCAGCTCGCCGTTCACCTGCGCCGGTTCACCAACAACGTCGCGCTCTGCAGTAACGGCGGCGACCTCGGCCGGGCGGGCGGTCTGCTGACGGCGGCGGGGATACCGGTCCGGCCGGAACGCATCACCCGCCTGGCAGCCACCGGAGACCAGGTCGAGCAGGTGCTGTTCGAGTCCGGCGAACCGCTGGCCTGCGACACCGTCTTCATCCGGACGGTATCCGCCCAGCATTCCGAGATCCCCGCTCGCCTGGGCTGCGACACCCTGGCCGACGGCACCCTGGAAATCAACGAGTTCGGGCAGACCACCGTGCCGGGTGTCTACGCCGCCGGTGACCTGGCGCGTCGGCGTGCGGTGCCGGTGCCACTCGCCCAGGTCACGCTCGCGGCAGCGGCCGGCACCATCGCTGCCGGGGCGATCGACCAGGAACTCCTGTTGACGGACGTCGGACTCAGCGCCCTGTTCATCGCGATGGGCGCCCGGCCGGGGCCGGAGACGGCCGAAGCTGCGCTCGCCGGAAGCAGGTCGTCATGACCGCGGCAGGTGCGGCCGGGCCGGCCCCCACCGGCACGACCAGGACGACCGGCACGAGCATCGTCCCGCTGGCCGCGATCGGGCTCGCGCTGGGCATCCTGCTGTCGGTCCTCGACCAGACCATCGTGGCAATCGCTCTCCCGCAGATCGCCGCCGACCTGGGTGGCCTGGAATCGATCAGCTGGATCGTCACGATCTACCTCCTGGCCGCCACCTCGACCGCAACGCTGTACGGCCGGTTCAGCGACCGATTCGGTCGCCGAGCGGTCTTCATCGCGGCCATCGGGTTGTTCACCGCCGCCTCCGCACTCTGCGGATCAGCGGATTCGATCGACCA
>DATINJ010000061.1:0-33484 GCA_035474375.1 Kineosporiaceae bacterium | reverse complement strand
TTCCCGATCGCCCGCGTGCGCTCAGGTCGATGCGTTGGATCGGAGGCTCATTCTGCAGTCGCGTACCGGGATCCGGGCTGGCGGTTCGCTCGGGTCACGTCGCCGCCGTAGTGCGCGACGACGCGATGGTCCATCGCCCGGCGCCAGATCGGTGGCACCAGCGCCAGCACGATCATGCGCGCGTATCCGGCCGGCAATTGCGGTGATTCGTCGAAATGCCGCAGCACCTGGTACCGCCGGGTCGGGTTCGCATGGTGATCGCTGTGCCGCTGCAACTCGTACAGGAAGATGTTGGTGGTCAACCGGTTACTGTTCCAGCTGTGCACCGGGCTGACCTTCTCGTACCGGCCGGCCTCGTTCTTCTGCCGGCACAGCCCGTAGTGCTCGAGGTAATTTACTACCTCGAGCAGCGAAAAGCCCACGATGGCCTGCAGAATCAGGAACGGTAGCAGCCGGAATCCAAAAACCGCCAGCAGGACAGAAAATAGCGCAGCGGTCATCGCCCAGGCATTCAGCACGTCGTTGCGGATGGTCCACGGGCTCGTGCCGCGCAGCCGAAACCGCTTCCATTCCAGGCTCACAGCCGATTTCAGACTGCCCACGACGGTGCGCGGCCAGAACGCCCAGAAGCTCTCGCCGAGCCGGGCGCTGGCCGGGTCCTCGGGAGTGGCGACCCTGGTGTGGTGGCCGCGGTTGTGCTCGACATAGAAGTGCCCGTACATACTCGGGGCGAGGGCGACCTTCGACAGCCAGCGTTCCAGATCTTCACGCTTGTGGCCGAGTTCGTGCGCGGTGTTGATAGCAATGCCGTTGACGGTGCCGATCGAGAGCACGATCCCGATCAGCGCCAGGACGGACGCCCCTTGGCGGGTCCAGGCCCAGGCACCCAGGACCAGCCCGCCGTACTGCAGCGGCAGGTAGAGGAACGTCATCCACCGGTAGTAGCGGTCCTGCTGGAGCTGGGAAACCAGCTCTTCGGGAGGATTGCCGCCGTCATCCCCGACGAAGCCGTCAATGATCGGAATCAGGCCGAACACCACGGCCGGCGTCAGGAACCACCACCAGTCCCGCCCGGTATGGGAGGCCAGGCCGTAGCCGATGAACGGCAGCAGCGGCACCACCAGAGCGGCCGGCCACAGGAAACGCTTACTGTCCCGCCACATTCGCCCTCGGGCCTGGGCGGTGAAGGCCGCTGCGCTGCTCATCCGTACTCCTCCTGGAGCTCAGGGGTCGTCTCTGGACCGGCGACCGGGCGGATCTGGGCCGGCGGCTGGGCGGATCCGGGCCGGCGACCGGGCGGATCGGCGAAGGCCGGGAAGCGACCGTGGACTTTGTCCTGAAGCGATGGGACCATTCATTCGAACAATAGAACCGTACCTTCGATCGATGCAATGGTTAGATCGGGAATACTCGAGAAGTCTTCATCCGCACGATTTGTCAGGGAGCCGCACAATGACGACGCCGGAGTTGCCCGGTTCGCCGCGCCCGCCGTCCCCGCCCTGGTACGGCGGTGTCGTGACCGGGCTCCTGGGATTGACCACCGCGATCCTGCTGAGTTACACGCTGGCGGGCTGGGGCTGGCAGCAACGCCTCGGCAGCTGGAACTACTGGACGGCAGCCGCACTGATCGCCGCCATCGCCATCCTGCTGCGGCGCTGGCGTCCGGATCGGTCGACCGCTTGACCTCCGCCGCCAGCGAACCCCGTCACCGGGTCGAGGCCCTGGAAGAGATCACCGGCATCAAGGTGCGGACCATCCGGCTGTGGCAGGACCGAGGCTTGATCACGGCGCCGCTCCGGGTCGGGCGGATCGCCTACTACGACGACGATCACGTGCTCCGGCTGCAACTGATCGATCGGCTGCTCCGGCGCGGCTACACCCTGAACGTGATTGGCGAACTGCTCGAGGCGTGGGAGAAGGGCCGAAACCTGGAGGACATCCTCGGTTTCGAGTCAGTCGTCGGCGAGCCGTGGACCACCGAGACGCCGTCCGAAGTCTCGATCCTGGAACTGCATCGGATGTTCGGCTGGCAACTCACCCCGTCTGTGGTCAGCCAGGCCATCGAGCTCGGAATCATCAAACCCCATGGCCTGCGCTCCTTTCAGGTCCCGAGCCCGGCACTGCTGGCGGCCGGTGAGGATCTCGTCGCTGCCGGCATCCCCCTGCAGACCGTCATCGACGTCGTTCGGAAGGTTCAGGAGGAACTCGACCGGCCCGCCGACCGGCTGGTCGACATGGTCTCGGAACATCTGTTCCCGGCAGGCACCCCGGCCGGGCTTCCGGAAGGCGCCGACCTGACCCGCGTGATCGCGACCATCACCACCCTGCGACCGCACGCCATCCGGGCCGTCGACGCCATGTTCTCGAACTCCCTGAAACGATCAATGGACCGGCTGTTCGCGTCCGTCACCGACCAGGCCGTGCCGAACCGGGGTGGACGCCCCGACACCGACGTCCGGGACGGCGGGTAGCTCAACCGTCAGATGTGAGTGAGTGCGAGCGTATTCCGACCGGCCGTCAGCTCCTCTTCCTTCGGTAACCACACCCAGGGGAGGAAACCCATGAATACCTGTCACCCGAACCAGGCTTGTCACGCAACACCCGCCGATCTGCTCGCAGCCGAGCTGTGCCTGAACGAGCTGTCCAAGGACGTCGAGGGCCAGCTGTCGCAACCGGAGGGTCAGCGCCATGTCTGCCCCGAGGACGACTGCCGAACGCTCACCACGGACCAGGATCTGGAGGTCACGCTGCGCTCGCACGACTGCGACTCGGACGTCGGCCGGTTGTTCGACGGCCGGCTTCGCAGTCTCGATCTCGTGACGGTGTACGTAGATGGCGACGGAAACCGCCGCGGCATGCACACCGCCACGTTCTCGTGGCGATCGCAGGCCGGAATCGTGCAGGGCACCCTGTCAGGACTCACCAACGAGGGCACGCACCGTGCGCCGGCCTTCGAGGAATGTCAGAAGTGCGGCGAAACCGGTGTCATGGAGGGCAGGCTGTGCGGTCGGCTGGTCCGCGCCACTGAACCGCGCCTGATCGGCGCCGAGGTCGTCGCGGCGTACCGCTTGCGCTTCGACCCCTCTCGCGAGGGCGCACTCGGTGGAGTCCGGGGAACGCTCGAGGGCCTGGTCGTGCGCACCTGCGAGCCGAAGGCCTGAGACACGGTGTCTGCCGAGGTGGTCCAGCTAATGCGGCAGACACCGTGCCCCGCCCACTAGATCGAGGAACGACCCCCGAGCTGCCTGCGCGGGACGGTCAGCGCCGTTGCTGAGCCATCCACTGCCAGATGTGTTTCCCGCCGATGTTCGGGTGATTGCGGGCGACATAGATCCAGGACCAGTGGCCGTCAAATTGGTGGCCGTTCCAGATGACGTGGTCGTACAGCGTCATCAAGGAGCCGGGGATGAGGTCATGTGCGTGGACGGTATTGGCCTGCGGTGGAACCGTCGTGTCGTCCTGCGAGGCCACGAGCCAGGTCGGGGTGTTGATTCGCTTCAGCTCACGATCGGTGATCATCGTTGGACCGCCCTCCTCGATCGGCTCGACGACACCGCAGATCGGCACGGACGCGGCAAACAGGCCGCGGTAGATCGTGGTCATCTTCATGCTCATGTAACCGCCGTTGCTGCAGCCGACGACGTATACGCGCTCGGGGTCGATGGGATACCTGCGCACGAGATCGCCGATGATCTCGCGGATCAGGGGGGCGAAGCGGGGTCCATCCTCGAGCCAGTAGGACGTGCTTTGCGGTGCCACCACATAGGCGCCGGAGAAGATCCGTTGTGCCTGCGGGGTGGCGAAGCCCAGCGCACCCCGGTTAGCGCGCAACGTTGTCTCGTTGTCGTAGTAGTTGTCGGGCAGTGAGGCGCCCTCACCCCCGCCGTGCAGCCAGACGACGAGAGGGTGCTTGCCGTGCCCGCTGGAGCGAGAACCGCTGTCCCGGGTGGGCGAGAACAGCCGGTACTTCATTCCCGAGCCGGAGATTCGGTAGCTGAACGCGTCCACCTCGGGATTTGAGAGCCGGCCCTGCACGAAGCTCGCGATGGTGATCGAGCGGTGATTCTGCAAGGCGATCGGGGCGTTCTGGGTGATGGTGTAGACGAGGTCGAGCTGCACGTTGCGGCCCCTGCTCAGGATGTAGCCGAGGGTGCCCCCGCCGACCTGGCCTTCGCCGTAGGTCAAGTCGAGCACGATGTTGCCGTGGTGGTCGAGCCGGGCGGCGCTCACCTGGCGGTCGAGGTCGTACTCGCTGAAGATGAGGTCGTCGGCTGCAATGGGGATCGGGCTGGTCGCCTTGGCGTGGACGCTGAAGGTACTCGTCGTCACGCTGGCCGGATCGATCAGGCCGAGTCGGGCGGTGTTGAGGGTGATCGAGGTGACCTGCTCGCCGCCGTCGAGCACCTCTGCGTTGAGCCTGAATCTCACGCTGGATGCTGGTTGGCCTTCGGCAGAGGCAGCGACGCCGGGTAAAGTCACACCGGCGGTGGCCGCGCCGGCGATCAGAATGGTGCGACGGCTGATGGGCGTAGCCATGCGGACTCCTTTGTCCGGTTCACGGTCTTTGCGGCTAAACCGGTTTACCACAGGCACATCGCTGGTGGAAGGGTGAGGACGCAGGTTCCCCAATCCCGGGATCACCCAAGCGGAAGGCTGCCCGCGACGACGCGATCGAGGAACCCGTCAACGAGGCGGGCCGATCGGGCGTGAGCCTCGGCCTCGGCGATCCGGGTCGCCGCCAGCAGTTCACCGGCGTCCACCCCTGCCGCAGTGGCCTCGGCTCGGCCACCGTTGTCCAACCAGCCGGCGAGCATCGTGCTGCTCAGCTCCGGGTGAAACTGGACGGCCAGGTTCCGGCGCAGCACGAAGGCCTGCGACGCGGCGGTATTGCGGGCGATTTCCTTTGCCTCGGGCGGCAGTTGCCACCGGTCATAGTGCCACTGAAACCAGCGCCCGGACGGCACGACCGCCTCATCGTCACTGGTCACCTTGGTCCAGCCGATCTCGGGCTGTGGTGAAACCCCAACCGCGCCACCGAAAACCGCCGCCAGCAGCTGGCCACCGAAGCAGATGCCCAGGATCGGCACGCCGGCCTCGTCGGCCCGGCGGATCTGCTCGCGCTCCGGATGCACCCAGCTGGCCACCGCATCGGCGGACACCGACCACGGTGCCCCCATCAGCACCACGGCATCGAAACCAGTGAAGTCGGGAAACTCGGTCTCGACCCCGGGATCGTGGAACCGCTCCGGCGGCACGACCAGGTGCAGCACCGAGTCGTAACCGCGCTCGGCGAAGCGCTCGGCAACCGGGCCGAGCGGCGAGGCGTGGTCGTGCTGAATGACCAACAGTTTCATGCCGAACGCTCCTCAATCGAGTGCTCATGGCCCTTGCCGGCCATCCCGAGGGTCGAACGGGACGGCGATCTTGGTGGCGCTCCGGTGATCGCCAGTCGTGCCCGCGTGCATGCCCCTTGTCAGCCCAAAGCGGGCGCACCTGGCGATCTTGCCCGACTGCGGCGCTATTTCGTCCGAGCAGGACCCGAAACAAGCCGTCAGAGGTGGTAGCTGTACTCGCGGAACTCCCAGTCGGTCACCCAGCGGGAGAAGCGGGTCAGCTCGTCGCGCTTGTACGCCAGGAAAGTCCTGACGAACGACGGCCCGAGCAGTTCCTGGAGTTCCTCGTCGGCCTCCAGCGCGTCAAGCGCGGTGCCCAGGTCCGTCGGCAGCTGCTCGGCCTTGCTGACGTCGTAGCCGTAGCCCTCGAGCTTGGCCGGTGCATCCAGCTTGTCCCGGATGCCGATGTACGCCACCGCGAGGAAGGCCGCCACCGCCAGATACGGGTTCGCCGACGCGTCCCCCAGGCGCAGCTCCATCCGCGCGGCGCGGCCGCGCTCCGGCGGGATCCGGATCATCGCGCTGCGGTTGTCCAGGCCCCAGTCGATCAGCCAGGGAGCGAGCGTGTCCGGACCGAACCGCTTGTAGGAGTTGATCGTCGGGTTGAGCAGCGCCGCCAGCGCTGGTGCGTGCGCCAGGACCCCGGCGACGGCGTGCCGGGCGACGTCGGACAGCCCGTCCTCGCCGTTCGGATCGTCAAAGAGCGCGGCGCCGTCCTTGCCGAGGGTAGAGAAGTGCAGGTGGAAGCCGGAGCCGCCCTCGTCATTGAACGGCTTCGCCATGAAGGTGGCCAGCTTGCCCTCGATCCGGGCCAGTTCCTGCACTGCGGTCTTGAACCGGAAGGCCCGATCCGCCGCGTCCAGAGCCTCGGAATGCCAGAGGTTGATCTCGAACTGCCCGGACGCGAATTCGTGGTTGGCGGCGACGACGTCCAGGCCGTAGCTGGAGAGCTGCCGAAGCGACGTGAGCAGGTGGTTCTCGGGGTCACCCTTCCGCCCGGAGGTGTACACGTTGCCGGTGCCTTCGCCGTACCGCTTCCAGCCGGTCGGAGACGACTCCGCCGGCTCAAGCAGGTAGAACTCCAGCTCCGGGCCGACGATCGGCTGCATGCCCAGCTCGGCGAAGCGTCCGAGCACCCGGCGCAACACGTTGCGCGGACTTTCCTCGGACGGCGAGCCGTCAGGGTTGAAGACGTCGGCAATCATGTGCGCCACCCCGGGCTCCCACGGGAGGTGCCGTTTCGTGGCCAGATCGGGCACGGCCACCACGTCGGGCAGCCCGGCGGACAGGCCACCCTCGATATCCACGACGTCACCCATCGGCGAGGTGGCGTACACCGAGCGGCAGAAAGCCACCCCGTCGCCCACCGTGCGAGCGAAATTCCGAGTGAGGACGTCACGCCCGCGTTCGGCACCGATCAGATCGCTGTAGCCCAGCCGGACGACGTCAATCTGCTCGTCGACCAGTTCGGCCTCGGCCGCCTGCATGGCGACCGGATCCACATGAATCACGCTGACTCCTCAGTATGTTGGCCGCTGTGACAGGCATTTCGAACCGATCGTGATGCTGGGCTCATCGGGGCCGCCGCAAAGCCTCGACGAAAGTCTCGAACACCCGCGCTTGCTGCGGGTCGACGACGGCCGTGTCCTCTGGATGCCACTGCACGCCGAGGTACCAGCCGTGGTGGTCGTCGAGCGCCACCGCCTCGATCGTCCCGTCCTCGGCGTAGGCCGAGGCGCGCAGCGATTTGCCCAGCTGCCCCAGCCCCTGGTGGTGGTAGCAGGAGATCGTCATCTTCTCGTCCGGCACCACCTCGCGCAGCGGCGAGTCCGCCAGGACCTCGATGTCGTGGACCAGATGACGATGATCGGCGCCGAGAGTCTCGGTGAGGTCCTGGACCAGGGTGCCCCCACGGGCGACGTTGACCACCTGGGCGCCCCGACAGATCGCCAACAACGCGATCCCGTCCTCGATCGCGACCCGGGCCAGGGCCAGGTCGAAGGCGTCCTGAGTCTCGTCGACGTCGTACAGCGTCTGATGGCTGTCCTGCCCCGCCCAGTGGGCCGCCAGATCTCCGCCACCGGGCAGCAGCACGCCGTCTGCCATCCAGATCCGGGACCGGACCAGTTCGTCGAGTTCATCCGGCCCGAGGCCCGGCGGTACCTCGGGGTGGATGACCAGCGGCTCGGCCCCGGCGTCGAACACCGCCTGCACGAGTTTGGCCGCCGCCACCTCGGCGCGGTAGCGCAACGCGGAGGCATGCTCGGAGAATCGCGCCGGGATCACCACCAGCGGCCGAGCCCTCGGTGGACGACGACGCTCACCCATGGGCAATCCAGGTCGTCTTCAGGTCGGTGTACTCGTCGAGGGCGTGGCGGGACTTGTCCCGACCGCTACCGGAAAGCTTGACCCCGCCGAAGGGCACGCTCATGTCACCCTCCTCGTAGCAGTTCACCCACACCGTGCCGGCCCGCAAGGCGCGGGAAACCCGGTGTGCCCGGCCGAGATCCGTCGTCCAGACCGCCGCCGCCAAGCCGTACTCGGTGTCGTGGGCGATCTCCAGCGCCTCCGTCTCGTCGGCGAACGTCTGCACCGCGAGCACCGGGGCGAACAGCTCCTGGCGGACGACGACGTTCTCCCGGTCGGCCCCGGTCACCACGGTCGGCTCCAGGTAGGGCCCACCGCTGGCGGTCCGGGTCTGCTTGCCGCCGGCCCGGATGCTCGCCCCCTGCTCGAGGGAGGTCTGCAGCTGGCCGAGCACGCGCTGCAGGCTGCGGCCATCGACGAGCGGGCCCATCACGGTGTCGGGCAGCAACGGATCGTCCGGCTGCCAGTCGGCGGTAGCGGCCACCACCCGCTCGGTGACCTCCTCGGCAACGTCGCGGTGCACCACGAGGCGCGATCCCGCGCTACACATCTCACCGGAGTTGAAGAAGATCGCCCACGCGGCGGTGCGGGCCGCCAGATCGAGGTCGGCATCCGGGAAGACCAGGTTGGGCGACTTGCCCCCGAGCTCGAGGTGAACCCGCTTGAGGTTGCTGTCCGCTGCGTACCGCAGGAAGTGCCGCCCCACGGCCGTGGAGCCGGTGAACGTGACGATGTCGACGTCCGGGTGCTCCCCCAGCCGTCGGCCGACGCTGACCCCATCACCGGAGAGCACGTTGAACACGCCCGGCGGCAACCCGGCCTGGAGCCCGAGGGCGGCCACTCGCTGCATCGACAACGGCGACTGCTCAGCGGTTTTCAGCACCACCGTGCACCCAGCCGCGAGCGCCGGCGCGAACTTCCAGCCGGCGATCGTGAGGGGGAAGTTCCAGGGCACCACCGCCGCCACCACACCTGCGGGTTGGCGGGTGACGAGCGCCAGTTCACCGGCCACCGTCGGCGGGATCTCGCCCATGGTCTTGTCCGCCAGCCCACCGTAGAAGCGCAGGCAGCGCACCAGCGCCCGGAGCTCGATCTGCCATGCCACCCGGATCGGCTTGCCCATCTCGAGACTGACCAGCAGCGCCAGCTCGTCCCGGTGCGCTTCCACGAGCTCGGCGAAGCGCAGCAGAACCTCGCCGCGCTCGCGAGCCGGCAGGCGCGGCCACGGCCCCTGGTCGAAAGCCCGGCGGGCCTCGGCGACCGCCGCGTCGGCGTCGTTGGCATCGGCCCAGGCCAGATCGACCAGGTGGGCGCCGTCCCGTGGGCTGTGCACCGCCCGCACCGCACCGCTGCGGGCGGTGCGTTCCTCGCCACCGACGAACATGCCGCTCGGCGGGCGCAGCTCCTTGGCCCGCGCCAGCCAGTCGAGGGCGCCGACCGGATCCGGGTCGTGGTTCATCGTGTCCTCTCAGTGCGTCTTGCTCAGGTCGGGCTTGCGGACCCCGCGGAACTCCCAATCACCGCCCTGCGCAGTGGAAAGCACTTCTTCGCTCTCGGTGGGCTGGGCACCCACGTCGCTGCGGATCGGCGTCGGCCCTTCGACGATGTGGTTGCGGAGCGTCCCGAGGCCCTCGACCTGCACCTCCACGATGTCACCGGGATAGACGGTCCGCGAGATCGCGGGCGTCCCGGAGAGCAGGACGTCGCCCGGCTGCAGGGTGATCGTCCGCGCGATGTCGGCCACCAGGTAGTGCATGTCCCATTTCATCTCGCTGGTGTTGCCGTCCTGCCGCACCGCGCCATTGACCAGGGTGCGGATCTGCTTGTCGTGAAAGTCCCAGCCCTCCACCAGACCGGGGCCGAGCGGGCACAGCGTGTCCGAGCCCTTGACCCTGAGCATCGAACCGGAGTCGGTGTCACGAAAGTCGTGCAGGCCGTAGTCGTTGCCGATGGTGTAGCCGCGGATGTAGTCCCCCGCCTCGGCGGGCGAGATGTTGCGCGCGGTGCGCCCGATCACGATCGCGATCTCGCCTTCGTAGTTGAGCCACTTGCACCCGGCCGGGCGCACGACGGCTGCGTCATGGGCGTTCAGCGCCGAGACCGGCTTGTGGAAGTAGGTCGGAGCCGGCGGCAACGTGGTCAGCATCTCCGCCACCCGGGAGGCGTAGTTGAGGTGCACGCAGATGATTTTGGACGGCGTCACCGGCGGTAGGTGCGTCGCCTCGGCCAGGCCCACCTCCCGCCCGTCGTGCGCCACCAGGGTCTCCTCCCGGCGGACGACGTCGACGACGTTGCCGTCAAGCAGGATGCGGCGGGTCTCGCGCACGGTCATGAGCCTCTCCTCAGGGGATGCGATGGTCAGCCGGCGGCCGGGAGGCCCGGCCCCTGGGTCTGACGGACGTAGTCGGGGTCGGTCGGCGTCCGCCGGGGTCGTGGGAAGCCGCCCTCCGGACGGTCGAACCACAGGTGTACCTGGGCGGTGCCGACGGAGTTCTCGTACTCGCCGTACTGCCGGCTGGTGGCGGTGCAGTCGCCCTCACCAAGGGCACCGATCATCATCAGGTAGTGACCGAACCGGGCTTCGGGCTTGTAGCGGTAGAACTCCGGCATCGTCGCCAGCACCTGGGCATGGTCACCGCGGGAGAACCACTCCAGGCGCTCGTGGTCGGCAGCCGCGGCCTCCTTGGTGAAGATGTGTTCCACCCCGGCGGCCTCATGGTCCCTAAGCTGCCGCAGCGGCCAAAAGGTGTGCGACATGGCGCCGGAGGCAATCAGCAGCACCTTGCGATCGGACTGGGCGATGGCATCGCCCAGGGCCCGGCCCAGCCGCAGATTGTCCTCGGTGTCGGCGGTCTGACAGACCCCGATGCTGATCCAGCGCTTGTCGGGCAGGCCCTGACCGAGGTACTCCCACAGGTTCGTGGTGGCATAGAAGATCGGCAGGTGGTCGTCCTCGATCGCGGTGATCCAGGTGCTGTGCGCGGATGCCTGGCTCTCGATCAGGTAGGCCAGCTCGGGATCACCGGCGAAGTCGTAGGGCCGTTGGCTCATCCCCCGGGGCAACTCCTCGGAGGTGAACAGCCCGGCGCGGTGCCGCTGGGCGGTCACCACGAACTCGACGGTGGTGGCCCAGTGCGAGTCCAGGACGACGACCGTGTCGTAGTCGAGGGTGTCGAAGACGTCCTGGCGCAGCCGGCGCAGGGCCGGGACGAGGGTGCTGTCCTGGCCGTGGTTGAGCTCGCGACGCGTCTCCTCGGGCAACACGATGGTGGGCACGTGGGCGAGCAGCCCGGCGCCGACGACTTCACCCATCAGCTGTCAGTCCTCTCCGTGGCGCTCCAGCCGTGAGGGCTGAACACGCTGTTCTTCACGTCGCAGTAGAAGTCGAAGGACCAGTTCCCACCTTCGCGACCGATACCCGACTTTCCGTTCCCCCCGAAGGGGGCACCGAGATCGCGGACGAAGAAGCAATTGACCCACACGGTGCCCGCATTGAGCCGGCCGCTGACTCGCTCGGCCCGGTCCGGGTTGCCCGTCACGAGGGTCGCGGCCAGCCCGAAGCGCGTGCTGTTCGCCATCGCGACCCCCTCCTCCTCGGTGGCGAAGGTCTGGAAGGTCAGCACCGGACCGAACACCTCCTCGGTGATGATCTCGGCGCCGGGTGCGGCGCCGGTGAGAATCGTCGGGGCGAAGTACAGTCCGCCCAGGTCGGGATTGGGCCCGCCACCCAGCACGGGTTTGGCCCCGGCCGCGATCGCGCGCTCGACGAACCCGCTCACCCGCTCGAAGTGCGCCCGGCTGACCAGCGCGCTGACGTCGGTCCGCTCGTCTCGCGGGTCACCCTGCACCAGGGCGGAGGCCCGGTCGACGACCCGGGCCAGGAACTCCTCGGCGATCCCCTCCTGCACCAGCAGCCGGAAGGCGCCCAGGCAGACCTGGCCGGCGTTGTCGAACTGCTCGACCGCCAGGTCCACGGCGAGGTCGAGGTCGCAGTCGTCGAAGACCAGCAGCGGCGACTTGCCACCCAGCTCGAAGGAGAGCGGGACGATGTTCGGCGCGGCGGCGGCGGCGATCACACCGGCAGTCGGGACGGAGCCGGTGAAGGAGAGCCGGTTGATCCCCGGATGCCGGGTGAGCGCGGCACCCGCCTCGGCACCGAGGCCCTGGACCACGTTCAGCACGCCCGGTGGCAGACCAGCCTGGTGAGCGATGTCGGCCAGCAGGGAAGCGGTCAGCGGTGCCCACTCCGGTGGCTTGACGACGACGGTGTTGCCCGCCGCCAGGGCCGGGCCGATCCGCCAGGTCGCCAGCATCAGCGGGGCATTCCAGGGCGTGATCACGGCCACTACCCCGGCCGGATCGTAGGTGATCCGCTCCCGGTGCCCGCGGATCTCTCGGTCCTCGTGGTGCAGCTGTTCGGCCCAGTCGGCGAAATATCGGAAGTTCATCCCCACCCGGGGCATCACGCCGCGGCGATGCGAGCGCAGCAAGGAACCGTTGTCCCGAGTTTCTACCCGCGACAATTCTTCGGCGCGAGCGTCGATGCCGTCGGCGACCCGGCGCAGGATGGCCGATCGCTCGGCCACCGGCAGGCCGGACCAGGCTCCGAACGCCGTCCGGGCGGCCCGGACGGCGAGGTCGACCTCATGCTCACCACCAGCGGCGATCTCGCCCAGGACGGTCTCGTCGATCGGCGAGATGTCGACGAAGGACGACGTTGAGGCGACTCTCTCGCCGTTGATCCAGTGCCGGGTGTCGACCTCGACACCCTCGATGACAATCGCGCTCATTTGCCCCTCCTCGATACCCGAACCAGGGCGATCATTCGCATCCGAACGATATGAAGCCTGCACCACGCGGTCAAGCCCCCACCGTGGAGCTCTGCCAGCCGTCGGCCGACTTGCGTGCCAGTGACCTGCCGCCGTCCCACCGCACTCCGACCTGGCGGTAGTAGCCGCCGATGATCTCGTCGACCTCCAGCCGGCTGAGCTCCTCGGTCGGGGACTCGAACAGGCGCAGGTCGACGTCCCCGGTCCAGGCCGGGCCGCCCTGAAACTCGGCCGCACCCGAGGAGATCAGCTCACCGAAGGCGTCCGGTGACCCGCTCTCGATGCCCGGGTAGATCCGATGGTGGGCCATCGGGTGGCCGTTGACGAAGCCGTTGCCCGCACTCTCCGCCCGCAGCGTCAGCACCGCCTCCGCGAGCCGCCGGTCACCGGCCGCCAGCGTGGCCCCGAAGGTGCCGCCCGGCCCGATCTGCGGCGCCGCATGCGCGAACGGATGCGGTCGGGTCTGCCACATCGTGCCCAGCTTCTTGGGATATCCCTGGTGGATGCCGCGAGCGATGGCGAAGTCCTTGTCCACCCAGATGTAGACGCAGCGGGAGAACACCTGACCCTCGAAACTGCACCGGACGACGACGAAGGCCTCCTTGTACTGCGACCGGACCGGGTCCAGGAGCTCCTCTCGACTGCCGGAGCAGGACTGCCAGTCTGCCCAGATGAACGCCACGGCCCCGGGATCCTCGGGGGCCAGCTCCAGCGGGGCCGGGAGGAGTTCGGCCACCCGCTCCGGGTTGGTCCGGTACTCCACGGTCAGCAGGTCACCGGAGTAGTACCAGGGCGGGTCCGGGATGATCCCGGATCTGCCACCGGCGGTTCGCGGGTAGAAGAAGCCCTGCACGTCGTTCATCGACGTCTCCAATTCGGTGAGCCCTGGGATCGAAGATCAGCGGGGGGTGACGGCGACCGGGAACCTTTTGATGCCATTGACGAAGTTGGACCGCACCCGGGTGACGTCGCCGGTGAGCTCTACCGTCCGCAGGCGCGGCAGCAGTTCCTCGAACATCAGGCGCACCTCCATCCGGGCCAGGCCGTTACCCAAGCAAAGATGCGGGCTGCCCTTGCCGAACGTGAGGTGATCGACGTTGGGTCGGGTGGCATCGATCCGGTAGGGGTCGGCGAACCGCTCCTCGTCCCGGTTGCCCGAGGCGAACCACATCACCACCTTGTCACCCTCGCGGATGGTCTGACCGTGCAGTTCGACGTCGCGGGTCGCCGTCCGGCGGAAGTGGTAGACCGGCGAGGCCCACCGCAGCAACTCTTCCAGCGCGCCGGGGATCAGCGCGGGATCCTGCTGCAGTCGGGCCAGTTGATCACGCTGATCGAGCAGGCCGAGCATGGCGTTGCTGATGGCATGCCGCGTCGTCTCGTTGCCGGCGATCACCAGCAGCAGGAAGTAGTTGTCGAAATCGCGGTCGGAGAGCGGCACTCCGTCCGCCGGCAGCTTGTTGGCAAGCTGACTGACCAGGTCGATGCCATCGCCTCCCCGGCGCCGGTCGCGCAACGCCCGGCCGTAGTCGAAGACCTCCTGCGTGGTCGGCGAGCGGAACGGCAGGTGCTTGTACTTCTCGCTCTCCGGGGAGTCCAGCGGGTACTCGGTGTACTCCGGGTCGGTGTTGCCCACCATCTCGTTGCCCCAGGCGATCAGCTGCCCGGTATCCGACAGCGGCACGTCGAGCAGGCGGGCCAGCACCTGGATCGGGAAGTCCGCACTGATCTTCTCCACGAAGTCGAACTCGGGTTCCTTCAGCGCCTCGTCGACCGTCTGCTTGGTCAGCTCGCGCAGGAAACCTTCGTAGTTCTTCATCAGATTGCGCGGGCTGAACTCCCGGGCGATCAGCTGGCGCATCGCCAGGTGCCGAGGCCCGTCGGTCTCCAGGATCGAACGGCGGGTCTCCATCAGGTCATCGTCGACCTCCTCGAGGTTGACGAACTTCTCCGAGGTGAACGTCTCGGTGTCCTTGTCCACGGCCCAGATGTCCTCGTACCGGGTGACCGACCAAAAGCCACGATTGGGCGCGGGTTCGGGATTCCAGTGCAGCGGGGCCTCGCGCCGCAGGGTGTCGAACTGCCCCCACGCCGCATTGTCGCGGAAGCGGTCGAGGTCGGACAGATCGACCTGATCTAGGGGGACGGGGGCGTGCTCGCTCATCTCACCGCTCCTGAGGTTCGCCGAGTTCATTCGGGTCCAAACGATATGGCGGGGATGGGTCGCCGACAACCCCTGCCGTCGGTCACGCCACCATCGCCGCAGCTCGGCGCATGACATCGCGGCAAAAACCCTCGAGCTCCCGGACATCGTCGATGAACTGTGAAGGCTTGACGCAGAAGGTGGTGTAGCCGTCGGCCAGCTGCTGCCGGATCGGCTCCATGGCCTGGCCGAGATCAGCCGGTGAGTCGTCGTCGGCGAACACCGCCCTGGTACCACCCACCTTCTCCAGGTCGGCCAGGTCCCGACCCACTGCCCGCAAACCCGTCTGCAGCTGGACCAGATCGGCTGCCGCCGGATCACCCAACGGGTGGAAGCCGTACCCCCATCGGACCAGGCGGCGCAGCACCGCAGGGCTCAGCGTCTGGCCACCGAACCACAACCGGGGCCCGTCCGGACGGTAGGCGCGCGGCTCCAAGCTGACGTCCGCGAAATCGAAGTACTGCCCGGCGTACGAGAACGGCCCGCCCTTCCAGGCCAGCTCCAGGATCTCCAGCTGCTCGTCGAGGATCTTGCCCCGACTCCGGAACGGAACCCCGAGCGCGGCGTACTCGTCCTGGCTCCAGCTCACCGTCGGCTGCACCACCAGGCGCCCCTGGCTGATCAGATCGAGGGTGCCGAGCTCACGCGCCAGCAGCAGCGGGTGCCGCAGCGGCGCGATGATCGCTCCCGCCACCAGGCGCAGCCGGGTGGTCACCGACGCCATGGCGGACAGCAGCATCAGCGAATGCGGCCACGGCATTTCCGGGTCCTGGTTGCCCGGCATCGCGTAGTCCCGCGGGTTGCCCATTACCCCGTTGGCGCTGGCATCCGGGCCGAGCACCACGTGCTCGCTGAGCATCACCGCGTCGAAGCCGGCGTCCTCGGCCACCCGGGCCCACCGCACCAGCTCCGGCAGGTTCCGCCCGGAGGTCAGGGTCCAGTTCTCGCTGAGGATCATCAGCATCCGGGGCGTAGCGGTCATCGACACCTCAACTGACCAGGTCGGCGATGGCGGCAACGTTCTCACCGCGACGGCGAACCGTACCCACGACCGCACCTACGGCGAAGACCACGAAGGGCAGGAACACCAGGACGTAGCCGAGCAGGTTCAGCCCCCAGGCCTGGGTGCTCGGGTCGACCCCGTCGGCCACCGTGCCGGCCAGCAGTCCGAACCGGGACATCAGCAGGTACTCCCCCAGCACCAGGCCGAGCGCCGCGAGGATCGGTGCCACCAGCCGTTGCCAGCTGGTGGTCTCCTCGGGGTGCCGGCGGAAGTAGGCCATCACCGCGAGGCAGACCAGGAACTCGACCAGCACGATCGCCACCACCGCGAGGCCGCTGAACCAGAAGAACAGGTTGAGTACCGGATCCTTGTCCGTCACGGCGAACAGCACGATGACGACGCCGGTGATCACCGACGTGACGATCGAGCCGACCAGCGGAGCACCGGCCTGGTTGACCTGGTCCAGCCGGCGCGGCAGCACCCCGGCGCGGCCCATCGAGTAGAAGTAGCGAGCGGCCGAGTTCTGGAAGGCGAGCATGCCGGCGAACAGACTGCTCAGCACCAGCCAGCTCATCAGGTCGGCCAGCCAACCGCCGACGTACTCCCGGGCGACCGAGAAGATCACCTCGGCGGAGTTGGCCAGCGGAACGCCGTCCACGCTGGAGCGCTTGACGGCCTCGTCCACCGCCTGGGTGGCGCCCAGCGCCGAGACGACGGCCAAGGTGGTCAGAGCGAAGAGGATGGTGATGATCGTGACCGCGAGGTAGGTCGCGATCGGGACGGTCCGCTTGGGGTCCCTGGATTCCTCGCCGTAGATGGCGGTGGCCTCAAACCCGATGAACGAGGCAAAGGCGAAGGCCAACGCGATCCCCGCAGAGCCGGTGATACCACCCACCAGGATGTTGCCCGGAGCGAAGGAGGCACCCAGGTCGATGCCGTCCGGACCGCCGCCCTGCACCAGAACCGCGCCCGCGGTCAGCAGCAAAGAGCCGAGCTCCAGCAGCATCAAGACGCCCAGCACTTTGGCGCCGACATCGACGCTGAAGGCGGACAGTGCCAGCACCAGGGCCCAGGCCAGCAGCGACCAGATCCACCAGGACAGGTTCAGATCGAAGGACGACTGCATCTCACTGGCCATGACGGCACCGAAGAAGCCGAAGATGGCCAGCTGGATGGCGAGGTACGCGACCAGCGAGACGTAGGCGCTGCCGACCCCGGGCCCAATTCCGAGGCCCCGACCGACATAGGCGAAGAAGGCCCCACTGTTGGTGACTCGCTGGCTCATCGCGGCGTACCCGACGCTGAAGAGCAGCAGGACGATGCCCACCGCGAGATAGGCCCCCGGGACGGCTGCACCGTTGCCCAGCACGATCGCGACCGGGAGGGCTCCGGTCATGCCTACCAGTGGACTGGCCGCTGCGATGACGTAGAAGACAATGCCGACGACCCCGAGTCGGCCGCTGCGCAGCGCCGTGCCTTCGGTCTCGACGGGCGCGGGTGACAGGCTCACGTTGAACTCCCCTGATTGTATGGGTCCGAACGATCTTGGAGACGTTCGCACCCGTACGACTTAGTGTCAATAGGGTCGCTCGAATTCGCCGCTACCAGCACCCCTATTCATTTCACCCGTGTTTCGCCTGTCAGTTTCCCCCTGATCGGCCCATTGCGGAAGCCGTTCAACGACCGCGGCCGTACCGGCGGGCAACCTGGCCGACCTGAGCGCCGTACGACGGTCCGAAAAGCACAGCGTGGACGAGTAGCGGATGCAACTGGTGCAGCCCGACTCGCTCCTCCCACCCGGACGGCAGCGGCGACGTGTCGACATAGGCCGCGCGCACCTCGTCCAGGTAGGGAAAGCCGAAGAGGGCGAGCATCGCCAGGTCTGTCTCTGGGTGCCCGCCGTGAGCGGCCGGGTCGATCAACCGGGCGCCGTGCCTGGTCCACAGCACGTTCCCGCTCCACAGATCACCATGCAGTCGAGCCGGTGGCACCGCCGACCCGGTCAGTTCCGGATCTCCGGCGCGCAGGCGCTCACACACCGCGCGGACGTCGCCGGCCGCCTGCGGGTCGAGGCTTCCGGCTGCCTCGGCCGCCCTGGCGAACGGCTCCAACCGGCAGCGGGCATAGAACTCGCCCCAGCTGGCCGGCGGCTCCGCCAGGTGCGGTAGCGGCAAGGTGGCGATGAAGCCGTCTCGCCGCCCCGGCGGCGGTGCACCGTGATGCCCGGCCCCCGCTCGGTGGGTAAACGCCAGGCGCCGGCCGAATTCGCTGGCGTCGTCCCGGCTCGGGCTGCGATTGGGGTATCGAGGAAGGGTGATCGACGTGTCGGTGACCGCCAGCACCTCGGCCACCGGCACCCCTCGCACGGCTTCGCCGAGCCAGCGCAGCCCCGCCGCCTCACACTGGAAGAAGCCCGGCGCCGCTACCGGATCCCGCTTGGTGAAATGCATTTCAGCTCAGCTGGGCCGGTCTCGAGCCGGTCCACGCCAGCAGCCCCGCGCCGGCCGCCTCAATCTGCTCCACCATCTCGGTGAACGCGGCGGCACCGTCGTAGTACGGGTCGGCGACGTCGATCAGCCGGTGGTTCTCGTCCACCCGAACCGCCGGGTCGAAGGAGCGCAGCAATCTGATCCGGCTTCGCGCCTGCGCATCCGGCGCCCAGGACCGCAACAGCCGCGCGTGTCCCCGATCCAGCGCAACGATCAGCTCCCGCTCGCCGAACCATTCTCGAGCGAACCCCCGAGCTCGATGTGCTCGGCCGTCGTAGCCGGCTGCGGTCAGGGCGATCAGTGCACGTGGATCGGCCGGTTGACCGACATGCCAGTCCCCGGTGCCGGCCGAGTCCAGCTGGACGCCGAGAATTCCGGCACGCTCGGCCAAGGCCCGCACGATGACCTCGGCCGACGGGGAGCGGCAGATGTTCCCGGTGCAGACGAAGCAGATTCGGTACGCGGAGTCCATGTCACCCATTCTGCAGCCATCGAACCGTCGGCGGGAGATCAGGCAACCGCGCGGTTCATGGGCGAGATCGGCAGCGTTCCGGGCGCCCGCTGGGAGCAATTCGCGTGGCTGCAGGGTTGGCTGAAATGAAGTGGGGGTGATAACACCGCATCCTATTTCAGCGATCTCTTCAGCGATCATGATTGTGGTCCGGCGGGGTGCCCTAGTGAACGTCGGAGTCAGCGCTGCCGGGTGCGCGCTTGAGGTTGCGGTGGGGTCAGGCTGGCTGGCCGCTGGTCGGGGGGTTGTAGTTGTTGGGTAGGCGGATGGTGAAGGTGGTGCCGGTGCCTGGCGTGGTGGTGAAGGTGAGGGTGCCGTGGTGCCGGTCGTGGATGAGGGTGTGGGCGAGGGCGAGGCCTTGTCCGGTGCCGGTGCCGATGGGCTTGGTGGTGAAGAATTGGTCGAAGACCCGGTCCGCGATATCGGCGGGGATGCCGGTGCCGGTGTCCTGGATCTCGATGATGACGGTGCCGACGGCCGGGCCGGTGGTGGTTTCGGCGCGGGTGCGGATGGTGAGGGTGCCGCGCCCACGCCCGGCTTGGGCGGCATCGGTGATGGCGTGAGCGGCGTTGATGATGAGGTTGAGGATGGCTTGGTTGATGTCGGCGAGGTTGCAGAGGACCGGGGGTAGGTCGGCGAGGTCGAGGATGACGTCGGCGACGGGTTGGATGTGGCTGTCGGCGACGATGACCGTGTTGCGGATGGCTTCGTTGAGGTCGGCCGGGGTTTGGGTGTCGCTGCTGGGTTGGGCGAAAGCTTTCATGGCGTGCACGATGCGGGCGACGCGGTGGGTGCCGTCGAGGGCTTGGGTGGTGGCGAGGGGGATTTCGGTGCTCAGGAAGTCGAGGTCGATGGCGTGCTCTTGGGCGAGGAGGGCGTGATGGGCGGTGGTGAGGGCGGTGCGGAGGCTGTCTTCGTCACTGCCGCCATCGTTACGGCCGTCCTTCTGGTCGGTGGTGAGGGTACTGATCGAGGTGCGGTAGCCGTCGAGCAAGTTGGTGATGGGGGTGAGGCTTTCGGCGATGAAGTGGAGGTTGGTGGAGATGAATTGGATGGGGGTGTTGATTTCGTGGGCGATGCCGGCGGCGAGTTGGCCGACGGATTCGAGTTTTTGGGCGTGGCGGAGTTCGTTTTCGAGGGTGTGGCGGTCGGTGACGTCGCGTAGGTGCAGGACGAGGGCGGCGACGGCGGGGTCGGTGGTGAGGTCGGTGCAGGTGAGTTCGACCCAGTGGGGGGTGGGTCGGTGTAGTCGGCATTCGAGGGTGTGGCCGGTGGGTCCGGTGGTTTGGACCCAGGTGCGGAAGGTGTCGCGGTCGTCGGGGTGGATGTGGGTGCAGATTTTTTGGCCGGTGAGGTGGGCGTCGGGGATGCCGAGGATGTCGGTGGCGGCGGTGCTGGCGTAGGAGATGGTGCCGGTGCGGTCACAGACGAGGGTGAGTTCGGAGGAGCGGTGGACCAGGGATCGAAAGCGTTCGGCGAGGGCGTTGTCGAGGCAGACGGCGAGTTGTCCGGCGATGAGGAGGACGGCGTCGAGGC
This sequence comes from Kineosporiaceae bacterium, assembly GCA_035474375.1. Taxonomy (GTDB): domain Bacteria; phylum Actinomycetota; class Actinomycetes; order Actinomycetales; family Kineosporiaceae; genus JANNPJ01. The sequence continues at coordinate 13,153 of DATINJ010000061.1, read as the reverse complement.
GTTCGGTGGTGAAGAGGGTGTGGGTGAGTCGGTTTTCCATCAGGAGCATGGCGCGGGGGGTGCCGCGGGAGAGGATGGGGACGACGAGCAGGGAGCAGGATTGCAGGCCGCTGAGGTAGGGGTCGCGGGCGAAGCGGTCGTCGTGGGTGGCGTCGGGTACGAGGAGGGGTTGCTGGGTGCGTTCGGCGTAGCGGAACGCGGACAGGCAGATCAGTCCCTGCCGACCGGCCTCGTCCACGCTGATGCTGCCCTCCCCGCTGCCGGCGTTCGCCCGGCTCTCGCCGTCCGTCCTCGTGCCGGAGTCCGTGACGGCGGGCAGGGACCAGGTTTGGGCGTCAGGGTTCCACAGCAGAAGTTGGACGGAGGTGGCGCCGGTCAAGGTGGTCAGGACTTCGACGATGCGAGTGCGGAGTTGGTCGAGGTTGGTTTCGGAGCTGAGGACCTGGGCGGCGCGCAGAACGGCCATCAGGTCGATGGTTTCGGCGGAGACCACGGAGGTGTGTCCGGAGCCGAGCGAGGTGGCGAGGGAGGTGGCCAGGGTGGTGCTGGGGGCTTGGGTTGGTCGGGCCGTTTTGAGGTGGGGGAATTCGCGGTCGAGTTCGGTGACCTTGGCGATGGCGCCCCAGTTCTGGTAGTGGGTGCGGGCCTGGGCGAGGAGGATGCGTCCGGTGTAGGTGAGGCCGTGAGCGAGGTGGAAGCGGGCGGTGCGTTCGGTGATGATCGCTGTGTGCCAGGGACGGGTGCGGCGCGTGACGTCACCCAGCGCAGTGTCGAAGGCAGCGGCCGCACTGCTGAACTCACCAGTTGACCAAGCCTTTTCGGCGTCCAACCAGTTCAAAAGGTAGCCGAAGTTGTCTGGTGCGTCGACAGCGCGGGCGGCTATCCAGTTCCGGGATCGATCGAACTCGGACAATGCGGCCGGGCGGTCTTCCAGCCCAGCGGTTTTGACCTGATCGGCACAGGCCAGCGCATGCAGGAGATTCGTCAGGGCGGACGAATAGAGGCCCGGAGTATGGTCCAGGAAACGCATCGCCTTGCTCGCGTGGTGCGCAAGCTGATCGACGTCCCAGAAGATGGCAGCGGCCAGCGCCCTGCGGTGATGGAAATTGAAGACGGCGATCGGGCTCCCGCTCATCCGCTCCGGATACCCCCTCTCGTCGAAGGAGTCGTCGTCGAACGTGCCAATCGGTTCCGTCTTCCCGGTGAGGCAACGGATGAACTGCCGATGCGCCAGGCTGAACGAGGCCAAGGCCTCATCACCGATTCGGGCCCGGAAGGCCGCCGCGGTGGCGTATTCGGTCGCACACTCGTCAAGCGTGGGCGCGCAAACCAGCATCCCCTCCTGGGTGCAGGCATACGTGTAGGAAGCGAACTGCAGCTCCCCATGGCGAAGCAGGCCCTCGCGAGCCGACCGAGCGTGCGCGATGACCTCTTCCATTGGCTCGTGCCAGGGCTGAGACACCATAGAGAAGGTGGTCCGCAGCCGGGAGGTCGCCGGTTCGTAACCCCGGGCCTCGCCGACAGCCAAGATCCGCTGACTAGCCTGGTAGCCGATGACGTACTCCTGCCGATGCACAATCCCCAGCAACGACAGCCCGCCTAGGGTGGTCATCAGTGGTGCATTCGGCCCATGCTGCACCCAGATCCGATGGGTCAGCACGGTCAGCCACGGCATCAATGGATGCATTGACATGTAAGCCGGGGTGAACGTCCGCGAGATCACCTGGGTGGCGGCGACGATCCGCGGGTCGCTGGGTTCGGGCCGGTCCAGCTCATCGGGTTGTGGGCCGGCCGCCACCCACTGTTCAAGTAGGTCCAGGCCGGAGCTGAGGGCCGCGTTAAGGTTCTCCGGATCAGGTGGCGGGAAGCCGAGTTGCGTCAGCAGTTCGATGCCGAGGGCCACAGCCTCCCCCAAACGACCCTGCGCGGTCAGGTTTCCGACCTGAGCCGCAGCGGCACCAGCCAACTCGGCCGGACCGGGCGCCCGGTGCGCGATCTGTTCGTAGAGCTTGTCTGCCTCTTCCTGCCGAGCAAGGCTGCACAGGGCGGCGTGGTGTTCGATCAGCAAGTCGGTGAAGAATTCGAAATCCATCACTTCAGGCCTGAGTTCGCCGTTCTCCGCAGAGAGAAGAGCAACTGCGGCGGCGAGGAACCGCTCGGATCGGACCTGGTTAATCACCCGGGTGTGCGCTGCTGCCGCCCGGAACATTTTCGCGACCCGGTAGCGCTCCCCCACCTCGCTGGGGTCCGGCGCGGAGGCCAGATACTGCTCGGCGGCAGCGGCTTCCAGGTGCGGATGCACTGCCAGCCGGCGGGCCAACTGCAGTTGCAGCAGCTGACGCGGACGGAGCCCGAGCCGAGCGGCGGCGGCCTGCTGGACCCGGTCGTGGCGGAACTGCACCGCCGGGGCCGTGTTGTTGATCATCACCAGCAACCCGTCCTCCAGAGTGGGCGCCAGAGCCTGGGACAACGCATTCCGGTCCAACCGGGCTGCCAGCGCCAGCAGATCCAGCTCTACGTCACCGCCGAGACAGGCGAGCACGTCAAGAAGGGAAACCGCCTCGGCGGGCAGGGCCTCGATCCGCGCGATCAGCAGGTCGACGACGTCCCCTTGACCGACAAAGCGCCGAATGCTTTCGGCGTCCCAGTGCCAGCCGGTATCGCCAACACTCAGGACGCCCTCCCTGCGCAGGGCGTTGACCAGCTCTACCGTGTCGTAGGGATTGCCTTTGGTTCGGGGGGTGATCGCCTCGGCCAGCTCCAATGACCGGTCCGAGGGCAACCTCAGCATCTGTCCCAGCATCGTGCCCAGATGTACGCGCGGCAGGTTCGCCAACCGCAACCGGGTGGGGGCGGCGGCAAGACGTTCCCAACGGGTCAGCATGGCCGAGAGCGGGTGCGCCTCATCCACCTCGGCGTCGCGATAGGCGCCGACCAGCAATAGACCGGACAGGGTCTCATCCATCAGGACGGCGTCCAGGAACGCGATCGGGAACTCCCCCGCCCACTGCAGGTCATCGATCACCATCACGACCGGCCGCTCCGGCGAGGCCAGCGCCCGCAGCATCCCCAACCCGGCCCGAAACGCTCGAGCCACGATTGACTGGCGGTCGCCGGTGATTTCGGTCGGCGCGATGTCGAGCAGCACGGCGAAGTCGGGCAACAGCGTGACCAGCAGATCGGCGTCGGCCCCAACGCTCTCGCGGATCCGCTCGCGGAGCACCGCCAACTCATGCTCCGGCTCAGCCAGCAGCAGTCGGGCCAGCGCCTGGATCACCTGGGCCACGGCGTCGCTGGATTCGTCCTGGCGGTTCTGGTCGAACTTGCCCTGAACGAACCACCCCGACTTCGCCGTCACCATCGAACGCAACTCACCGATCAGCGAGCTCTTACCCACCCCCGGCGCACCGGTCACCAGCAGACCCCGTGCCCCACCAGCTGCCGCCAACTCCAGAGCCGCACTCAGCTGGGCGATCTCGACGTCCCGCCCCACCAACTGCGACGGTGCACAGATCCGGATCGGAAAGTCCCGCTCGCCCAACACAAATCCGGAGACTCCCGCCGAGCCCTCGTCCGGGTCGCCGTTCACCGTCAGAGAATCCAGCAACCGAGCCAGATCATGAGCCAAACCCTGCGCGCTCTGGTACCGCCGATCCGGCTCCTTCTCCAGCAACCGCATGATGATGTCCGACAGCACCTCCGGTACCGCCACATTCACCATACTCGGAGCCATCGGAACCAAAGCCAGATGATCATGAATCAACGTCAGCGCATCACCCAACCCGAACGGCGGCCGGCCCACCGCACACTCGTACAAAGTCGCACCCATCGCATACAAGTCCGCCCGCTGATCCACCCCTCGCCCCGTCCGGCCACTCTGCTCCGGAGCCAGGTACGCCAACGTCCCCGCAATCGTGCTCTCATGCGTAAACCCCGGCCGCTCCACCGCAAACGTCGTGGCCAAATCCCAATCAACCAGCACCGGCCGCCGATCCGCACCCACCACCAAAATGTTCGCCGGATTAATATCCTTGTGCATCACCCCTACTCGATGAACCCCAGCCAGCACCCGAGCCAAACCCAACCCAAACCGCACCAGATCTACCACCCCCACCCCGGCCGCAACCCCCTCACCCGCCGCAGCACCCAGCACCGAGGCCAACGACACCCCACCGACGTCCTCCACCGCGAACCCGTCCGGCGCCTCGATCGGCACCAAATGCGCCACCCCGGGCACTGCCGCCAACCCCGCCAGGACAGCCATTTCATGCCGCCTCCGCTCGGCAGCCCCAGCGCCGAGCGGCATCTTCCAGATCACATCCATCGTCGCGGCACTCGCTCCATCGCCAGATGCCTGCGGCGGCACGGGGCTGGTCACCGTCCGGCGGAGCACGCGGGTTCGTCCGCTTTCGTACAGCAGGGTGCCGTCGGCTCGCTCTGCGACCGAATCGCCAGCGTCCGTGCGGGGGTCGTCAATGGCAGCCATCCGTGTTGATGTCGGCTGTGCCTGCCCGGTGCTGAAGCCGAGTCCCGACATCGGCCGACCGGGCAACCCACAAGGCCCTGACTTGGGCTCCGCGCTGCCGCTCCCCGGAGTGAGAGCCCGGGCCTGGGCGCAGCACGGCCCCTGATATCTGGAATACGAAAGTCGGGTGGTCGCGACGATTGACCGGGCCGATCCAGCGGGGACAGGATTGAACTGAAAATGCTCGTAAAGCATATGCGAGCGATATCGCGTAGCCGATCGGGCTCAGCATCGACTCATTTCTGGAGTCCACATGACGATGCAGCCGGCACCCACGGTCTATCCTGCCCGCCTAGATGTCGACTACCCCGAAACGCATAATCGGGTGACGACCGCCTTCCGTCTGATCCTCGCGATCCCGATCGGCATCGTCCTCACTGTTCTTACTGCGGGTGCGAGCCGAACCGAGTACGACGGTAGTGGCGAGGCGGTGCGCACCACTGGCGGTGGCATCGCCGCCGGGCTGTTCATCGCGACCGTGCTGATGATCGTGTTCAGGCAACGCTATCCGCGCTGGTGGTTCGATTTCGCGTTGGAGCTCGCCCGGTTCAGCGCCCGGGTCGGCGCCTATGTCGCGCTGCTCACCGACGAATACCCGTCAACCGTCGAGGAACAGAACGTGCACCTCGAGGTCGACTACCCGGACGCCGGAACCGACCTGAACCGCTGGCTGCCGGTGGTGAAGTGGTTCCTCGCGATCCCGCACTACCTGATCCTCATCGTGCTGTCGATCGGCGCCTTCTTCGCCGTCGTCATCGCCTGGTTCTCGATTCTGTTCACCGGTCGATACCCGCGCGGGCTCTTCGATTTCGTGGTCGGCGTCGCCCGCTGGTGGTTGCGCGTCGAGGCGTACGCGTTCCTGCTCGTCACCGACCGCTACCCGCCGTTCTCGCTGCACTGAGCACAGACGGACTGCTTTCCGGGCCCTCAGCGACCACATTCACGGTCCAAAGCGGTGCTGAGGGCGTTCAAATGAGTGGACGCCGCCACGGCTGAGTTGGCATGGTCGGCGGTATGGCACAGGACGAGATCTGGAACCTCGACACGGCCCAGCGATACGACACTCCTGGAACTGGCATGTTCGCCCCCGAGGTGATCGGGCCGACGGTGGACCGCCTCGCCGAACTGGCCGGCACCGGCCGAGCGCTCGAGTTCGCCATCGGCACCGGCCGGGTAGCGGTCCCGCTGGCTGAACGTGGCGTCCCGGTCACCGGCATCGAGCTGTCCCAGCCAATGATTGATCAGCTCCGTACCAAAGTGGACGAGAGCACGGTCCCGGTCGTCGTCGGTGACATGGCTACCGCTCGCGCACCCGGCGAGTACCGCCTCGTCTACCTCGTCTTCAACACCATCTCCAACTTGCTCACCCAGTCCGCTCAGGTCGCCTGTTTCCGCAATGCCGCTCGTCATCTCGAACCCGGCGGCCGCTTCGTGATCGAACTGTGGGTGCCAGAGTTGCGCAAGCTACCGCCTGGGCAGCAGGCCACGGTCTGGCAGTCCGAGCCCGGGTACATCGGCTTGGACACCTACGACGTCCTTCAGCAGCGCGTCGTCTCGCATCACTTCCGCTTTGGTGAAGGTCGGCAGGCCGAGGTGGGCCGCAGCCCGCATCGCTACATCTGGCCGGCCGAACTCGATCTGATGGCGGAGCTCGGCGGATTCGAGCTGGAGACCAGGCAGGCGAACTGGGCTGGGGCCGAGTTCACCGCGGATTCCCGCTCGCATGTTTCGGTCTACCGTCTGAAGGCGACCTGAAGGGCTCCGATGCCCTCAGCTCAGGCCCTCCCGCAAGCGGTCAAGTTGACGCCGGTCGCGCTTGGTCGGCCGACCGGTGCCACGGTCTCGGACGGCGACCAGGGCGATCTCTTCTTTCGGCGGCGGAGGCGGCGTGAGATCGTCGAAGCAGGTGACAGCCACGCCCGCCCCGACCCGCTTCTCGATCAGGCGCCGGACCACCACGATCCGTTCGCCGCCGAGCGTGAGCGCCGTGACTCGGTCACCGACCCGCACCAGCGTCGAGGGCTTGGCCTTGTGACCGTTGACCGCCACGTGCCCACCGCGGCAGGCCTGCGAAGCGGCAGAGCGGGTTCTGAAGAGCCGCACGGACGACACCCAGACGTCCAGGCGCACCTCCACCGACTCCATGCCCCCACCTTAGTGTCCGCAGTCACGGCCCTTCGGCGGCAGCGCCAGCGGTTCTGCCGAGCGCAACGGCCTGGGCTCAGCCGCTTCCAACCTCGGGTATCAGACGCCGCGATCGGTCGTGCTGGCCGGCTGCCAAAGTTCGATCCGGTTGCCCTCGGGATCGGTGACCCACCCGAATCTGCCGACGCCTTCGAAATCTTGAACCTCGGGCGCGACGTCGGCCCCGAGCTCGCGAAGCTGCGCCAGCATGGCGTCCAGATCATGGACTCGAAAGTTGAGCATGGTGTGCTGGGACGGCGATCCGAAGTAGTCGGTGTCAGTCTCGAAGGTCGCGAAAACGGTGCGGCCGGTTTCCTGATGCCACACTCCGTTCTCGTCGGCATCGAGACCGAGGGTTTCTCGGTACCACGCGCTCAGGGCCACCGGATCCGCTGCACGGAGAAAGTACCCACCGATTCCCACCACACGTTCCATAACCGGAAGCCTGCCAGGTCAGCCGATCGTTGAACAGGTGACAGGCAGGGACGTCAGCGCAGATCACCCCCACCTCATGGCGAGGTAGCCGCGCGGGTTCATTCGGGATGGGGTGCGCCGAACCCTCATCGCGATCATGCTCAGCCGACGCTGGGCACCAAACGCTGCACCAGTTCCTTGGCCATGGCACTGGCGTCGGCATGGGCTTTCGTGCGGGAGGCCTCGAAGACCGAGATCAGGTCGGACATCGCCGGGTCGTGCGGGGCCATCGTCAGTTCAGGGACGATGAAGGTCAGTTCCAGGCCGAGCGTGTCACCCAGGATGGCCTGCAGATAGTTTTGCACGTACTCGTGACCTTCGCGCGGAGTGCCGGGCGCGTAAGTGCCGCCGCGGCTCGCCACCACGGTGACCGGGGTGCCCTTTGCCGACGAGTTGTCACCGTCGAAGGTCCGGCCCATCAGCACCACGTTGTCCAACCAGGCCTTGAGTGTGGAGGGAATAGAGAAGTTGTACATCGGAGCGCCGAGCAGAACGGCGTCCGCCTGCTCCAGTTCCTCGATCAGCTGCACCCGCTCGGAGAAGGCCGCAGCCTGCTCCGGGGTATGCGTCGCGGGGTCGACAAACGCAGCGCTGTGCCCGGCGGCGCTGATATGTGGAACCGGGTTCACCGCGAGGTCACGGTAGATGACCGAGCCCTGGGGATGCCGTTCTTCCCAGGTCTTCCGGAACGCTTCGGTCACCGAGCGAGAGGACGACCTGGGGGCCGGGAACACGGACGAGTCGATGTGCAGCAGTGTGGCCACGCGAAGAACTCCAATGTGCGACGGTCGAGCGGCACACCCCTGGCGGGAATTGCCCGATACCTTGGATTATTCTTCGAGAACTTTATCGGTGGCCGCATGGTAAAGCTCCGCGGATCGCCAAAATAGCGGCCTGAATATGACTGGCCGGTTTATCCCGGATTGGGTGCGGCCTGGAATCGGCGGCCGCTGATGCTACGCACCTGCACCCGGACGAAATGCTCTTTCGGGTAGTCCTCGATCCAGGGCCGAATGTTGAGCCGCTGCGCCGCATAGATGCTGTCGAACCGCTCCAGCCGGTGCGGCGTGCCCTTGGCCACCACGCTCCAGGCCTCCCCTGCCAGCACGTTACGTTCATCGGCCTCGACGGCCACCAGATCGCTGATCACCGATTCCAGCAGCTTGGTGCCCTCAGATGTTCGGAAGACGATGGATTGACCGTCCACCGCGAAATTGATCGGAAAGACGTCGATATCCCCGACGGCGGCTATCACCAATCGACCGAAACGGACTTGACGAAGGAGTTCCCAGCACTCGGCGTCGTCCAACCGAGTGACTGCCGGATGCAGCGGATGGGTCCGACCACCATCGTCAGGTGCTGATTCCAGGTTTCCGGTTGCGCTCATTCCATTATTCGACGCCCACGCCGATCGCCCGGGTAGAGCCCAAAGTCCCGTTAACGCAGCCCATGCCGATCGGCCCAGGCGGAGATGGCGGCGGCGATCTCCTGGGGACGGTCCTCCGGAGCGTGGTGCCCGGCCTGGCCGCAGGAGACGGACTCCACCGAGGCAATCTGGCTCGTGCACCATTCGGCCAGCTTCTGGTTGATCATCAGGGTGGGTGAACCCGTGAAGGTCATCAGCAGTTTGGGCACGTTCGGACTGGTCGCGAGCCACCGGTCGTACTCTTCGATCCGAGCCACGAGTTCGGCCGGTTGACCGCCAAGCGGCAGCTGACGTGCCCAGGCGAGGATCGGCCGGCGGCTCTGCGACGTCGGGAAGGGCGCGAGATAGGCCTGCAGGTCTTCCTGGCTCACCGGGGTGAGCACTCCACCGGTGAAGGCCCCGGTGAGGAAGCGGTTCTGATCGAGCACCATCTCTTCGCCGGCACCAGGGGTCCGGATCAGCTCCGTGCGCTCTCGGGCCTGCGGCGAAAGATCCTCCCAGGCCATTGGTTTGACGATGGCCTCGAGGAACGCGAGGCCGGCCACCCGGTCGGGGTGCCGGGCCGCCCAGTCGAAGGCCAGTGCGCCGCCCCAGTCGTGGCCGATCAGGATGACCCGATCCAGCTCGAGGGCGTCGAACCAGGCGTCCAGGTAGCGCGCATGATCGGCGAAGCTGTAGGTGATGTCGGGCTTGCCGGACCGGCCCATCCCGATCAGGTCGGGCGCGAGCAACCGCCCCGGGCCCACGCTCGGAAGCACCTTGCGCCACAGGTGCGACGAGCTCGGGTTGCCGTGCAGAAAGACCATGGCCGTTCCACTGCCCGACTCCTGATAGTGGATGGTCGAATCGAGCACGCGAATCTGAGGCATGTCGAAGTTCCCTTCGCCAGGTTTGATCACCCTAATGTTGGCTCGGCCAACGTTGACCCGACCAACGTTAACTCAAATCGTTGGCCGGGCCAACAGTTGTTGCTAGCCTCTTCGGATGGCCACCGCAGCGGACAGCCGCACCCCCAGCCGACTGCGCTCCACTCCCAGCTGGCTCATCACCCACCTCGCGAAACAGGTCGGTCAACTCCAAGCGGCAGCCTTCGCTGACGGTGAATGGCGCCGCTACCACTACGCCCTGCTGGCAGCATTGGAGGAGTTCGGCCCAGCCAGCCAAGCGGCGCTGGGGCGGCGCTGCCAGATCGACCGCAGCTACGTCGTCGAGGCGATCAACGAACTCTCCGACCAAGGCCTCGTTGTCCGGGTCGCGGACCCGACCGACCGCCGGCGCAACACCATCACGATTACCGAGGCCGGAGCCCAGCGACTACACCAGCTCGGCGAGACCCTTGACGAGGTGCAGGACTCGCTGCTGGCAGCCCTCTCACCCGAGGAACGAGGCCACTTGGTCCGCCTGCTGACCCGGGCCCTCGAACATCACACCCACCCACCAGCGGAAACGCCCTAAAGCAGGCCCGCGACCGAACCACCGTCGACGCCGATGGCAGTCCCGTTGACGAAATTCGCCGGCTCGGAACAGAGGAACGCGACCACCTTGCCGAAGTCGGCGGGATCGCCGGTCCGGCCGGTCACGCCGCGCTCCAGCAGCCGGTCGGTGGCGTGCAGGCCAGGGCAGGCGAGGTTCACCGTGATTCCTTCGTCGGCGAGATCCTGGGCGGCCGTCTTGACCCAGGCCCACAGCCCGGTGCGGGCCAGGTTGGAGAGCGCGAGGTCACGGATCGGCTGCCGAACTGCCGAGGACGCGATGAAACAGACACGCCCCCAACCATTTACACGCATCTGTGGAATCGCGGCACGAGCCAGCCGAACGGAGCTCAGCAGGTTCGCGTTGATCGCGTCCAGGATCTGAGCGTCGTCCACCTCGAGCGCACCGCCGCTCGGCGGACCAGCGGCATTCCCGATGACGATGTCGACCCGCCCCCAGCGCTGCATGGCCGCGTCCACGAGCTGCGCGGGCAAGGCCGGGTCGGTGATGTCACCGGGAACCACCAGGGCGTCATCAATACCGGCCGCGACGGCCTCGAGCGCGACCGCGTCCCGGGCGTTGAGCAGGACCTTGGCACCCTCGGCGGCCAGCGCCTGAGCGGCGGCTCGACCGAGCCCCTTGGAGGCAGCGGTGACGATGGCAACGCGATCGTGGAGGCCGAGGTCCATCAGACGACGCTTTCGATCCAGGCGCCGAGCGCCGTGACGTCACTTCTGGTGATGGCGTGGCCGCCGGTGGAGCGGCGAGCGAGGACAGCCGCACCTGACTCCCCGTGCAGGTACTCCCACGTCCTGGCTTGCAGCTCGGCCGGAATCATCTGGTCTGCGTCTCCCTGGGCGATGAGCACCGGAACACCGCGCAGGCGCCCCGGCGTGGTTGGTACCCCCGCGTCGAAGGGCAGTGTGGCATAGAGCGTTGCCAATCCCGTGAAGCGTTCCGGGTCATCGAGGACAAGGCCGCCGGCGAAGGTTGCACCGCCACTGAATCCGACCAGAACGACGGGCCGGCCGGACGGTGCGACTGTGTCGAGCCAGGCGCGAAACCAGGCGATCGTCTCGGCCAGCGACTCCGGCACCGGCCGTCCGATCCCCCGGTTGGCGAACCAGGCGAAGCCCGAGCCCTCGGCGATCGGGGCCCGGAGGGCGGCGTAAACCGGGCCGACCGGGAGGCGGTCGGCGAGCCCGACGATCTCTTGCTCGTTCGAGCCGCGGCCGTGCAGGAGCACCACGATCGGGGCCGTCCCATCGTCCGGTGCGTGCCAGCTGACCTGCGGTTCGGGGACGTCGCTCAAGATGTGCGCTCCACCGGCTCGGGCACGAGCACGCCGGCCGTGCGAATCCCGGACCAACGCGCGACCTCGGCCGCAAGGTCGAGGCGCTCGACCATGGCCTCCTGCTCGTAGATGCCCCACTCCTCGCGCGGCAGCATCCACATGATCTCGAACTCGTTGCCGTCCGGGTCGGCGCCGTAGAGGCTCTTGGTGGCGCCGTGATTCGACTCCCCGGTGAGCGCTCCGGCATCGAGCAGGACCTGCCGGAATTCCACCAGCTCATCGATGGTGTCGAGCTGCCAGGCCAGGTGGTAGAGACCAACCGAACGAGGTGACCTGCGGACGGCCCCGCTCAGCGCGAACAGGCCGAGGTCGTGGTGATTCCCCGAGCGAGGCAGGCGCAGGAAGGCGGCGCTGAGCCGCGCTTCGCGGGTGATCAGGTCCATTCCGAAGACCTGGGTGTAGAAGTTCACCGAGCGATCGAGATCGGCGACGAAGAGTACGGCGTGGTTGAGGCGAACCGGGGCGACGGCCATTTCCTTGAGTCCTTGTCTGTGCAGCCTCGGTCCAGGCCGGAGTCGGGCCCGGACCGAGGCGGAAACGATGGTCAGGAGACGACGGCGAACCCACCGGTCCAAGAGATCTTCTCGCCGGCGGCGAGCGAGATCTGGGTGAAGCCGATGGCTTCCAGCTCACGGGCGCGGCGCAGCGAGCCGGCGTCCACGGCGTTCAGGCCGCCAGCGGTGATCACACCGGCCAGCAGGGCTTTGGCGTCGGCGTCGTCGCCCGCGATCAGCACGGTGGTCGGAACCTCGCCAACGGTGCCGCTGGCCAGGGTCGCTCCAAAGGTGGTGTTGAACGCCTTCAGCACCCGCGACTGCGGCAGTGCTGCGGCGATCTCGGCGGTGGCCGAGCTGTCTGCCGGCACGACCAGGGAATCGAAGGTCTCGAAGTTCACCGGGTTGGTGATGTCGACGACGATCTTGCCGGCGAGCTCGTCGGCCCGCTTGGCGACGATGTCGGAGATCGCTGCGTAGGGGACGGCGAGAACGACGATGTCGCCGGTGATCGGCTTGCCCGCGGTCGACTGGTTGAACACCTCGACGGCGTTGCCGCCCTTGGTGACGATGCCGGAGATGGCCTGACCCATGTTGCCGGTTCCGATGATGCTGACGGTTGCCATGACTGCTCCTCGATCGGGTGATCCACAGAATTAGTTGTACCTACAACAATCACCATACTCAGAATTAGTTGTAGATACAAGTGTTCCCTGGGAGGATGTCCCCGTGGACGAAACATGGTTGGACCGTGACGAGCTGGCAGCCTGGGTGCGCCTGGCCGCCGTGCTCGAAGTGCTTCCCGGCGCGCTGGACTCGCAGCTACGCCGGGACGCCCAGGTGACCCACTTCGAGTACTTCGTTCTGGCGATGCTGTCCGAGGCGCCGCAGCGCACGCTGCGGATGACCGCCCTGGCCGCGCTGACCAACGCCACCCTGCCTCGGCTGTCCCACGTCGTCCGACGACTCGAGGAGCGCGGCCTGATCGAGCGGCGTCCCTGCCCTCAGGACGCGCGGGCGACCAACGCGCACCTGACGGACGCCGGCATGGAGAAGGTGCGCGACGCCGCGCCAGGCCACGTTGCCAACGTGCGCAAGCACGTCATCGGTGCGCTGAGCCCCGACCAGGTGCACCAGCTGACCGACATCACCGAAGCCATCCTGGGTCGACTCGACCCGGATGGCACGATGACGGCGACCTACCACCGGTACGACCGCGAACC
>DATINJ010000060.1:0-5530 GCA_035474375.1 Kineosporiaceae bacterium | reverse complement strand
TCCCGGACTCGCTCGTGCCGTCGGTGGCCTACACCCAGAACAGCAAGGGTGTACCTGGCGTCGCGGAGGCCGGTGACCGATTCGGTGCTGCGGTGAGCGGCGGAATCTTCCAGTGCCCCGAGACGATCTCGGCCGCGGTCGGCGCGCCGGGTGAGAACGTCGGCCGGGTCAAGAACGCCGGTTCGGTGACGCTGATCCTCGAACCCGCGCTCTCCGGGCTCAAACTGTCGGAGTGCCCGGCGAAGGTGTACAGCCAGGGCCATGGGTTGCCCGGGACGGCGGAGGCCGACGACCAGGTCGGCGCCGCGCTGGGAGTGCGACCGGGTGATCCGGAACTCGAGGAGGACATGACGGATGCCGTGCTGATCGGGATTCCCCGCGAGGACGTCGGCAAAGTTTATGACGCCGGTCGGGTTGTCATCGGAACTGGTTACCGGCCAACGAGTTTCGGCCACCAAGGCGGCTCGCTGCCGGGCCTGCGGTTCGGTTCGGTCTTTCCCTCCTGACCTCGACCCGTTCGACGGATCTCGACCCGTTCGACCGGCCTCGTCCCCGTTTCGGCTGACCTCGACCCGTTCGGCCGGCCAACCCAGGCGACCTGCTGGTATCCCGAAAGTTACCGACCGGGTCACAGTACGGTCGGAACATGCTCCTCGCTCTGCAACGACGCAGGCCCACCGGTAGCGGCTGGAACGCCCTCAGTCGCACGCTGATCGCCGGCGCGGTAGCGCCCGCCCTGGTGCTGATCCCACCACACAGACCGAGCACAGCAGACGCAGCAGACAGCGTGACCGCGCGGGCGACGCCGGCTCGACACCTCTACCATCCGATCGCGGTCGGCATCCCGGACCTGGGTTTCGGAGTCGTCGATTACTTCACTCCGGCCAGCTCGGAGATGCTGATGGAGGGTGAGTCCAAGGGGCCGGTCCGGTTCGGGGCCGCGGTGGCCGTCGTCAACCTCGACCAGCTGGGCGGGTTCGATCTGGTCATCGGTGCCCCCGGGGATACCGCCGGAACCCTTGCCGCCCGGGTGGACCTGAGATTCAGTGCGACCGACACCAGCCCGGCGCAAACGGTGAGCATTCCGTCACCCGGGGCCCTGGGCGACGAGTTCGGCGCAGCCATCGCCGTCAGCACGCTGAGCGTTTGGGACCCCGAAACCGCCCGGTACGTGTGGATCGGCGCCCCCGGGACCGACGTCGGCAGCCACCAGAACGCCGGAGCGGTGTACCGCTACTCGCTCTCCCCCACCGGAGAACTGGCCTTGCTTGACACCATCACCCAGGACAGCGCGCTGGTCCCGGGGGCGGCCGAGACCGGTGACCGATTCGGCGAGGTGCTGCTCCCCAGGTTCGGCGAGGTGCTCGTCGGCGTCCCGCATGAGGACATCGGCTCGGCGGTGGATGCCGGGGCCGTGCAGGCGCTGCATCTAGCCCCGAGCCCGACGACCGAAACACCAGTGGTGACAGACTTGATCGCCGCTGCGAGCTGGAGCCAGGATTCCCCCGGGATGCCCGGTAAGGCCGAGTCAGGTGACCGGTTCGGGGCGGCACTTCTCCCCGGGTTGGTCGGCGTGCCCGGCGAGGACGTCGGCCGGCTCAAGAATGCCGGTGCGGTGGCGAGCCTCAGCCTCCCGGCGGACGAAGTCACGGCGGCCGTGCCCGGCGAAGTCTGGAGTCAGGACAGCCCGGCGGTACCCGGGAAGGCGGAGCCGGGCGACCAGTTCGGCGCCGCCCTGAGCTCGGGCGTCTATAGCTGCCGCGAGAGCAGCAGGATTGCCGTCGGATCCCCCGGCGAGGACCTGCGTGGCAAGGCCGACGCCGGAGCGGTCATCGTGTTGGGCAACCCCACCTGTCCGGCGTCGCTCCTGAGTCAGGGCAGCGGGCTGCCGGGTCGCGCAGAGGCCGGAGACCGGGTCGGCGCCACCCTGCAGACCGTGACCGGTGATCTCGAGCTGGAAGAGGACCAGCACGACAACCTGCTGATCGGTGCCCCGGGCGAAGATGTCAGGAGCGCCACCGGCTCACAGAACGTCCGTGACGCCGGCCGGGTGCTGGTCTATGGGAACAGCCAACCGAATTTCGGCGCCGTGTACGGCGACGAGGCCGGGATGCGGTATGGCAGCGTCCTCTCCTCCGAGGTGGGCTGAAAAAGCCGAGCGGGGTTCGTAACGAATCCCGGTCGAGGACCGATGGCTGGGTGACTCGGGGATGAGTCCGGCAGCCATTGGGGTGGAGAAACACGCATGAACCGCAATCTCAGAACCGGCGGACGACGAGCTGTCATTGGGCTTACCGCACCCGCATTGCTGCTGACCTGTGCTGTCAGTAGCGCAGCCGCTCCGGTGCCGGCTCAACTCGGGGCGGACGCCGGCGTGGCGGCCAGATCCCCGGCCTTGAGCACCGTCCGACCGATCGCCGTCGGGGTACCCAACGCCGATCTCGGCGCCAACGAGGGTGGCGCCGTCGACCTGTACCTCAACGATGGCAGCGTCCAGGTACTGACCGAACTGAAGCTCGGGCTGCTCAGTCCGGAGGAGGTCAACTTCGACCGGTTCGGCAACGCGGTCTCGCTCACCGATCTGAACCGTGACGCCTATCCCGATCTGGTGGTCGGCGCCCCCGGAGACCAAGTGTCCAGCAACTCCCCCGGGCATGTCGACGTGCTCCTCGGCACGGCCGATGGCATCACCGGGCCCGGCGCGACGATGCTGCCTTCTCCGGCAAAGGCCGGGGACGAATTCGGATTCTCGGTCGCCGTCTCCGGAAAAACCTTGTGGGTCGGCGCCCCCGGTACCGACTCTGCCGCAGGGGCGGACACCGGTGCGGTGTACCGCTATTCGATCGATGCGAATGGTAAGGCCACCCTGCAAGGCAGCACCACCGAAGCCACCCTCGGCGCCAGCCCACAGGCGAACGAGCGGTTCGGCGAAGTCCTCGCACCGGCCGAGGGCGGCGTGATCATCGGCGTCCCGAAACGGAACGTCGGCTCGGCGAGCGCCGCCGGGCAGATCGTCCGGCTCCGGCAATCCGAATCGGATGCGATCACGGCTGCGATCTGGAATCAGAACTCCACCGGTGTACCCGGAACCGCCGAAGCCGGAGACCACTTCGGGGCGGCGGTCAGCGTGAACGGATTCGTCGTCGGTGCCCCGGGAGAGGACGTGGGCGCGCTGAAGAACGCCGGCGGGGTGCAGAGCTTCACGTTCGGCGATCTCAACACGAAACTGGTGCCGGGCCTCTTCGAGACGCAGGACAGCAAGGGCGTTCCCGGTTCTGCGGAGGCGGGTGACCAGTACGGCGCGGCGGTGACCGTGGGGCTCTTCAGGTGCTACGAGGTCTCCACGAAGGCCGTCGGCGCCCCTGGCGAGGACTTCGGCAAGGCCACCAACGCCGGCTCGGTGACGCTCACCAACCTGGAGGTCGGCGACCATCAATGCTTGGCCAGGTTGCTTCGACAGGGCAAGGGCCTGCCCGGCAGCGCGGAGACCGGCGATGCGGTCGGAAGCGCGGTGGGCTTGGCCATCGGCGGCGATGACGAGGAGGACCGGACCGACGTCCTGCTGGTCGGCGCGCCCGGTGAGGACATCGGGACCGCCACGGCCGGACATGATCTGGGCATTGCCACCATCCGGGCCGCGGTGGGGCCAAGCCCCACTCAGAGCTTCGAGTTCGCCGGGGGAAGATGGCACGAGGTCCGGTACGGATCAGTTTTCGGCTCCTGACCGATCTCAGCCTCGCTGAGCTAGTGGTCACGCCCGTATGTTCGTCTGGGGTGGTTCAGGTCCAGGCGGTGGGCCTGATCCTTGAAGTTCCGCAACTCGGCTCGGTATAACTCCCGGGGAAAACGGTTTCTCCTGGCCATTTCGGGGGATAGTCCGAGCCGGGTTGCGGTCCGGCAGGTGACGTCCGGGTTTTGGTGCTGGTGGCGGTCGTCCAAGCGGCAAGGGCTGGCGGAGAATCTCCAGGTCGTACCGGGCGGAACGGCGGTCAGCACCGGGTTGGACTGTGATTTGGGCTCTCGTTGCCCCCATTTGCGGTCCAAACCGGTGCTGACCGGCAGCCGGGCGCCTGCAAGTCAGATGTCATGACACCGTTCCAGGCCGAATCTGTCCAGCCGATCAGCGTGCCCGGCGAAGGCCTCCACCTGCGAGTGGAGTTCCTCCATGGCCAACTCGAACCCGAGTGCAGGAGAACCTCCCTCGTGCAGCACATACCGTCCCGGAGCATGACCTTCCACAGCGACGACCAGACGCGCCTCGACTAGCGACCAGACCCGCCAACCGGCATCAGCAATCGCCACCGAAACCCGGAACTCGAACTCCGTACCGGCCACCGACGGATTGTCCTCGTCGCCCTGCACCACGATGTACAGGTGGATCAGCACCTCATCGCCCCGATCTTCGACTTCCAGACCACCCTCGGTGTCGGTGAGACCGAAAGAGCTCAGGAGAAGGCTCGCAGAGATGTCAGTCAGTCCGCGCTCGCATTTACCGATGGTTTCGAACAATACGGTGGCCACCCGTTCATTGAGACCCATGCCGAACCTCGCCTAACTGGGGCATTGCCTGGATATGAGAGCTTGCCGATGGTTCGGGACTTCGGCCTTCTCGTCTGGTCACGTACGCCGCATGTTGGTGGGCGTAAGAACAAGCCCAAGGGCGGCGTGATAAGTGTCGAGAGCGACCAGGATCGCCGTCTGTTCCTCAGCCCGGACAACCGCCTCGTCACAGGTCAGCGCCCCGGAGCGATACTCGTAGAAGTCGTGCCACCCGACCGGGGTCGTGCCCATCGCCCAGTTGATGCTTGCGTTGATCTTGGCCACGATCTGGAAGCCCGTCTCTGCAACCTCGACACTCGTCGACAAGCCGAGCTCATTATGCCCCCGTCGACTGAGATCCACTCTCGTAGCGGGAGGCACCCTCACCGCCGCCCTCGCCGTGAGGCCCTTCACTGCGCCGTGCTCAACCTAGAAACGAGTGCCGGCGCCAATAATGCGGTTTTCGTCTTCAATGAGTCGAAAGGATCGCGCCGTCTCGTTGAGTGTCTGACGGCATGCCAGAACCGCCTCCGGAATGTCACTGCTCGACCCTGGGTCGATCGCCACGTAGGCGTTCGGGGCGACATCGTAGGACGACGAGCTCGGACGGCGGTACGGCAGCGCCCTGCCCTCCGAGGTCGGCTGACGCCGAGTCGGAGCGGGTGCGTAACGAATCCCGGCCGAGGACCGATCTGCTTGTGACTCGGGGATGAGTCCGGCTGCCGTCGGCACCGCCGAAATAGGGGATACTCAAATGAACTTCAGCTCGAGCGGACGACGAGCCGCCATCGCACTTGCCGCACCTTCACTGCTGCTGGCCTGTGCTGTCAATAGCTCAGCCGCGACTCGGCTCGGGGCGGACGCCGGCGTGGCGGCCACCTCCCCGGCCTTGCGCACCTTCCGACCGATCGCCGTCGGGGTACCCAACCTCGACCTGATCGGCAACAACGAGGGTGGCGCCGTCGACCTGTACCTCACCGATGGCAGCATC
>DATINJ010000059.1:0-6230 GCA_035474375.1 Kineosporiaceae bacterium | reverse complement strand
GAGCCGGGCCCGAGCTGCGCCTGGGTGAAGAGCATCCGATAGGCGGTCAGCCAGGCCGTCGGGAGGCAGGCTGCCTCCTCCCAGCTGAGCCCGGCCGGCTTGGGCACCAGGTTGCGGCGCGGCACCACCACCTCGTCGGCCAAGGTGCCCTGGTGCAGTTCGGACAGCAGCGACCGCTTGGGATCGAGGGTCTCGTCACCCCGCCAGGCTGGGTCCGAGATCACCGAGTGCACGATGACCTCGTTGCCGTCGTCGTCGATCCCAGCGCCATCGGTACCGAGGATCATCGGCAGCCGGTCCTCCGGGAGACCGACCCCGCGCAGGCTGAACAGATCATGATGGTTCAGGCTGGCTGCCTTCAACCGGACCCGGGCCCATCCCTCGGGCACTTCCGGCGCCGGCCGCTCCCCCACCTGGAGCACGGACAACGGGTCATCGGGACTGGTGGCGGCGACGTAAGCAGCAAGCATGGAACGACGCTAGTTGCCGACGTGGAGGACCGCTCGACCGAGGTCTGTGACTCAGGCCACATTCCTCGGTCGAGCGGGTAGTCAGCGGCCGGTCGGGACGCCGCGCTCCATCGGGTCGGTCCGAACCTGATCGCGAAGATCGATTTCCCGGTCGCCCACGGGTTCCATTTCCACGGTGTTGTTCGGGCCGGTGCTGCCAGCCGGCCGACCGGTTTCGACCGGCCCGCCGTCCACCACCTCGGCTTCGATCGGTTCGTGCACGGCGGTCTCCGGAACCGCCGGAACGATCGACGTCTCCTCGAGGTCGTCCCCTTGCTCGTCGTCCTCGTCGTCCTCCACCTGCTCGACGTCCTCGATGTCCTCCTCGAGGTCGAGGTCTGCCGGCTCGACGTCGGCTGCCTGGTGGTCCGGTCGGACCCGTTGGGACGGGGCGATCACCGCCTCGACCACGTCGGCCAGAGATCCGGCGGCGGCGTCCCGCTCGAGCAGATCGGCCAGGACGTCCCGGATCTGGCCGAGCCGGAGAACGGCCTCACCGTGGGTCGCGGTCAGCGTGTCCAGCCGCTGGTCCGAAACCTCGTTGACGGCACCCGCGCGGCGGGCGGCGTCATCGAGCAGATCAGTGGCCTGCTGTTCGGAGTCCTGCCGTACTCGTTCGGCCTCTTCATGCGCAGCCCGCAGTTCCGCCTCGGCGGTGTCCCGCGCCTCGGTCAGCTCTCGCTCGGCAGTGTCACGTGCCTCGCTCAGCTCCCGCTCGGCCTGAGCCCGAGCTTCGGCGATCATCCGCTCCGACTCGGCCTGAGATTCGGCCCGGAGTTCACCGATCTCCTCGTCGGCCTTCGCCCGCTCCTGGTCGGCCTCCTCGGCGGCCAGTCGGAGGATCTGCGACAACCGCCCACTGACCTCCTCGTGCACCGGTTTCGCCTCGACCTGGGCCGCGCGCAAACGGTCCGCCTCGGCTTGGGCGCGCTCCGCCTCGGCCCGGGCGCGTTGAACGTCTGCCCTGGCCACGGCGAGGTTTTGCTCGAGCGAGGCGAGAAGTTGGCTACTGCGCGACATGTATTCGAGTACCTGCTGGCGGTTGTAACCGCGAACAGTGATGTCGAAGGAGTCCTCGCGAATGGTCTGGGACATATTGGGCTGTTTGTCGTCCATGAGCCTTCGGCTTAAGAGGTCCGATGTGACGACATCAACTCTTCCGTCGACAGTGTCGGGACGCAACCGTTTCGGCGATAAGTCTCGCGTCCGGGCCACCCAAGATCACTGTCAGTCACGCGCGATACCTTCAGCCCGAGCCTCGCAGGCCACTGCCTCCGCAACGGCCTCCACCACCCGGGTATCGAAGACGCTCGGGACCACCTCGGATGCGGTTGGCGCGGCGACACAGCCGGCGATCGCGGCGGCCGCCGCCAGCTTCATCCGCTCGCTGATTCTGATCGCCCGCACGTCCAGCGCACCCCGGAAGATGCCCGGGAAGGCCAGCACGTTGTTGATCTGGTTCGGGAAGTCGCTGCGCCCGGTTCCGACCACCGCGGCGTACCGTTCGGCGAGATCCGGATGCACCTCTGGATTCGGGTTGGCCAGGGCGAAGATGATCGAGTGCTCGGCCATCGAGGCGACCACCGATTCCGGGACGCTGCCACCGGACACCCCGACGTAGACGTCCGCGCCGGCCATCGCGGCGGCCAGCCCGCCGCGGAGCCCGCGCGGATTGGTCCGAGCGGCCAGCGCCACCTTGTGCGGCGCCAGATCGGGACGGCCGCCCTCGACGATGCCCCGGCTGTCGCACACCACCACGTCCAGCACCCCGGCCCGGCCCAGGATGTCCGCGATCGCCACCCCGGCGGCACCCGCCCCGGCGATCACCACCCGGAGCTTGGTCATCGGCCGGTCCACCACCAGGGCCGCGTTGCGCAGGGCGGCCAGCACGACCACCGCGGTGCCGTGCTGGTCATCGTGGAAGACCGGCAGGTCGAGCCGGGCCTGGAGGCGCCGTTCGATCTCGAAGCAGCGCGGCGCCGAGATGTCTTCCAGATTGATCCCGCCGAACGTCGGGGCCAACCGGGCGACGGTTTCGACGATCTCGTCCGGGTCCGTGGTGTCGAGGCAGATCGGCACGGCATTGATCCCGCCGAAATGCTTGAACAGCATTGCCTTGCCCTCCATCACCGGCATCGCCGCGCCCGGCCCGATGTCGCCCAGACCCAGCACGGCAGTGCCGTCGGAGATCACGGCGACGGTGTTGCCGCGACCGGTGTAGACGTCGAGCAGTTCCGGGTTCGCGGCGATCGCCAGGCAGACCTCGGCCACTCCCGGCGTGTAAGCCAGGGCCAGATCGGCCCGGGAGCGCAGTGCGGTGCGGGCTACCACTTCAAGCTTTCCACCTGCGTGCATGGCGAAGACCGCGGAAGTCGGGTCGGGCAGCACGGGCAGGACCCGCGGCTCGACGTCGGACTCCAGGATCGGCGCGGCAATATCTTCGGTGGACAGCGTTTTGGTAGGCACAGTGACCCCTCAGGGCAAAATGATGGCGCACGGGTGGCTCGATTGACAGATCGGGCGACTCGGGATTCGGCGACTCGGGATTCGGTCGGCAACCGTTCGGCCGCTGCACGGCGACACTGTGGGGTCGCTGGCACGAAGAGAACGGGGGTGGCCCGTTCGGCCATGGTGCCATAGATCCGGCGGATATCCGAGAACATTCGAGACCGTTACCGTCGTCACATGGTGAGCGGATTCGGGATCGTCATCGTCCGAGGCGCTTCGATGGAACCGACTCTGCACGACGGCGACCGGTTGTTGGTGCGCTGGGGACGGCGGCGTGCCCGCCCCGGAGCGGTCGCTGTCGTCCGGTTGCCCGATCGCCCGCTCTCGATCAAGCGACTCGCTTTCCGGGAGCCCGGCGGCTGGTGGGTGGAACGCGACAATCCAGCGGTCGGCGTCGACTCCTGGCAGATCGGTGCTGTTCCGGATCACGATCTGATCGGCGTCGCCGTGTTTCGGCTGAGCCCCGGGCCGGGTCGGATCGCGGCTTCGCGGTAGTCCCGCCTTCGGCACGACATCGGGCCGGCGGCCCCCCGCAGCGCGCTGTGATCAGGGCCGCGGGGTAGCTTGTTTCCGACCAGCACCTTCCCCTTCGCCAAAGGAGTGAACCGATGCTCTCGCGTTTCCTCACCATCCTCGGGGGCACTGAGGTCAGCGCCCACTGTGACCTTCCCTGTGGGGTGTACGACCCGGCTCAGGCCAAGATCGAAGCACAGTCCGTGAAGGCCATCATCGGCAAGTACAACGCTTCCGACGACGAGGTCTTCAAGGCCCGCGCGTTGATCATCAAGGAAGAGCGCAGCGACCTGGTGAAGCATCACCTCTGGGTGCTGTGGACGGACTACTTCAAGCCCCCGCACTTCGAGAAGTACCCGCAGCTGCACGTGCTGTTCAACGAAGCCACCAAGCTGGCCGGTGGCGGCGGCGGTACGAAGGCCTCGCTCGACGAGAAGGTCGCCGACCAGCTGCTGGAGAAGATCGACGAGATCAGCACGATTTTCTGGGAGACCAAGAAAGCCGCCTGATCTGAACTTGCTGATCCTGTTGTACCGAAACGCCCGAGCGATCCTTCCGGATCGCCCGGGCGTTTCTAGATGTGATCTGCGCCATACCGAGATGGATTGGATGCGGTCAAAGAAACGCGCAACTATGGACAGATCGGGCATCGGTCGAACGATGAGCCGGCGCCTGCGGCAACTCCTGATCTCAAGGACGAGACAGGGCCGTACCCCGTAGGGAGTGGGCCTCGGCTACGGGACCCCGTCGCCCGCTCCCTACGGTCCACCTCCGCGTTCCATCGCATTTGGGCGAACTGTAACCTCGGTCACATGAGCGTCGACAGCACACCGAGTCCGCAGGGTCATGCCACCCGAACCGCCGGTCGGCTCGAAGGCCACGGCGGCGATCACGCCATCGAGGCCCTGCGAGCGCACGGCGTCCAGGCGATGTTCACCTTGTCCGGTGCACACGTCTTCCCGCTCTATGACGGCGCGGTCAAGGCCGACCCGGCTTTGCCGCTGATCGACGTCCGGCATGAGCAGACCGCCGTCTTCGCCGCGGAAGGGCTCGCCAAGCTGACCCGCACACCCGGGCTCGCCGTCGTGACGGCCGGGCCCGGGGTGACGAACTCGATCAGCGCCATCACCACAGCGCACTACAACGGCTCGCCGCTGCTGGTGATCGGCGGACGGGCGCCACAGTTCCGCTGGGGCACCGGTGCCCTGCAGGAGATGGACCACCCGCCGCTGCTCACCACGGTCACCAAGCAGGCGGCGACGATACCCGGCCCGAATGAGGTGCTCGGTGCGGTCGACGACGCTCTCCGACTGGCCGCCACGCCGCATCGCGGGCCGGTCTTCCTCGACGTCGCCATGGATCACCTGTTCTCCCGGGCCGAAGTGGAATTGCCGGCGTTCACGCCGCCCGGTCGAAGCGTTCCGGACGGCGACGCGCTGGACGCGGTGGCGGCCAGGCTGAGCGCGGCACAACGTCCGGTGCTGGTCCTCGGTTCGGACGTCTGGACCGACGGCGCCGAGCAGGCCGCACTGGAGCTGGTCGAAGAACTCGGGCTGCCGGTGATCGCGAACGGGATGGGCCGCGGGATCCTTTCGGCCGCTCACGCCAACTTGGTGACCAGGGCCCGTTCTCGTGCCTTCGCCGGCGCCGACCTGGTCGTGGTGGTCGGCACCCCGCTGGACTTCCGGCTTGGATACGGCAGTTTCGGCGGTCGGGACGGCACTCCGCCGGCCGACGTCGTCCACCTGATGGACGCCGCGAGCCAGCTCTCCGGGCACGTCAGCCTGGTCGCCTCGGCGGCCGGCGACCTCGGCCTGATCCTGGTCGGCCTGCGCGAGCGGCTGGCCGGTCCCGGGCTGTTCGCCGGGGTCCAGCAGTGGCGCCAGGACCTGCGGGCGGCGCACCAGGCCGCCGTCGCCGCCGATCTCCCGCTCCTGACCAGTGACCAGGCTCCGATCCATCCGGCCCGGATCTACGGCGAGCTCAACGCCCAGTTGGCCTCCGACGCGGTGGTGATCGGTGACGGTGGCGACTTCGTCTCGTTCGCCGGCCGGTTCGTCGAACCCGGTCGGCCCGGCCGGTGGCTCGACCCCGGCCCTTTCGGCTGCCTCGGCACCGGTCTCGGGTACGCCATCGCGGCCCGGCTGGCACATCCGTCGTCCCAGGTGGTGCTGCTACTCGGGGACGGCGCCGCCGGATTCTCGCTGATGGACGTCGACACCATGGTTCGGCATCGGCTCCCGGTCGTGATGGTGGTCGGCAACAACGGCATCTGGGGGCTGGAGAAGTTCCCGATGCAGATGCTCTACGGCTATGACGTGGCCGCCGAACTCACCCCCGGCACCCGCTACGACCAGGTGGTCCGCGCCCTCGGCGGGGGCGGGGAACTGGTCACTGAGCCGGACCAGATCGGCCCCGCGCTCCGCCGGGCCTTCGACTCCGGCGTCCCCTACTGCGTCAACGTCCTCACTGACCCGAAGGTCGCCTACCCAAGGACGACAACCGGGATCTGAACCCCGCTTTGAGGTGGGCAACCGTGCATGATCACGGGCAATGCCGGTGAGTTAAGCGCTGGAGTGACTGGTGTGACGGTCGTCTGCTGTCGCGATCTTTCCCCTTTCGACCCGCGATCATGCACTTGGGAGGCGCGTCAGCGCCGGCGTGCCCTCGCCTGAAGAGCAAGCGTGCATGATCACGGCG
>DATINJ010000058.1:0-15552 GCA_035474375.1 Kineosporiaceae bacterium | reverse complement strand
AGCTGCTTGAACAGCTGTGGGCTCTGCGGCAGGGCGTACCAGGAGCCCGGCTTCAGCCGGGCCGGAACGACGAAGTCCCGGGCACCCTCGGGCGTCGAGCGGGTCAGGGTCGGGGTCTCGATCTCGACGAACTCACGCTCGTAGAGCACGTCGCGGGCGGCCCGGTTGACCGCGCTGCGCAGCCGCATCGCCGCCGCCGGACCACTACGCCGCAGGTCGAGGTACCGGTACTTGAGCCGGACCTCCTCGCCTGCCTCGATGTGCTCGTCCAGCTGGAAGGGCAGCGGCGCGGACTCGTTCAGCACCACGACGTCGGTCGCGATCACCTCGATGGCACCGGTGGCCAGCGCCGGGTTCTCGTTGCCCTCGGGACGCGGCGCAACGGTTCCGGTGATCTGCAGGCAGTACTCGGTGCGCAGGCCGTGCGCGGTGTCCTCGTCCCGAACCACCACCTGGACGACGCCGGAGGCATCGCGCAGATCGACGAACGCCACTCCACCGTGATCGCGCCGGGAGGCGACCCAACCGGCCAAGGTGACGGTTTCGTCGATGTGGTCGGCGCGAAGAGCGCCGGCCTGGTGGGTGCGCAGCACGGTGGAATCCTCCTGGTGGGTGCTCCGGAGCTCGGTCCGGATGGTAGGCACGCACGTCTCGCTCGACGTGCGTACCCATCGATTCTACGGACCCCGATCTGTGCGCCCCAACCAAATAGCGGCCAGCACCGGCCCGAGCCGCTCACGTCGGCCCTCTCAACCCGGCCGGACGGCGGGACCTAGAGCAGGGTGAGCTGCTCATCGGGACTTGCCCGCACCGGCCCGGGCAGGCTCCCGGCGGGAAACGGTTTCTCGTCGGCACCGAATGCACCACGAGCGGCCTGCGGTCGGCTCAGCCCGTGCTTGCGCAGCAGTGGCGCCACCCGGTCGCCCAGCCAGCGACGGTATTCCTTGGAGGCGTTGCTTCCCCGGCCGTAGAGCCGCCGATAGCCGGGGACCAGCTCCGGATGCTCCCGTTCCAGCCAGCCGAAGAACCACTCGCGGGCGC
This sequence comes from Kineosporiaceae bacterium, assembly GCA_035474375.1. Classification (GTDB taxonomy): domain Bacteria; phylum Actinomycetota; class Actinomycetes; order Actinomycetales; family Kineosporiaceae; genus JANNPJ01. The sequence continues at coordinate 14,511 of DATINJ010000058.1, read as the reverse complement.
CCGGGCGCAGGTGCAGAACGACCACGGTGACCCCGGTGGCCCCGGCTTCCGCGATCTGCCCGATGGCGTCGTCCAAATGCTCGACGGAGTCGGTGAGCCAGGGCAGCACTGGTGCCAGGAACACCCCGCACGGCAGGCCGGCCTCACGTGCCGCCCGCACGACCGCGAGCCGGGCTCGTGGACTGGGTGCCCCCGGCTCCAGCGAGCGGTGCAGTGCGTCGTCCCAAATCGCGATCGAGACACCGAGCCCGACGGGTACGTCGGTAGCGACCGAGCTGAGCAACGGCAGGTCTCGACGCAACAGGGTGCCCTTGGTCAGGATCGACAGCGGGGTGCCCGAATCGGCTAGCGCCCGGATCACCCCAGGCATCAACTGGTACCTGCCCTCGGCCCGCTGGTACGGGTCGGTGTTCGTCCCCAGAGCGACGTGCTCGCGGGGCCAGGAGGGACGGGCCAGCTCTCGCCGGAGGACCTCGACCAGGTTCACCTTGACCACCACCTCGCGGTCGAAGCCCAGCCCGGTATCGAGCTCCAGCCACTCGTGAGTTTTCCTGGCGAAGCAGTAGACACAGGCATGCGAGCAGCCGCGATAGGGGTTGATCGTCCAGTCGAACGGCATCGGCGAGCCGCCGGGCACCGCATTCAGCGCGCTCCGGGCCGCCACCTCATGGAACTGCATCCCGGCGAACTCGGGCGTGGTGACGGTACGCAGCAGGCCCCGGATCGCCGAGGTGCCCAGACCTGGCAACTGCCCATCGCCGTCTGTTGGCTCCGCCTGCCCGGCGAGTCGCTGACCGTCCCATCGCATCCCCATATCGAACACCTGTTCGATGCCAAGCGCAAGCAGGCGGCCTGGGGTCGACCGCAGCGCCTCACCCGGAGGTATCGAGCGCTAGTTGCACCCATGCGCTCGGGTTGTGCTGCGCCTCGTTAGGCGGCGCGGTGTTGCGGAGCGCTGGCCCTCAGACCGTGCGGTGCCGGGGAGAGCGCCGGGGCGAACGCCGACCGTCGTCGAAGGCGGAGCGATGACCGGCCAGCCGCAACTCATCCCGATGCTTGCCGCCCTCCGAGTACGGGCCCTGCACCTCAAAGCTGTCCAGGTCCGAGCTTCGCGGCGGAACTGCCGGAAGCGGCGTGGCGATCGGAATTGACACGGTCGGAAGCGGCGTGACGGTCGGAATTGACGCGGTCGGAAGCGACACGGCGGTCGGAAGCGGCGGAGCGGTCGAAAGAAAGGAGCCGGGGCTCACGGCCGCCGAGGCACGGTCGGTCCGACGCCGCCGGATCGGGCGCTCGAGGTCCTCCCAGTTCAGCTCGCTGGCTTCCGCCGGCCCAGCACCACCGGCCACCTCCGGATACCCCGCACTGCCGACGACCTCCATCGGCATCGGATCCACGGGCGCACCAGCACCGGACTGCCCGCCGTCACCAACCGCGATCAGTTCGGCGACGACCTGGTACAGCGGACTGTCACCGACCGCCACGTACTCGGTGGCCGTGTACAGCGGGGTCGGGTCGGAGTCGTCGAGGACGGGCATCCCCCGCGGCATGGTCGCAGGCGCGTGACCGACCGCGTCCGTCGGCAGTCCCGACAGCCCTCGACGCGGTCCGGCGAACCCGCCCGGACCGCGCGGAATCGGCCCGACCGGGCCGACCGGCCCTCCGGGGTGACCGGCCCATGGTCCCGAACGGTTCCGGTCAGAGGTCTCCCGATCGGACCACTGCCGGGTACCGCGATATCCGTGATGATCGGCTTCCCGATCGGCCATCGACCGGAGCATCTGTTGCCGGTCGTCCTGAGGCCACGTCACCTCGTCTTCCTCGGCTCCGGGGTAGTCCGTGGTCCGGCGGAGGCTCGCCGCCGTCCCGGTCCACCGGCCGGGGCCGGGCAGCGGTCGCGGACCGGTCTGAGGCGCCGACAGATAGCTGGGTCGACCGGCGGCGACCGGCGGGGACACATCCGTGGTCACGGCGCCCAACCCGCTCGTGACCCGCATGTACGCGGGGAAGTCCTGGCTGTTCACGGCGCCGATCTTGGACCCGCGTCGGGTAAGAGGTTCTCAGTGCATCGTTAAGATGAAGATCGAATCATGACTGTCCTGCCACGTTCGTCGCCGTGGTCACCGCGGGTTTCGCCGGGCAAAGGCGGTGCAACGGCGCCTCAGGCGCCCGGTCGAACGGCCCTGCGTTATCCAGCTCTTTACTGAGCGGCTTGCCGAAGGTAAGGGTTAGTGGCACGTTCGCGACCGATCGTCGTCGCCTGACCATGGCCCGGGAGCACCAGGGTGTCGTCCGGCAGCGGTAGGACCCGCTCTCGTAACGATCTGGTCATCGCGGTCGAACTGCCGCCGGGCAAGTCGGTGCGGCCGATCGAGCCGGCGAACAACACGTCCCCGGACAGCAGCGTGGAGCTCAGGTCGGCTCCGGCACCCAGCCCGGCCGGAACCGCCGGCACGCTGAACATCACCGAACCCTCGGTGTGCCCCGGAGCGTGGATCACATCGACGTCGATGCCGGCGATGCTCAGGTGCTGGCCATCCTCGATGGTGAGCACCTCGTCCGGCTCCTTCCAGGTGGTGTTGCCGAACTGCTGGCGGAACATCTGTTTCAGCTCCGGTCCGAGCGTGGCAACCGGGTCCACCAGGCGATACCTGTCCTCGGAGTGCACGCTGAGCGCAACGCCGTGCGTCCCGCAGACCGGGGTGACCGAGAAGATGTGATCCAGATGCCCGTGCGTGACCAGCACAGCAGCCGGGCGCAGCCGATGCTCGGCGAGCAGTTCCGCGAGCTGGTCGAGGACGCCGATACCCGGGTCGATCACCAGGCACTCCTCGCCGGCCGCAGGAGCAACCAGGTAGCAGTTGGTGTCGAAGGCCTGCGCCGGAAATCCGAGAACGAGCATTGAAGAATGCTACGGCGCGCCCATGATCAGGCACGCCATCCGGCCGTCATCCAACGAGGCGGTGGTCACACCCCTAGACTGGCACTCGCATAATCGCCTGCCCCGAACCCGGGGTGGGCCTTCAGTCTGCACGCGAGACCGGTATTCGGTATGGAGGGCATCACGTGACCCCGAAAGATCGGGAGCGGGCCTATGAGAAGCGACGCTACGAGGAGTGGCAGGCGCGACTCGCAGTCAAGCAAGCCCGCGCTCAACGGGCTCGCCGGACCGCGCTTATCGTAGGCAGCGCACTGCTCACCGTCTTCGTGATCGGCGGCGCGTTCGTGCTGCTCAACAAGGACGACGACAGCACAGACACAGCGACCCCGGCCGCCAACCCGACGGCCGCCGCGACGGAAGCCGGCGCGCCAACGCCGTCGGCAGCCGCCACCGCTGATGCCAAGAACCCGTGCCCGGCGCCCACCGTGAAACCACCGGCCACGCCGAAGCAGTACAAGGCGGTCCCAGCGGCCTCCGGTGCGGGTGGGAAGACGTGGACCTTCGTCATCAACACCACCTGCGGCAAAGTGACGGTCGAGCTCGATGGCAAGAAGGCGCCGCAGGCCGTCTCGTCGATGGTGTTCTTGGCGAAGGCCGGCTACTTCGACGGCACGAAGTGCCACCGGCTGGTGACGTCCGGGATCTACGTCCTGCAGTGTGGCGACCCGACCGGCACCGGATCCGGTGGGCCTGGTTACTCGTACGGTCCGGTGGAGAACGCCCCCGCGAAGGATCTGTACAAGGCCGGCACGGTGGCGATGGCCCGGCAGGGCGGTAACGCCAAGAGCATGGGCAGTCAGTTCTTCCTGGTCTACAAGGACTCGACGATCCCTTCGGACGCAGCCGGTGGCTACACCGTGCTGGGTGATATCACCAAGGGTCTGGACGTGGTGAAGAAGGTTGCCGAAGGCGGGGCCGCCGCTGCCGACGCCAACGGCAATACCGCGCCACTCCGGCCGGTATCGATCGTCACGACGTCCGTATCGGCCGGCTGAACCGATGACGCGTAACAAAGACGTAGAAGGTGTGAGATCGCTGTGACCGGACAAGAGTGGGGCCGCGCGGACGAGGACGGCACCGTCTGGGTGCGTACGGCTGACGGTGAACGCAAGGTCGGCCAGTACCCCGGGGTGGCTCAGGAAGAGGCCCTCGGGTATTTCGTCCGTAAGTTCGAGGATCTGGCGGCACAGGTCAAGCTGCTGGAACAGCGGATGAAGGCCGGCCAGGTGTCACCGGCGGACGCCGAATCGACGATCCGGCGGCTGGAACCGACGATCACCGACGCGAACGCCGTCGGCGATCTCACCTCGCTGCTGGCGCGGCTGGCCGCGCTGGCTCCGCTGGTGGACGAGCGCCGGGTGGAGGCACAGAAAGCCAAGCAGGAAGCTCGCGCGGCCACCATCGCCGAACGGGAGCTGCTGGTGACCGAGGCCGAACAGTTGGCCGCGGCCGATCCGGAACGGATTCCGTGGAAGACCTCCGGCGACCGGCTTCGCGTGCTGTTCGACGAGTGGCGTCGACTGCAGCGCGATTCCCGGTTGGACAAGCACACCGAGGACGATCTGTGGAAGCGTTTCAGCCACGCCCGGACGACGTTTGACCGCAAGCGTCGGCACTATTTCGGTGCTCTCGACGAAGAGCGGAACCAGGCCAAGCAGCTCAAGGAAGACTTGGTGAAGCAGGCCGAGGAGCTCAGCACCTCGACCGACTGGAGCGCCACCGCGGTCGCCTACCGCGACCTGATGAACCGGTGGAAGGACGCCGGCCGCGCCGCCAAACGGGACGACGACGCGCTCTGGACCCGGTTCCGCGCCGCCCAGGACGCCTTCTTCGCCGCCCGTCAGGCAGCCAACTCCCAGGTGGACGCCGAGTTCGCCGACAACCTGACGCAGAAGGAAGCGCTGCTGACCGAAGCCGAAGCGTTGCTTCCGATCCGCGATCTGGGCGCGGCCAAGGCCGCCCTGCGCGACCTGCAGGCACGCTGGGATGCGATCGGCAAGGTGCCGCGCACCGAGATGCCCCGGATCGAAGCCCGGCTCCGCAAGGTCGAACAGGCCGTGCGGGACTACGAGCAGGACCGCTGGAAGCGCAGCAACCCCGAGGCCCGGGCCCGCGCTTCCGACCTGGTGGCGCAACTGGAGAAGACGATCGCCGGGCTGGAATCCGATCTCGCCAAGGCCGAGGCCGCCGGCAACGCCCGCCGGATCAAGGACACCGAGCAGTCCCTGGCGGCCCGCCGCGAATGGCTGGAGCAGGCTCAGCGCGCCTTGGAGGAGTTCACCGGCTGACCGTCGTGTCGTCCACAGGTCATCAGAACCGGCTGGTCATCCACAGTTCGGTACCGAGCGCCCCACTGACCCGGGGAACCCGGCACGGTGATGCCTGTGACGACGACGAGCCCCGCTTCCCGCCCCCGCTGTACACCGACCGCCGAGCAGATCCTTCCGTTTCGCACCGAAGGCTGCCCGGCCGAGGCGGAACAGTTGCTGAAACAGGGGCTTGTCCGGCGCGTCATCTCCGACGTGCTGGTGGCGTTCGACGCCCCTGACAGCTGGGAGATCCGGGCCTCGGCGGCCAGCCTGCTGATTCCCGCCGAGATTCGGGCGAGTGCGGGTTGGGTGGTGGGTTTCGGCTCGGCGGCGTGGCTGCACACCGGCTTCGGTTCGACCGAGCCGCACCCGCCCGCCGAGCTGCAGGTGATTGTTCCTCCCGGGCGGCGCCGGCCCAAGCGACCCGGTGTTCGAGGTCGGCAGGTCGCTCTGGCACCGGATCAGGTGGTGTTTCTCGGGTCGGCACCGGTGACCGACCCGGTACGCACCGCCGCCGACGTGGCCCGGGATCTTCCGGCCGATCAGGCGGTGGCGGCGCTGCACCGGTTGGGCGAGCTGTGCGGCGTTCGCCCGCAGCAGGTGCTGCAGGTGCTCGCCACCATGCGGTACGCACGCGGCGCCGCCACCGCCCGCCAGGTAGTCAGAACCTGGACGGAGGAGTGACGGTGCGCTCAGTCCTCGGTGCGCTTGCCGGTGATCCGATAGGCGTCGAAAACGCCATCCACGCGACGGACCGCCGCGATCACATGCCCGAGATGCGCCGGGTCACCCATCTCGAACGTGAACTTCGAGATCGCCATTCGTTCCCGGGACGTCGAGACGTTGGCGGCCAGGATGTTGACGTGGTGATCCGAAAGCACCCGGGTGACGTCGGAGAGCAGCCGGTTACGGTCGATCGCCTCCACCTGGATCTGCACCAGGAAGACACTGGCCTGGGTCGGCGCCCACTCGACATCGACAATCCGGTCGGGTTCCTCGCGCAGGCCGCTGACGTTGTTGCAGTCCTCACGGTGCACGGAAACCCCGCTGCCCCGGGTGACGAAACCGATGATCGGATCGCCTGGAACCGGCGTGCAACAGCGCGCGAGCTTGACCCAGACATCGTCCACCCCGCGGACGACCACACCCGGATCGCCCATCCGAGGGCGACGCGGGCGCATCGGTGTCAGCGATTCGGCAATGTCCTCTTCGGCGCCGGCCTCACCGCCCGCCGACTCCACCAGCTTTTGGACGACGTTCGCGGCCGAGACGTGGCCTTCACCGACCGCCGCGTACAGCCCGGAAATATCCGGGAAGCGCATCTCGCTGGCCAGCCCGACCAGCGTCTCGTGCGACATCAGGCGCTGCATCGGCAGATGCTGCTTGCGCATCGCCTTCGCGATCGCCTCCTTGCCGGACTCGATCGCCTCCTCGCGCCGTTCCTTGGAGAACCACTGCCGGATCTTGTTCCGGGCGCGCGCACTGTGCACGAACAGCAGCCAGTCGCGGCTCGGCCCGGCAGCATCGGTCTTCGAGGTGAAGACCTCGACCACGTCGCCGTTGTCCAGCGAACTCTCCAGCGGCACCAGTCGGCCGTTGACCCGGGCCCCCATGCAGCGGTGGCCCACCTCGGTGTGTACGGCGTAGGCGAAGTCCACCGGAGTCGACCCGGAAGGCAGAGCCACCACGTCACCCTTGGGGGTGAAGACGTACACCTCCTGGGCGTTGATCTCGAACCGCAGCGAGTCGAGGAACTCCCCCGGATCGGAGGTCTCCCGCTGCCAGTCCAGCAACTGCCGCAGCCAGGTCATGTCGGTGGTGCTGCTCGCCTCGGCACTGCCCGTGACGTCGTCCTTGTACTTCCAGTGCGCCGCGACGCCGTACTCCGCCCGGCGGTGCATCTGGTGGGTGCGGATCTGGATCTCGACCGGCTTGCCCTCGGGACCGATCACCGTGGTGTGCAGCGACTGGTACATGTTGAACTTGGGCATCGCGATGTAGTCCTTGAACCGCCCCGGCACCGGGTTCCACCGCGCGTGCAGGGCGCCCAGAACCGCGTAACAGTCGCGCACCGACTCCACCAGCACCCGCACCCCGACCAGGTCGTAGATGTCGGCGAAGTCGCGACCGCGGACGATCATCTTCTGGTACACGGAGTAGTAGTGCTTCGGCCGTCCGGAGACCACCGCCTTGATCTTCCCGGCCCGCAGATCGGCCGACACCTGCTCCCGCACCTGGGCGAGGTAGTCCTCCCGGGCCGGCGCCCGCTCCGCCACCAGCCGGACGATCTCGTCGAACACCTTCGGGTACAGGGTGGCGAAGGAAAGATCCTCCAGCTCCCACTTGATGGTGTTCATGCCCAGCCGGTGCGCCAGCGGGGCGTAGATCTCCAGGGTCTCCTTGGCCTTGCGCTCCGCCTTGTGGGCCGGCACGTAGCGCCAGGTCCGAGCGTTGTGCAAGCGGTCGGCAAGCTTGATCACCAGCACCCGGATGTCCTTGGACATCGCGACAACCATCTTGCGGACGGTTTCGGCCTGGGCAGCATCGCCGTACTTGACCTTGTCGAGCTTGGTCACCCCGTCGACCAGCATCGCGACCTCTTCGCCGAACTCCTGGCGCAAGGTCTCGAGCGCGTACGAGGTGTCCTCGACGGTGTCGTGCAGCAAGGCAGCGGCCAGCGTCGGCGGCGTCATCCCCAACTCGGCGAGGATCGACGCGACGGCCACCGGGTGCGTGATGTACGGGTCGCCGCTCTTCCGCTTCTGACCGGCGTGAGCCTTTGCTGCCACCTCGAAGGCGCGCTCGATCACGCTCAGGTCGGCCTTCGGGTGGGCGCTGCGAACCGTCCGCAGCAGTGGCTCCAGCAACGGCGATCCGGAGCTCTTGGTGGCCCCGAGCCGGGCGATCCGGGAGAACACCCTGGCTGGAGAGGTCAGGCCCTCGGTAGCGGTCGGTGGGCGCGTCTTGGCCGGAACCACCACATCATCGGCGCTGGTCACAGGCTCGGAAGCGGGTTTCGCCGGGCTCGGATCCTGCGCTGGCGCAGAGCTGCGCTCCGCCCCGTCCGGCTGGTCGGAAGGGCTGTCCACAGCCATCAGGGCAGGTCGAGGAGCGCGCCCCCCAGGCAGAGCCGAGTCAGCGCTGAACCGTGCCGCCACTTCTTCCGACACATAACCTCCCGACTTGCTCGATCGCCCGGTACCTCACGATGGTCCTCACGATCAGCGAGTCTAGGCCCCGAGCCGCTCCTACCCCGCTCTCTCGACCAGGTTTGAGCTGCTCTTGAGCCCTCGCAAATGCTGGAGCAAGGGAACGACGCCGTTCATTCCCGGCTCGTCCCCGGTTCGAGCCGTTTCGCTCCAGCTCGACCCGGTTCCCAGCAACCCCTTCTGAAACTATGTCAGTACCGGACCAGCGAGTGGATCTCCCGGCCGGGCAACCGCTCCCGACCGCCGAGGAAGTCCAGTTCGATCAAGAACGACAGCGCGACCACTTCCGCGCCGATGTCCTCCAGCAGCTTGGCCGCTGCTGCCGCGGTTCCGCCGGTGGCCAGCACATCGTCCAGGAGCAGCACTCGCTGGCCCGGCCGCACCGCATCGGCATGGACCTCGATCGTCGCCGTCCCGTATTCCAACGCGTAATCGGCCGAGACCGTGGTGTGCGGCAGTTTGCCGCTCTTCCGGATCGGCACGAAGCCCGCGCCCAGCGCCAGCGCTACCGGGGCCGCGAAGATGAACCCCCGGGCCTCGATCCCGGCAACCAGATCCACCTGGGCCGACGCACCGGAACCGTGGGCGGTGGCCAGTGCGGCCACCGCTTCGGCGAACAGCACCCGGTCCGCGAGCAACGGGGTGATGTCCTTGAACATGACGCCCGGCGACGGGTAATCCGGAATGTCACGAATTCCCGGCCGCAACCGGCCATCGATATCGATGGCCGGTTCCGACTGAGTGGTTTCCGTCATCGCCGCTGACCGCTTGGCCGGTTCTTGCTGTTGCGTCGCGGCTGGCGACGCTGCCCCGCCGGCCCGGAGGCTGCAGAACCGGACGAGCGTCCGCCGCCGACGCCGGCGCCGACTGCCTGCTCGTCGTCCTGCAGGTCGTCCTGGGACTCGTCGCTGCCGTAGACCGGGGCCGGGGCTCCGGACTGCTTAGCGGCGGCCTCGGCCCGGCGACGCTGCAGCTTACGAGTGTGCGCGACGATCTCCGGCTCCCGCCGGCGGAACTCCACCAGAAGCGGGGTGGCGACGAAGATCGACGAGTAGGTTCCGGCCGCGATACCGACGAACAGCGCGAGCGAGATGTCCCGCAGCGTTCCAGCGCCCAGGACGAAGGCACCGATGAAGAGGATCGAGCCGACCGGCAGCAAGGCGACCACGGAGGTGTTGATCGATCGCACCAGGGTCTGATTGATCGCCAGGTTGGCGGCCTCCTCGAAGGTCCGCCGGGAGGACATGACAATCCGGTCGGTGTTCTCCCGAACCTTGTCGAACACCACCACGGTGTCGTACAGCGAGTAACCGAGAATTGTCAGGAAGCCGATCACCGAGGCCGGGGTGACCTCGAACCCGGTCAGCGCATATACCCCGACCGTGATCAAGAGGTCGTGCAGCAGAGCGATCAGCGCCGCGGCCGCCATCTTCCAGGTGCGGAAGTACGCCGCGATGACTCCCGCGACCAGCACCAGGAAGACGATCAGACCCTGGATCGCCTTCCGCGACACGTCGGCGCCCCAGCTCGGCCCGACGAACGAGGCGCTGATCGTCGCCTCCGGCACCTTGTACGCCTTGGCCAGCGAAGTCTTGATCTCTTCGGACTGCTTCTCGGTCAGCTTCTCGGTCTGGACCCGAATACTGTTCTTGTCCAATTTCGAGACGATGGCCTGCGACCCCGGAACGACCTCCTTGACCGCGTCCTCCCCGATCAGCGTGCTGGCGTCGCTCACGTTCGTCAGCCGGTACTCGGATCCGCCACGGAACTCGATCCCGGGACTCAGCCCGATCAGCACGAGCGCCAGCACAGAGATCAACGAGAGCACGCCGGCGATCGCGTACCAGGTCCGACGGCGCTCGACGAACTGGATCGTCCGGCGGCCGGTGTACAGGTCGTTACCGAACTTGGCGAAGTGGCCCATCAGACGTCCTTCCTGGTCTTGGTGCTGCGTCCGGCGGAAACCCGATCAGTTCCCGACCCGCCACCCGGATCGTCGTCCGTGGGATCCGTGCCCCGCTCCTCCTCGGCCAGCCGAGCCGCCCGCCGGGCCGCGATGCTCTGGCCGCCGCGAACCGAACCGGTAGACGCTTCCTGCCTGGCCAGCCCGGCGTCGTCCTGATCCGCCGGGGTACGCACTCGGCCGCGACCGGCGTACGCCGGAGCGGTCCGCCCGAGCTGCTCGGGCGCGAACCCGGACAGCCGGTGACCGCCGCCGAAGAAGTGGGTTCGGGACAGCAACGTCACTGCCGGCTTGGTGAAGAGGAAGACCACCAGCACGTCGATCAGCGTGGTCAGACCCAGGGTGAAGGCGAAACCACGGACCCCACCGACCGCCAGGACGTACAGCACCACGGCGGCAAGGAAGCTGACGGCGTCCGAGATCAAGATCGTCCGTCGAGCCCGGACCCAGGCCGCTTCGACCGCCGACCGCAGCGGCCGGCCCTCCCGGACCTCGTCCCGGACCCGTTCGAAGTACACGATGAACGAGTCCGCGGTGATACCGATCGCCACGATCAAGCCGGCGACCCCGGACAGGCTCAGCCGGAAGCCCTGCGTCGTACCGAGCAGCACTACCAGGCCGTACGTGAAGGCTCCGGCGATCAGCAAGCTGAAGACGGTGACGAGCCCCAGGGCCCGGTACTGCAACAGCGAGTAGATCACCACGAGGATCAGGCCGATCAAGCCGGCCAGCAGTCCACGCTCCAACTGCTCACCACCGAGCAGGGCCGAGACATCGTTCTGGGTATCCACCTGGAACGTGACCGGCAGGGCACCGAACTTGAGCTGATCGGCCAGCGCGGTCGCGGAGGCCTGGGTGAAGCTACCGCTGATCTGCGCCGTGCCACCCGGGATCCGCTCGTTCGTGGTCGGCGCGGAGATGACCAACTGGTCGAGCACGATCGCGAACTGGTTCTGCGCTCCGGTCAGGCCGGCGAGCCGCTCGGTGACCTTGGCGAAGGCCTTGGTACCGGGGCCGTCGAAGTTGAGATCGACCAGCCACTGCCCGTTCGAGGCACCCTGCGAGGTGGTACCCATCCCGGCGGTGGCGCTCTTGATGTTCGTGCCGCGCACCTCGGCCGGGCCGAGGATGTACTTGACCGTTCCGTCGCTCTCGCAGGTCACGATCGGCTTCGACGGGTCCTGCGGGGCGGACTGCAGCGCATCCAGGTCCGAGCAGTCTTCCTTGGTGAACTGGTTGCCCAGGGCCTCGGTGATCTGCGCCAGATCACTGGCGGTGCCGGCGCTCGCGGCCGCGTTCGGGTCGGCCGGGGCGGCATTCGGGTCCACCGCGGCGGCACTCGGGTCCACCGCAGCCGCGCTCGGGTCCGACGCGGCGGCGCTCGGGTCCGATGCGGCCGCCGTGGCCGGCTTCGTCGCCGCGGCCTTGGTCAGCGCCTGGGGCACGATCCGGCCGTTGGTCGCCGACGCCTTCGGTGTGGCCTTGCTCGTCGACTTGGCCTTGCTGGTCGACGTTGCCTTCGGCGTCGCGGTGCCAGACGGGGTCGGGGTGACAGTGGCTGTCGGGGCCGGGGCCGCGTCTGCTGCCACCAGCACCGGCCGGAACATCAGCTCCGCAGACTTCTTCACCAGGTCGAGCGTCTTCTTGTCCGGCGTGCCGGGCAGCGAGACGACGATGCTCTGGGAGGTACCGGAGCCCTCGGTGGTCACCTCCGCCTCGGAAACCCCGGTGCCGTTCACCCGCTGACGGATGATCTTCACGGCGTCGGTGATCTGCTTGGCGGTGATCTTTCCTGCCTCACCGGCCGCCGGCTTCGGCGACAGGATCAGCTGCGTGCCGCCATCCAGGTCGAGGGCGAGCTTCGGCGTCCACTGGCCATCGGACGTGGTCGCCCCCAGGGCGATCGAACCGAAGATCACTGCAAGCAGTGCCACCAGGGCGAGCAGCGCCCGACCTGGTCGGGAGGCGTTGGCGGAACGTGCCACGGTTACGGTCTCTTCTCGTAGTGAAGGCTGCGTCGACGCAGCCGTCGCAGTCTGTGCGGTGGCCGCTGCCGGCCTCAGTTGAGCTTGCGGTCGTCGCGGTGGTCTAGGTGATGAGTCGTCACGGGGCTGAGTCAGGGGCTTGATAGCCAGCGGCAGAGTCGCCTGTCACTGGGTCGTCCTGGGTCTTGATGGTCGGGTCCGCGTCGAAGACCTCGGCAATGGCCTGCCGAGCCCAACGAGTGTGGACGCCGGGTGCGATCTCCAGCAGGACGGTCGGCTCATCACCGGCAGAGATCACCTGTCCGTGCAGGCCAGACGTCGTCATCACCCATAGACCAGGCTTGATCGACGCTTGAGCCGCAGCCAGCGTGCGCTGCTGACGCCTGGTCCGGGAGAAGACCATCCAGATCAACAGGAGCGGTAGGGCCAGAAAAATCAGCCCTGGTACCTGGTCCACTCCTCCACCCTCCCTCGCTGTGACACACACCAACTACCCATCATGCCGCAGCAGCGACCGTGCATGTTCTCACAGTCAGCTAGGCACGCCGAGCACCTGCCCCTCCGCGGGCACCATGAGCTGAACGGACGACCCCCTCGATCGGTTCGCCATCGTCGCGCTCGGTTCGCTTCGACCGTCAGATGCGGGCCGTTCGATCAGTCGCCCAGCTCCGGCAGCGGATCCTGGACGGCGCCGAGCCGGGGGGTGGCCGCACCGCCGTCCACCCCACCAGAACCGAAGCCCGCCGACCCGCCGGCCCAGGAAAACCCCGGCGGCGCAGTCAAACCCAGGTGTATCCAGGTGTCCGGGGTGGCCACCCGACCACGCGGCGTCCGACCCAGCAGACCCTCCCGAACCAGGAACGGCTCGGCCATCGTCTCTACGGTCTCGGCTTCCTCCCCGACCGCGACCGCCAGTGTCGACAACCCGACCGGACCGCCGCCGAAACGTTTACAGAGTGCTTCCAACACCGACCGGTCCAGCCGGTCAAGTCCGCGTTCATCGACCGCATAAACCTGAAGTGCCGCCCTGGCTGCGGCCAGATCGAGCGTTCCGTCGCCGCGAACCTGGGCCCAGTCCCGCACTCGGCGCAACAACCGGTTCGCGATTCGAGGCGTGCCTCGGGACCGACCGGCGATCTCCGCCCCCGCTTCGGGCGACAGGTCGACCTTCAGCAGGATCGCCGACCGGCGCAGCACCTGTTCCAGTTCGGCCGGATCATAGAAATCGAGATGGCCGGTGAATCCGAAGCGATCGCGCAGCGGTCCGGGCAGCATTCCGGCCCGGGTGGTGGCGCCGACCAGCGTGAATGGCGGCAGCTCAAGCGGGATCGCGGTCGCGCCGGGCCCTTTCCCGACGATCACGTCAACCCGGAAATCCTCCATCGCGACGTAGAGCATCTCTTCGGCCGGGCGTGCCATCCGATGGATCTCGTCAAGGAACAGCACCTCCCCCGGGCTGAGCGAGGACAGCACCGCCGCCAGGTCCCCGGCATGCTGGATCGCCGGACCGCTGGTCACCCGCAGCGGAGCTCCCAGCTCATGCGCCACGATCATCGCCAAGGTGGTCTTGCCCAGACCCGGCGGCCCGGACAGCAACACATGGTCCGGCGCCGTGCCGCGCGCCTTCGCCGCCTCCAGCACCAGCGTCAACTGCTCGCGCACCACCCGCTGGCCGACGAAGTCGTCGAGTTTGCGTGGCCTCAGCGCGGTGTCGATCTGCTGATCCTCGACCGAAGCTTCCGCCGCAACCAGCGCCAAGGATTCGTCTCTATCCATTGTTCGCGAGCCCTGCGGCGCTGATGACCGGGGGCACCTCCCGCCCGAAGGGTGGGGGATCTTCCCTCGTCGACCGTCCCGCATCTTCGATGGGGTTGCGTCTCCTCAGTCCAGACACCGTCGCGCCTCCGGGCTCGCTCACAGCATCTTCGATGGGGCTGCGTCTCCTCAGTCCAGACGCCGTCGCGCCTCCGGGCCCGCTCACCCGGTCCGCCCGAGCTGGCGGAGCGCGGCCCGGAGTACCTGAGCCATGTCCGGCGGGTCACCGGTCAGGTCGACGGAGACCGCGGAGTTCGTCGTCCCGACCACGGAGTCGACCGCCTCGGAG
>DATINJ010000057.1:0-13976 GCA_035474375.1 Kineosporiaceae bacterium | reverse complement strand
GCTGTATGGCGGCATCGGCGGCAGCCGGCTCTTCACCAACGTGGCGGTCTGGGCATCACCTGCAGCCCTGCAGGCCGCGTTCAACACCCCGGAGTTCGCCAAGCACGCGGAGCAGTACCCGGACGGCACCCTCGCCTACCCACACCTGTACCAAAAGGTCGCCGTCGAGGGCATCTGCGAAGGCGAATGACGGTGACTGCCCGGCTTGAGAGCCACGCTGACCCGAGTACGGGCGGTTGCGCCTATTTGCCTGCTACTAAGCAGATAATAGGTTTTGTCCGGGTCTGATGCGATTTGTTCGCGGCTACGTATGGCGGGCCAAAACCTTTCTGTCTTTAGGGCAACCAAGCTGGCGCTCCATACGAATAGAGGGGCATGGCGTACATCGACCCGACCCCAACCGCGCAGATCCCTGTGCTGCCCGAAGCCGACGCTGCGGCTGAGGCGGCCGAGTCGAGTCGGAGGGCCGAATCGGTTTCGATGACGGCGGCGACTCTGATGGCCCGCGCCAGCAGGGTGGGAGCGCGCAGAACCGGGGTGGTCGGATCAGCGCCAACGGGCAAATCGGGCAAGGCTGCGCCGGTGGGCGAGACGAGACCGGGCGGAACGACCACGTTGGACGAGTCAAGTGAGTCGACAGCGCTGGCCCAATCAACCTGGCCGAGAACGCCTGACGAATCGGCAGCGGACGAGTTAGCGGAGTCCTCGGGCACTTTTCCCCCGGCTGATCCAGCATCTGGTGATTCGACCTCGACGGGGCGGATTGGGCGTCCTCCGTGGCAGCTCATCGTCGTTGCCTTGCTGATCATTGTCGCCTTCATGCTCATCGCCCGGAGTCTGACCTCGGGTGGCAGCAGTGACGACGGCGGCGGAGACGGCGGCGCGCAGCTCACCTTCCCGATCGATGGCCGCAAGACGGCCGTCGTCCACATCGACAGCGGTGCGGACTCGATCGTGATCGGCACCGCCGAACTCGGCGATGACCTGGCGGTCGTGACCACCCCGGGCGGGGAAGACAGCGGAGTCCGGCCGCAGGCCGGGTTGGACGGCGACCAGTTGCGGGTCTCGACCGACGACATCGGCGATGCGAAGGGTGGATCCCCGGTGCAGATCAACGTCCGGCTCGCCGCCGGAGTGCGTTGGGACGTCGTGGTCGACAAGGGAGCCAAGCAGATCTTGCTCGCGCTCGGCTCGGGCGAGGTGAACCTCGTCGAGCTGCGCGGTGGCGCCGACCTGGTCGATCTTACTCTGCCAAAGCCTGTCGGCGAGATGGCTATTCGTGTTCCGACCGGGCTGGCTACGGCGGCTTTTCACGTCCCGGCGAATACCCCGGTCAAGGCCTTGTTCGGAAGCGGGGCCGGCCGGGCTGTCGTGGATGGCGCCCTCCAGCAGGGCATTGCAGCAGGGACCACGATCTACGACGCGAACGGCGAAGCGGGATACCTCGCGGCGAAGGACCGATACCTGGTCGACGTCCTGGCCGGTGTCGGCGCCCTGAGTCTGGACCGAACCTGAGCGCAACCCTGATGCACCGAGGACCGGGGAATCATGCATGATCACGGCGCTGGACGCCGAGACTCGAGGCAGCAGGCGGGCGCCACTGCACCGACGCGTCCCAGACCAGAACGTCAGGGGGTGAGCTGCTGGTGCCCAATGACGGAGAGCAGTTCGAGCTTGCTGTGGCTCTCCGTGCCGGGGCGAGTGGACAGCACGATCAGAGTCTGGGCGCGGTTCTCGGTGAACAGGACCTGGCTCTCGACATCGATGCGGCCGAGTTCAGGATGGAGGATGACCTTGCAGTCGCAGTGCTGGGCGACCTCCTGAAGTTCCCACAGGCGGATGAACTCGGGGCTGTGGTCCTGGAGGTCGGCGAGGATCTGGGCGGCTCGGACGGTGTCGCTGCCAACCGTCAGCGCTGCCCGCAAGCGCGCTGCCTGAGCACGGCCGTGACGTTCGTGGGTCTCCTCGGGAAACCTCACACGCTCGGCCGGATCCATGAACCAGCGGTAGAAACCGCTGCGAGCCAGACCGGTGTGGCGGGTCTGATCGCCGAACAGCGCGACCGCCAACGGGTTCATCACGAGGGTGTCGACCAGGTCGTTCTGCACCAGAGCCGCAGAGCAGTCCAGTCGGTCCAGGACCCGCATCAGCGTCGGGCTGACATGCTCTGAGCGCTGAAAGCGGGCCGGGGCGTTGTGGCCGACCAGGACGAAGAGATGGTCGCGTTCGTCCAGGGTCAGCCGCAGCGCCAGGGCGAGAGCCGCGACGATCTGGACGGAGGGCCGCGGAGCACGCTGCTGTTCCAGCCTGGCGTAGTAGTCGGTGGACATCCCGGCGAGCTGCGCGACCTCCTCGCGGCGCAGTCCCTGCGTACGCCGGCGCGGGCCTTCGACCAGCCCAACGTCGCGGGGGCGCAACATCTCACGCCGGTGCCGCAGGAATTCGCCCAGTTCCTTCCTGTCCATGCCGCCATCCTCGCCGCATCCCGCCTGCCTATCCAGAGACCGCCGATCCACGGATCAGCAGTCCTCTCCCACCCGCGCGAATCCGATGATTACCTGAGGCCATGCCCCTCGAAGGTGACTATGAACCCAGCCCCAGCCAGTGGGTACGCGACCAGGTAGATCTCTACGAGAGTTCCGGTGGCACCGAAGGCATCAGCCCTCGCGGCCGGCCGACGATCCTGCTGACCACCCGCGGCGCAAAGACCGGAAAGCTCCGCAAGACACCCGTGATGCGGGTCGAGCACGAGGGCACCTACGCCGCGGTGGCCTCGCTCGCCGGCGCCCCGAAACACCCGCTCTGGTACTTCAACATCGCCGCCAACCCACTGGTCGAACTCCGCGACGCAACACAGACCTGGGACATGAAAGCCCGGGAGATCCACGGCGAGGAGAAAGCCGCGTGGTGGGAGCGTTGCCTAGCCGCGTACCCGGACTATGCCGACCATCAGAAGAAGACCGAGCGGGAGATTCCGGTCTTCCTCCTGGAGCCGGTCGAGAACTGACCGGAGATCACTGGTGGCTGGTCAATGTGGTGGGTCGGGCGGTGTCGTGGCCTCGACTCGGACCTCGCCTCAGTCACACCAGCCGAACGGCTCAGCCAGGGATCGCCGATCCCTGGCTGAAACAGCCGGAGGCCGCCACCATGGGGATCATGCACAAGAAAGAGCTGGCGGACTTCCTGCGCCGGCGGCGCGAAACGCTGCAACCCGGCGATGTCGGGCTCATGCCCGGCTCACGCCGGCGCACCGCAGGACTGCGCCGGGAAGACGTCGCCGCGCTCGCCGGGATGTCCACCGACTACTACACCCGCCTCGAACAGCAGCGCGGCCCGCAGCCCTCCACCCAGATCGCCACCGCCCTCGCCCGCGCATTACGCCTGACCCCGGACGAAAGCGACCACCTCTTCAGCCTCATCGGCCACAACGCCCCCGCCCGCTTCCACCACAGCGAGCATGTCAGCCCCACCCTGCTTCGGGTCCTCGACCGGCTCCACGACAGCCCCGCCCTGGTGCTCTCCGACCTGGCCGACGTCCTGGCCCAGAACCCGCTCTCCACCGCCTTAACCCGGGACCAGACCCGCCACACCGGCCTCGCCCGCAGCGCCTACTACCGCTGGTTCACCGACCCCACCGAACGCCTCTTCTACCCCGAAGAAGACCACTCCCACCTCGCCCGCACCCACACCGCGCTCCTGCGCTCGGCGCTCACCGCCGGCAGCGACACCCCCAGAGCCGCCCGAATCGTCGCCGAACTCCACCAACGCAGCCCCGAGTTCGTCGACCTCTGGCAACGGCAGGAAGTCGCCCAACGCTACGACGACCACAAAAGCTTCATTCATCCTCAACTCGGCCGCATCGACGTCGACTGCGAATCCCTCTACGCCGAAAACCGCGCCCAAACCCTCATCGTCCTCACCACCCGCCCCGGCACGGAAAGCCACACCAAACTCCAACTCCTCTCCGTCATCGGACACCAACAGCTCACTCCCTGACCTGCGGGTCGAGGAGCCGCGTGCAGGCACTGGACTGTCCGCATCGAACAGCCAGGGACAGCCTCTCGAGAGGCGCTCCGCACGTCTGATGGGTTGTTCCCCGTCGCGTAGCGGCCGATAGACAAGCAGCGCAGCTCACCGCCCTGGCAGCGACCCCTTCAAGCAAATTCCGGAAGCAGGAACAGATATGGCCCCGCTCGGCATCATCGGCAGCGGAAACATCGGCGCGGCCGTCGCACGCCTCGCGGTAGCAGCCGGCCTCCCGATCGTGGTGGCGAACTCCCGCGGACCGCAGAGCCTCGCGGACCTCATCGCACAACTGGGCCCGCTGGCCACCGCAGGCACTCTCGAGCAGGCAGCCGAAGCCGGTGACGTCGTCCTGCTGTCGGTGCCACTGACGGCTCGCACCGCCGTCCCACCGGCGCTGCTCACCGGCAAAACCGTGCTGGACACCAGCAACTACTACCCGCATCGCGATGGCCGAATTCCCGAATTGGACCAAAGCCAGCTCACCACAAGCGAACTGGTACGCCAGCACTTCCCGGAAGCCAGGCTGGTCAAGGCGTTCAACAACATCCTGGCCCACCACATCCCCCAACTAGCCCGCCCTTCCGGTGCCGCCGACCGCACCGCGCTACCGATCGCCGGCGACCACGCCGAGGCGAAAACCCTTGCCGCGGAACTAATCGACCAGCTCGGCTTCGACACCGTCGACGCCGGCTCACTGGCGCAAAGCTGGCACTTCGAACCGGACGCCGCGGCCTACACCCGCCTGTACCTCGCTGACCCCGCCACCCCCGACGAGCAGATCATGCAGGCCCCCAGCCGCCCCGTGCCGGCCGCCGAGCTACGCCGCGCGCTCCAAGTAACTGAGCGAGTTCGGGTGGGCGACCGCACCTTCTAACCCTCGGGTCGCTGGAGAAAGTGCAGTGGTTGGTTGCCAGGCAGATCTGACCCTGGTGAGTGAAACGGAGTGGCGGGGTTACAGGCCGAGGTCGGCCAGCCACTGGCTCGGGGTGCGGGGCGTGACGCCAAGTAGCTTCTGGGCCGAGCGTTCGGGTGCGATCGCGCGGTCAGGGAGCGCGGCCATGGCCCGGTAGCCGTCGGCGACATCGGCGGCGGGACCATCACCGATCATGGGAGCGAGGGCGGTCTGGAGGGCCTCCGGCGTCATCGTCTCGTAGGTCACGTGGCGGCCGAACCGGGCGGCAAACGCCTCCGCCAGGTCATGTCCGGTAATCGCCGGGTACTGCCCGACGGAGACCACCCCGGTCACGTCCGGACGCTCGAACAACGCGACCGCGACGTCGGCGATGTCCAGGTGCGAGGCCCAGGAGACAGCGAAATCGGCGGACAGGGGGTAGCTCAGCACACCGTCCTCGCGGACGGGTGTGACGACGTGGGGCATCAACAGGTTTTCCAGGAACAGTTCCGGCGCGATCGCGGCGTAGGAGACACCGCTGTCGGCGAGGCCGTCGAACAGCGTCATCACCGCACTTCGGTCCGGGTTGTCCTGCTCGCGGCTGCCCGCAGTGTCGAGGGCGAAGCCACTGGTGGAGAACACCACGCGGGCTGGCCGGGCGGCGCGAACCGCGGCAACGATGTTGCCGGCGTAGGTCCGACGGTCCCCTTCGGCGGCAATTGGCAGGTGGACGAACACCCCGGTGGCCTCGCGGTACAGCTGCGTCAGATCGTTGGTGGAGGAGTAGTCGATGGCCGCCACGCGGGCGCCCGGCACGACGGCATCCGGGTTGCGGGTCAGGGCCACCACGGGCTTGCCCGCGGTGGCGAGAGCGGAGACAACGGGGGCGCCTTGGGCGCCAGTGGCGCCGTGGATCACGTAGGTCATGACGGTCATTAGTGCATACGATGCACCGGTTACATCAACTGCACTAACGGGATACGGTCATGCGATGAACACCACATGCCTGCCCGAGTGCGGCGTCGCTCGCTTCCTCGCCTTGCTCAATGGGCCGTGGGCCACCCTGATCGTGCGCGAATTGCTGCCCGGCCCCCTCCGCTTCACCGAACTTAGAGACGCACTGCCCGGCATCAGCCCGCACACCCTGACCAGCCGACTGCGCCAGTTCGAGACCTACGGCATCGTTACCCGCACCGCTTACCCCGAAATCCCGCCACGGGTGGAATACCGGCTGACCGCGACCGGTGAGCGCCTGCGTGACGTCCTCGATGCGATGGCGGCCTGGGCCACGTCAATTCCAGAGCCCGATCAGGTGGACAGGTAGTCGGTCTGCCCTCAGCGAAGTGACCTCTCGAAATTGTGGAGACGTTCTGCCGCTCCGTGATGATCGGAAAATGAGCAGCAGTCAGGATGTCGCCGCCGCGGCACGGTTTCCGCGTTCCTCGCCCTACTGGCCGGTGCTGAGTAATGACGTCCTGCGCCGATTGCTGCCTGGGATCACCCTCTCGTCTCTGGGAGACGGGATGTCGGTCGTCGCGATCAGTTGGTTGGCCCTGGAACTCGCGCCGAACGCGCAGCGAGGCATGTGGGTGGCGATCGCGGTGGCTGCGTATACCCTGCCCAGCGCCCTGAGCGCGGTCCTGCTGAGCAGGTTCATGTTTGGTCGTAGCGGCGCGCAACTGGCCGGCTGGGATGCCGTTCTACGGGCTCTCGCTCTCGGCGCCATCCCGGTGGCCTACCTGCTGGGGACGCTGAACCTCGTGGTGTACGTGGGACTCCTGGCATTGTCGTCCCTGCTACACCCCTGGGGCACCGCCGGGCGGTACACCTTGATTGCGGAGGTCCTGCCGCAGCGCCAGCACTTGCCCGCCAACGCCGTTCTGGGCACGATCTCGGAGGCGTCCACGGTCGTCGGACCTCCGCTTGCCGGGTTTCTGATCGGCGTCAGTGGCGCCGTCACGGTACTGGCCCTCGATGCTCTCACCTTCGCTGTCCTGGCCCTCAGCTACCGCTTCGTTGCCCGCACCAGCAGGCCCCCCACGCCGCAAGAACGCTCTCCCTCTCGCGCCGCCGGATTCACCTTCATCAGAGGGGACCGCACCCTGCTGTGGCTCCTGGTCCTCACCTTCGGGTTCTTCTTTCTCTTCGGCCCCGTCTACGTCGCCCTGCCCATCTACGTCAATGCCGACCTCAACGCCTCAGCGGCCGTTCTCGGCTGGTATTACACGGCATTCGGGCTGGGGGCCGTCGGCGGCGGACTGGCGGCCGGCTACTTGAACCGGTGGCCTCCGCGGCTCACGGTCATCGGCATCATCATCGGATTCGGGACCTTTATGCTGCCGCTGGGAACGAACGCTCCCAGCGGAGTGGCTCTGGCCTGTTTCGCTGTCGCGGGATTGATCTGGGCACCGTACATGTCCGTGTCCATGACCTTGTTCCAGCGCAGCGTGCCCAGTGCCGCTCTGGCTCAGGTCCTGGCCGCCAATGCAACGATCATCGTGCTGTCGGTCCCCCTCGGCACCGTTCTCGGTGGTCCGCTCGTAGCTGTCCTCGGGGCTCGCCACGCCCTGCTGACCTGTGCCGTCGCGATACAGATCCTCGGCATCGCAGCCGCGAGCATCCTCCTGCTAGAACGCGCCAGACCCGCACCTGGCGAGGGGTGACGGAGTGGACTGTCGGATCGGCTGGTCATGCTGAGGTGCCGACAGTCATCGCTGGCGTCAACGACGCTCAGCATCAAACGTCTCTCCTTGGTGGTTCGGATCAGGCGGTGGGGACGACGATGACGGTCTTGCCGGGCAGCGCACCCGCGGCGGCCTGGGCGTGTACGGCCGGCAGCTCCGCGAGAGGGACCCGCTGGGCGACCTCGACGCGCAACTCGCCGGTGTTGACGCGGGCGGCCAGGTCAGCGAGTTGGTCAGCGTCGCTGCGGACGAACAGGTCGATGCCGCGCACGCCGCGCTCCTTGTCAGAAGGGGCGGGCATCCAGACGGTGGTGTTGACCAGAGTGCCGCCGTCACGGATCAGCGTGAGCAGCGCGGCCAGCTGGTCCGGGGCGACCGGCGCGAGGTTGAGGACGAGGTCGACCGGCTCGGTCACCGCCGCGATCACGTCTGTGGTGGCGTGATCGATTACCTCGTCGGCGCCTGCGGCCTTGACCCGCTCGGCGCTGCGTGGGCCGGCCGTGGCGATCACGTGGGCACGGACCTCCTTGGCCAGCTGCACGGCGTATCCGCCGACCGCTCCACCGGCGCCGTTGATCAGCACCCGCTGACCGGTAGCCAGGTTGCCGTGGTCGAACAGCGCCTGCCAGGCGGTCAGGCCTACCAGGGGCAACGCCGCGGAGTCGGCCAACGGGATGCTCTTGGGTGCCCCGGTCAGGATCTCCGCCGGCGCGATCACATACTCCGCGGCCGCCCCGGCCCCCGTCATCGGCAGGAAGCCGATAACCCGGTCGCCGATCGCGACGTCGTCCACGCCGTCACCGAGTGCGTCGACCGTGCCGGCGACGTCGATACCAGGCGTGTGGGGTAGCTCGACCGGGATCGGGCCCTGCATGTAGCCCGCGCGGATGTTGCCTTCGACGCCGTTGAACGACGTCGCGGCGACGCGGATCCGCACCTGACCGGCGCCGGGGGTGGGCTGCTCGACGTCCTCGTAGCGCAGGACCTCGGGACCGCCGAACTCGTGAAAACGCACTGCCTTCATCGCTGAACCTGCCTCTGTGTGAGTGCCGCTAATGAGCTTCCAGCCCCGCGCTACCAGGGCCACCCGGAGGCAGGTCCTGGACGCCGTTGCTGGAGACGTCACTAACTTCGCAGGATCCGGCGCGGTTATCCTGGGCCGGGCTGGCCCACCTTGATGATGGTCGGCTCTCCGGCGTCCTCGACGAGCTCAGCCAGACGCGCCGCGTCGGCCGAGCGCGGCGCCGCGGTGAGCATCAGAGCCGCCAAATCGTCGCCCGGGATGGCGAGCAGGTTGCCCACAAGCGTGACGGCGCCGCCGTCCGGATGAACGAACGCGGCGCTGCTCTCGTAGGCCGTCACCGGTCGCGGCGTACGCCACAGGGTGTCGAACAGGCCGCTTCGGCTGCGCATCTCGTCCACCAGCGCGGCAAGCGAGGCGTCGGCGGGGTAGCGCAACAGCGCACCCTGCAGGCGGGTAACGAGGATCGCCTCATGATCGGTTGCGTCAGCCGCAGATTGCTTGAAACCAGTGAACGGGTCGCAGAAGCTGCGCCAGGCGACGTTCCAGTCCCACGGGCCCCCGGTGAGCTCCCAGTGCCCCAGAGCCAGGAACGCACTGTTCACGGCGATCACATTCATCGCCGCGTCGGAGACGAACATCGGAGTGTCCGTGAAGCGCTCCAGCAGCCGCATCGCACCCGGACCGACGTCGCTCGGCACCCGCCCGTCCGCGGCGGCGTAACCGGCCAGCGCGCAGAGCCGCTCGTACTCCCCGCGCCCGACCCGTAACGCACGGGCGATGGCGTTCACCACCCCGGCCGACGGATGGCTGCGCCCTTGCTCCAACCGGCGGACATAGTCCGCAGACATCCCCGCGAGCTCGCCGAGCTCCTCCCGCCGCAACCCCTGCACCCGCCGACGGCCGACCGGTAACCCGACAGCCGCAGGGGCCGTACTCTCGCGCAACTGACGCATTGCGTTGCCGAACTCGTGACGTTCCACGGTCCAAGTGTGCCTGACAGTCCAGACAGCGCAGCTAGCCCCATTTCGCGTCGGTACACACTGTGCGGCAGCGTTCACCGCCTGCTTGCATGTCACCGTGATCATCTTCGCCGGGCTGGCCCAGGACCTCGTCTATCACGACGTCCACCTGTATTTCGGATTCAGACATCCATTGTCCGACCGAGCCTGGCCGGGCGACGTCAGGTTGTGATCAGGACTTCTTGTCGGCCTCGATCTCGAGCACCAGCTTCACCTTGTCACCGATCAGGAAGCCACCGGTCTCCAAGGCCGCGTTGTAGGTGATGTCCCAGTCCGAGCGCTTGATCGTGGCACTCCCGTCGAAGCCGGCCTTGGTGGTGCCGAATGCGTTGGCGATGCCGCCGAACTCCCAGGTGATCTCCACCGGGTGAGCCTTGCCCCGGATCACCAGGTCACCAGTGGTGATCAGGTCGTCGCCGTCCAGCTTGGCGGAGGTGCTCTTGAACGTGATCTTGGGGTGGTTCGCGGCGTCCCAGAAGTCCGGGCTCTGCAGGTGACCGTCGCGCTGCGTGTTGCCCGTGGTGATCGTGGTGGCGTCGATCTCCACCCAGGCTGTCGAGGCTTCCGGGTTCTCGGCGTCGATCGTGGCACCACCGGTGAAACCGGCGAACTGGCCACGGGTAGTCGACACCATGGCGTGCTTCACGGCGAAGCCGATGTTGCTGTGCTGGGCGTCAATTTCCCAGGTGCCGGTCAGGTCGGAGGGAAGAGCAGACATTGTCGGAGCCTCTCAGTCAGGGGACGTAGCGGAACGACCCGAGATGATTGATCAGAGATGATTGAACACGTGACTACCTAGCGCGTCAACCATCACTCCGGCCGGTCCATTCCCGGCGATCTCATTCGATTGGTCGAACCTCGGCGCGCGGGAGGTGCTGGAGCCGACGGCCTGCGGCGGAAGGGAGCAGCGCCTCAAGGCGTTCTCGGCGGGTTGGGCTCGTCCGGTGCCAGTTCGTCGAAACCCCATTCCCACATCGCGAGCAAAATCGGTTCCAGGCGCAGACCTCGCTCGGTGAGCTGGTACTCGACTCGTGGAGGGACTCCACCGAACGCGTGTCGCGTCAGCACGCCGGAGGCTTCAAGGTGCTTCAGTTGGGCAGTAAGGGTCTTCGGGCTGATGCCCGGCAAATCGGCCCGGAGCTCGCCGAAACGGCGCGGCCCGTGGAACAGATTACGAACGATCAACGTTCCCCATCGACCCGACACCGCCTGCAGGGCCCGGTCGATAGGGCATTGAGCGGTGCTCAGCGGCCGACCATCCGCACAATCCCAGGAGCCACGATCAGCTGGAAGGCCTGACCCAACCCGACGCCGCTAAACCGCCCGCCGGTGAAATCCATGTCCTGACTCATGTTCCACGCTGCTCATGGAGCACGAGAGGTTCCGATCATGCGGTCGGACTCGATTCAAAGGAATGCAATGAAGGCGATTCAGTTCCAGAGCTACGGTGCCGCAGACAAGCTCGACCTTGTCGACGTCCCGACTCCGACGCCGCGGCCGGGCGAGATCCTCATCCGCGTAGCGGCCGCCACCGTCAACCAGATCGATTGGAAGATCCGTTCCGGAATGTTGAAAGACATGTTTCCCGTGGAATTTCCGGCCGGAATCGGCGGCGATGCGGCGGGTACGGTCATTGCGCTCGGTGCGGGCGTGATCGATGCGGTGGTCGGGGAATCGGTGTTTGGCATCGGTCGCTCCACGTACGCCGAAGAGGCGATTCTGACCTCCTGGGCACCGGTGCCCGATGGGGTGAACGTCGAGGAGTCCGCCGGTTGGGGGTCAACCGTCGAGACCGCCGTACGGGTTCTCGACAGCTGTCGATGGGCGCCTCGGACCACCGCAAGGCCTGGGCCGAGGCAGCTGGGTTGCCGACTTTCCGCATGCCTGTCGAGCGCCATTTCCCCCTCTCGGAGGCTGGAGCTGCCCAGGAGTACAGCATCGCGGGGCACGCAGCCGGCAAGACGATCGTTCTCCCCTAGTGCTCGCCGAGTTCATCCGGGTGCACTCCCGCCCCCAAGTCCTGAAACGCCGAACTGCAGGACGCCGCCCCCGACGCCACCTCCGCCGACGTCCCCGGCGCCGGACACTTCCTCCTTCACGAAGCACCCGACCGCGTCCTGGCCGCGATCAACGCCTTCTATCCCATCGCCTGAGATCCCCCGCTGCCCCTTCCTTGCCCGAGGATCCCCCCCCACCACGGCGACGTGGGGATTCATTGCACCCCCTCGGAGGTTGCCCAAGCCATGAATATCAACGACGCCCTGGACTTCGTCCGGACGAACAGTCACGCCGTCCTGAGCACCCAGCGCCGCGACGGCACCCCACAACTGTCACCAGTCACCGTGGGCGTCGACGCCCACGGCCGAGTGATCATCTCCAGCCGGCAAACCGCGATCAAGACCAAGAACCTGATCCGCGACCCCCGAGCCTGGCTGGCGGTCTTCAGCCCGGCGTTCTACGGCCAGTGGGTACAGATCAGCGGCCCGGCCGAGATCGTCAACCTGCCGCAGGCACTGCCCCTGCTGGAGGACTACTACCGCTCAGTGTCCGGCGAGCACCCGGACTGGGACGACTACCGCGCGGCGATGATCCGGGACCAGCGCTGCCTGATCCGGATCACCCCCACCGCCGCCGGCCCCAACGTCAGCGGCTAAGACTCGCCGATCCTCGCAGTGCGCCCTCTCCGCGCGTTAGTCGCGACGCTTGTCGACGGCTACCTGGGGCGACCGTCTACGAACTGGCTACCCGCTTCGGTATTCACCACCGCACTTGTTGACACGATCTACCCCTTTCGAGCTAAAGTACCTGACGTGTCAGGTGATCCATCAGGTATCACTGACGGGCTCCGCTATGACCCGGATTGGCGTCATCCTCGGCAGTACCTGCCGCAACGGCAACCCTTCGACGACCTGTACGCCAGGTGGCGCTTCGCTGGAACGCGGCGCCCGCGCCGCCGCCGGCAAATGGCTGTAGCCGATCAGCACGGTTGAGCCTAGGAAATGACTGCGTGCTCGAAGAAGACGAGAAGGGACCCACCCCGACATGTCCGAAAGTCTCAGCAGAAGAGGAATTCTCGCGGCCGGCGCAGGTGCTGTGCTCGGTGCGAGCACCGCGACACGGGCATCCGCCGCTCCGGCCGGTGTGCACTCCGCAGCCGGACCCGGCGAGGAAACCCGTTCCCTGGACGAGCTTTACCGGGACGCCGTCGCCGAGAGCGGTAAGCTCGTTGTCTACGCTGGCGGCGACCTCGCCAACTCGGGCAGCGGCGCGGGCGCCAGGACGGCCTTCCAGAGCCGCTTTCCGGAGATTGACCTCACCCTGATCGTGGACTACAGCAAGTACCACGACGTCCGCGTGGACAACCAGCTCGCGACCGACACGCTGGTCCCCGACGTCGTCCAGCTGCAAACCGTGCAGGACTTCACCCGCTGGAAGCGCGAAGGCCGGCTGCTGCGCTACAAGCCCGCCGCGTTCAGCAAGCTCCACCGCAAATTCCGGGACCCGGACGGCGCCTGGGTAGCAGCGGCGGTCATCGCCTTCAGCTACATCTACGACGTCGCAGCAGCCGGCGCCAACCCGCCACAGACGCCGCTGGACCTCATCGACCCGCGCTGGAAGGGAGCAATCGCCTCCTCCTACCCGCACGATGACGACGCGGTGCTCTACCTCTTCGCCCTCTACGTGGAGAAGTACGGCTGGGACTGGGCGAGTGGCTTCGCCGCCCAGCAGCCCCAGTTCGCCCGCGGCTCCTTCTCCCCCGGCGCCGCGGTCACCGCCAAGCAGAAGATCATCGGTGTCGGGGCCGGCAGCAACCCGGCCAGCACCGGCCCGGTCCGGATGGGGACTACCGCCGGGCACCCGTTCATGGCCTGGGGGCAGCGGGTCGCGATCCTCAAGCAAGCCGCCAACCCCACTGCCGCCAAGCTCTTCCTGAACTGGCAGCTCTCCACCGAACGCCAGACCTCGGCCAGCTGGTCGGTACGCACGGACATCGCCGCGCCCACCGGCCTCAAACCGATCTGGGAGTACCCGAACGCCAACCTCGACGGGTTCCCCCGCTTCATGGAAAACCGGGCCCACGTCGAACAGCTGAAGCAGACCTTCGCCCTGTACTTCGGCGAGGTCAAAGGCGAACCCACCCCCGGAGTGCTGGGGCTTCACCCGGGCGCTTAACGGTCAGTCTCCAACCGGTTCCGGATGACGAATTCGCGGGTTCCGGGCAATGATCGCCAATCGTGCCCGGTCTGAGCCCGTTTGGAGCCTGTTGCGATTTCGTGGCGCCTGGGTTCGGGTGGGCGTGGTGAATGTTGATCATCGTGGTGGTTCGTGGG
>DATINJ010000056.1:0-9321 GCA_035474375.1 Kineosporiaceae bacterium | reverse complement strand
CTGCCGACCCAGAGCCGGATTGGGCACCTCCACCGGATGCGTGGGCGACAGCGCGTCCGGACACACCCCCCGCTCGAACGGCAACCACTCCTCCGCAGACCGGGCGCCCACACCGACACCAGCACCCGCGCCGGAAATGCTGACGGGCTGGGCAGGGCAGTCGGGCTGGGCAGGGCAGTCGGGGTCGGGAGTGCGGCCGGGATCGGGAGAAGGGTCGTGGCCAGTGGGCGTCGAAGTGTCGGGGGTGGGTGCCAGGGTGGCACCACCAGATGCCCTCGCTCGCGACGGCTGAATGCCATTTGCCATCTCGCTCCTACTGGAATCGAACATCTGTACATTCTATCCCTGACAGCCGCCTCCCTCAAGGCCTTCGCAAGATCGAGAATGTATTGAAACGCATTGCAATACATTGGTTTACGCGAAACCCGCTGGTCAGATGGCGGCAATAGTTAGGCAGTCGGAGACGGTTTAGCCTGCTCTGAGATCAAGCGTCGAAGTGGGCCGGGACCGGCCCTGGCTGATGGGGCGGACCAGGAGCGGCAGACATACCCGGAAGGTGGCTCCGCCACCGGGTGTTTCGGTGGCTTGCACGGTTCCACCGTGGGCGTGGACGAGACCGGCAACGATCGACAGCCCGAGTCCGCTGCCACCGCTCGCGCGAGTGCGGGAGCTGTCGGCCCGGTAGAAGCGCTCGAAGATCTGCTCCCGGTCCGCCTCGGCGATTCCCGGGCCGTTGTCGGCGACGTCGATCACGGCTTGTCCGGCTTCGGTCGTGACTCGCAACGTGACGGTCGTTGCTGCCGGGGTATGGATCAGGGCATTCGTCGCCAGGTTGGCGAAGACTTGAGCGAGACGGCTGGCGTCGCCCTCGACCGAGCAGTCGATGCCACTCGTCTCCAGGCGGATGATCCGGTTCGGGGCGGCGGCCTGGAGATCGTGAACGACGTTGCCGACCACTGCGAGCAGATCGACTGGTGCCCGATCGAGGGGGCGCTGCTGATCCAGGCGGGCCAGCAAGAGCAGGTCGTCGACGAGTTCGCCCATCCGGCAGGCTTCACTCTCGACCCGCGACATGGCCCGATCGACGTCCGCACCGGCCGGGAGTGCGCCCTGTCGGTAGAGCTCGGCGAAACCCCGGATGGAGGTCAGCGGGGTGCGTAGTTCATGGCTGGCATCGGCGACGAAACGACGCATCCGCTGCTCGGAGGCTCGAGCTTCGGCCTCGGACTGGGACCGGGCGGTGAAGGCGGTCTCGATCTGGGCGACCATGCTGTTGAAAGACATTGACAATGAACCGACTTCGGTACGCGGATGACCTTCGGGCACGCGCTGGGACAAGTCCCCGGCGGCGATCTGCTCCGCCGCCTGTTCGACTTGGGCCAGCGGTCGCAGAGCTCGCCGGACGACGACGGAAGCGACTCCGGCGAGCAAAAGGAGCACCACGGCGCCGCCGCCGATCTCGTAGATCATCAACCGCGCCATCGTGGCGTCCACACCGTCCAGCGGGAAGGCGACGACGACCGTGAAGTCGTCCTGGACGGAGACCTGAACCCGCCAGGTATGCCGGCCGTCGACGGACGGCACGGTGAACGCCGTTGGCTGGCTACTGAGGTCCGTGGGTAGTGCGGGTGCGGACAGCCCGGTGGCCAACTGGATCTGGGGCGCCTTTCCCTCCCGGACCACCTCGGAGAAAGTGTCCGTGAGCGGATCTGGTCGTCTGTCGTTGTCGTCGTTGCCGTGCAACCGCTCGTCCGTAGCCACCCGAGTAGCGCTGGATGCCAACTGGGTGTCGACCCGGTCGAGTAGATACCCGCGAAGCGCGGTGCTTGCGGCGAGACCGCTCAGGGTGAGGGCGAGCGCGGACAAAAGAACGACCACGCCGACGAGGCGAACGCGCAGGGGTACCGAGAACATGTTCCCAGGTTCAACGCCGTCGCTGCCGTCAGGCTGATAGCACGTTGCGAGTTTCCTGGGAGCCGAAGAGCCCGCGAATCGGGCGGCGACCGCTCTCGGCAGAGGCTCAGGCGACGCCCAGCATTCGGGCAGGATCAGGTCCGAGGCTCTCTCCTATCGGCGCCGCAAAAGGCGCCCGGATCAAGGAGTCTCGATGAACGCCACCTCGACCGACCAGTTCCCCACCGCCGGCTCCGCCGATCCGGCTACGTCTTCGGCCACCTTCGGTGAGCCGGACCGCACGCCCCGCCCGACCGGTTGGTCGACACGGATGAAGGCAAAGTTCGCGGCGAGCGTTCTCGCCGTCGGACTGCTCGCCGGGGGCGGCATCGCGCTGACCCAGATGGGCGACAGCGGTGCAGCCACGGCGGCCACGGCCGGCGCACAATCTGCGGCTGGCGCACCGGCTGCGGCCGGTGGCGCGGGTGCCCCAGCCGCGGCCGGTGATGCTGCGGGTGCCCCCGCTGGCGGCGGCGCGCCGGTGAGCGGAACGATCACGGCGGTCAGTGACACGTCCATCTCGGTGAAGTCGACCACCGGCACGGTCGCCACCTACAAGATCGCAACCGAGACGGTGGTGGAGAACGACGGGGCGACGTCGACTGCGAGTGACCTCACCGTCGGCGAAGAGGTCGTCGTGTTCACCGGGTCGGCACCCGGTGCGGCCACCACGACAACCGCATCCTCGGACACGGCGAACCGCATCATGGCCGGAAGCTCTGCGACTCAAGGGCCCGGCGCGGGTGCCGCCGGCGGTGCCCCTGCCGCTGGGGGTGCTCAACCGACGGCCGCCGCCACTACGTGAGCCTCTCTGGTGGCATGCCATGGGCTCTTGACAGGTTCAGCGCAGGAATTTCGCAGCCTGCCGACGGAGGGTGACGTTGTATCCGGGATCCCCCGGCAGAAGAGAAGGAGCCCATAGTGCGCAAGAAATTCGCTGCCGCCCTAGCCGTCGGAACCGTCGGCCTGTCCGGCCTGGTGCTGGCCGGACCCGCGTTGACCGCCGTCGGCGCGCCGAGCGCGGCGGCCACGGCGTCCGCTCCGGTTGACCGGATCAAGGAGGCTCTGTCCGGTCTGGTCACCGACAAGACCCTGACTCAGGCTCAGGCCGACAAGGTCGCCAGCACCTTGAAGTCGGCCGGCGTCGGTCGAGGCGGACCGGGCGGCGGCGGCTTCGGCGGGCACCGCGGTGGCGGCCACGACTTGAGCACGGCCGCCACCGCCCTGGGCATGACCGAGGCAGACCTGCGTACCGCGCTGGGGTCCGGCAAGACCCTGGCTGCCGTCGCCAAGGAGAAGAGCGTCTCGGTCGACACCCTGATCTCCGCCTTGGTGAAGGCGGAGAAGGAACGGATCGCGAAGGAGGTCACCGACAAGAAGATCACCCAGGCGCAGGCCGACGAGCGACTGGCCGACCTGACCAAGCGGGTCACCGACCGGGTCAACAGCACTCGCCCGACCCGTCCGGGCCGCCCCGATGGTGCCGGCAAGGGCTTCGGCGCCACCCCCTCCGCCGCACCGAGCGCGACGAGTAGCTGACCTGGGCCGCTCTCCTCGGACTTGGCCTTGAGGGTTGCTCGATCACAAAAATCGAGAAACTTTCGTGGCAGGGTGTCGGATGGCTGTCCGGCCGTTCGTTGTACTGGTGAGGGGTAGGCAAGGGCCGCCCCCGGCACCCTGAGGAGACTTCGATGACCCAGTATCTGCTTTCCGTGCACGGTAGCGAAGCCGGCTACGCCGAGATCTCGCCCGAGGCCATGCAGCGGATGTTCAAGCAGGTCGACGCCTTCAACAGCGAGCTCCAGGCGTCGGGCGCTTGGGTCTTCGGCGGCGGTCTGCACCCGGCCGACACGGCGACGGTGGTCAACAACACGGACGGGAAGCTGGTCACCACGGACGGGCCGTACCTGGAGACCAAGGAGCACATCGGCGGCTTCTGGATCATCACGGCTGCGGACTTGGACGCCGCGCTGGCCCTGGCCGCCAAAGCCTCGCAGGCCTGTGAGGGGTCGGTGGAGGTTCGGCCCTTCCAGGAAGACGCCGGCTGAGGGACCGTGACGACCCTCGGCGCAACGGAGCTTGACCGTGTGTTCCGGCACGAATCCGGACGGGTGGTCGCAACTCTGGTCCGCCTCCTCGGCGATATCGATCTCGCCGAGGAGGCCGTCCAGGAGGCCTTCGTCGTGGCTGCCGAGAAATGGCCGATCACCGGCCTTCCGACCAATCCGGGTGGGTGGATCACGACGACCGCCCGGAACCGGGCGATCGACCGGCTACGCCGTGAGGCGAGTCGATCGGACCGGCATACCGAGGCGGCCCTGCTGCATGCCTACGAGCCGCCCGCGCAGGTGGGCCCGGTGAAGGACGACCGGCTCAGGTTGATCTTCACCTGCTGTCACCCTGCGCTGGCATCGACCGCACAGGTGGCTCTGACCTTGCGATTGCTGTGCGGGTTGCAGACTCCAGACATCGCGCGGATGTTTCTGGTGCCGGAGGCGACCATGTCTCAGCGGTTGCTGCGGGCGAAGAACAAGATCAAGGCAGCCAAGATCCCTTACCGGGTACCAGGCGACGCGGAGTTGCCGGAGCGCCTGCCCCCGGTGCTGTCGGTCATTTACCTGACCTTCACCGAGGGGTATACCGCCACCAGCGGGGACGCCCTGATCCGTGAGGATTTGTGCGCCGAGGCGATTCGCCTTGCCCGGCTCCTCGTCGAGCTGATGCCGGACGAGCCGGAAGCGGTTGGGCTGCTGGCCCTGCTGCTGCTCACCGAGTCCCGGCGAAAGGCTCGTACCGCTGCCGACGGTTCTCCGATCTTGCTGTCTGACCAGGACCGCACCCGCTGGGACCGGGCGCTCATCGAGGAGGGACAGGCGCTCGTTCGGGCCTGCCTGCGACGCAACAGCCCCGGTCCATATCAGCTACAAGCGGCGATCAACGCCGTGCACAGCGACGCGGCGACCGCCGCCGAGACCGACTGGCGGCAGGTCCTGGCGCTGTACGACCACCTGCTCGCGCTCACGCCGACGCCGGTGGTGGCGCTCAACCGAGCCGTTGCGCTGGCGGAGGTCGACGGGCCGGCGGCGGGTCTGGCCGTCGTGGACACCCTCCCGTTGGAGCATTACCAGTTCTTTCACGCCACCCGAGCGGAATTCTTGCGTCGTCTCGACCGGGTGAGCGAGGCGGCCACGGCTGCCCAGCGAGCCCTTGAATTGGCTACCAACGAGGCCGAGAGAGGGCTGTTGAAAAAGTGGCTGGAGGGATTTCAGTTTGCTCCTGACGACACGCCCATATTCGATTCCTGAGAATCTCCTGGCGGACTCGGAGACAATGAGGCGTGCCGAATTCCACAGATGCCCGCTCCAGCCGAGCCGAAGCCTTTCCGGCGGGTAGCCGAGTTTTGCACATTGGTGCACCGAAA
Organism: Kineosporiaceae bacterium; assembly: GCA_035474375.1. GTDB lineage: Bacteria > Actinomycetota > Actinomycetes > Actinomycetales > Kineosporiaceae > JANNPJ01. Next base: position 3,947 of record DATINJ010000056.1, on the reverse strand, counting down.
ACTGGCACCACCGCGATTCAGGCGGCTCAGGGGCAACTCCGGGCCGCGGCGGTGGACGGCGGAGTCAAGCACTCGGTCACCATCCCCGGAAACCCGCTGGAGCAGGCTCGGGCGGCGCTCACGGTGATGGGCCGCAGTACCGGGTGGGCCGGAGATATGCAGGCGGTGCCCGCGAAGTACTGGACCCGGCTGGTACAGCGAACCCGAGAGTCCTCGGCCACGGTCTTTATTTCCAGTGAATACCTCTGCGAAGCAGATCGTCCGACAATTCGCCGGATTGCTGATGAATTGGCCGATGGTGACGTTCGCGTGGTTATGACGCTTCGTCCGTTGGCTCGCATTCTTCCCTCCGCCTGGCAGCAATATCTCAAGAGCGGCCATGAACTGCCTTATCAGCGTTGGTTGAAGGCCGTACTCGCCGATCCGCCGAAGACTTCGGTGACGCCGTCCTTCTGGCCTCGTCATGACCAGGGCGCGGTGATCGAGCGCTGGGTCAGTGAGATCGGCGCGGACCGGTTCACCGTCGTCATCCTGGATCCGGACGATCGCGGATTGCTCCTGCGTAGCTTCGACGATCTGCTCGCGTTGCCCGTCGGCACGCTGGCCAACCTGCCGGCCGGCCAGCAGAACCGCTCCATGACCACAACCGAGGCGGAACTGTTCCGCCGGCTCAACATTGCTCTGCGCCGAAACCGGTTGAGTTACGAGAATTACTCACATCTGATCCGGTACGGGGCGATCATGCGCACGGTGGAACGGGTGACGCCGGGCCCGGAGATGGTGAAGCTGACCACGCCGGCTTGGGCGCTGAAGCGTGCGGTGGAGCTCGGAACCGGCTATCAGGAGCGGATCGAGGCGCTGCGTTCGGCGGGACTCACGGTGATCGGCGATCCCCGGCGGCTGTCCGATGCCCCGCCTCCCGTCGAGTTCGACGGCGATCTCCCGGACACCGTCGAGCTGACGGTCGCGGTCGAGGCGTTGCTCGGGGTGGTGTCCCGGGCGGCGAACGGCAAGGCCTTCTTTCCCGATGAAGTGCAGAGCGATCCCACCAGCCACACGCCCGGGATGCCGGGGGGTGGTCGTTCCCAGTCGCACTTGATCAGCCCGAACGACCTGACCTTCCGACAGCTTGCCGGGGTGCTGATCAATCACCTGCGGCGAGCGGCTCGGCGTCGGGTCCGCAATGCCTGGGCCGCGCTCAAGGCCCGTTTCCGGTCGTCGACCGAGGTCGAGTAACCGAGTTCGCCGCTGATTCCGCGCGATACCGTGCCGTCATGAAAGGGCTGCTACTCCGGCTGTCGATGGTGGACGCCGACGCCGAGGCGGCGGTTCGGGTGATCGCCTATTTCGACGCGCTGGTGGAGCAGCGGGCCACCTTGGGTGCGCTGGTCCGCTCGGTGGCGGCGCTCGCGGAGTGCCCGGCCGGTCTGGTTCAGCCTGGAGCCGAACCGTTGCGGCTGGGTCCAGCGGGCAAGCCGGTCCCGATCGGGCAGCCGATCGCCGAGTCCGGCGGAATAGATCTCGGCGAAACCGGGCGGGTCTGGCTGGAGCGAGCCGGTGCCGCCGGGCCACTCGATGACCTGGTCCTGGAACGATTCGCGATGAGTGCCCGGGTTCTGGCCCGACTGGACGGGCGCCCCTCGGCTCCCAACCTGGCCGATCCCGCGCTGGTGGAGCTGGTCCTGGCGGAGCGGGAGGCGGTCGAGGACCGCGCTCGGGCGCTGCGCCTGCTTGGTCTCGAAGCCGCGCTACCGGTCCGGGTGCTCGCGGTCTCGGCGCCCGGGCGAGACGCCGGCGCCGAGGCGGTCGCCCTGGTGGCACGCGGGCGTCCACTGCGCGCGGTCCGGGTGGCGGTGGTGGGTGCGACCGCCGCGGTCTTGCTGCAACCTCGGGTCGGTGCGATGACCGTCGTCGAGGACCTGCGGGCCGCACTCACCGATCGGGCCAAGGAACGTGGAGCCGGTGGCTCGGCGCTGCGGGTGGGCGTTGGCGGACCGGTGGCGCCGTTGCAGGCCCGCGATTCCTGGTTGGAGGCGCAGTTGGCGCTGCGATTCGCTGTCCCCGGGGCGGCGCCGGACGCCGTGATCGAGCACGCGGCTCTCGGGGCGCTCACCCTGCTCGCGGATCTGCCGCCGGCCCGGCTGCGAGCCGAACCCGATGTCGCCGCGCTCCAAGCACTGGCCGAGACGGAGTCCGGTGCCCTCGACGTGGACACGCTGGAGGCTTTCTGCCGCTCCGGTTCGCTGCGCCAGGCCGCCGTGATACTGCACCTGCATCACAGCTCCGTGGCGGCCCGGCTGGCTCACGTCGAAGATGCGCTGGGCTGGCGGCTGGACGAGCCGCAGGGCCGGTTCCGTGCCCGGATGGCCCTGCTCGCCCGTCGCCTAGCTTTGTAGAGCGAGCCAATGGCTCACAATTCCAAAGCCTTTCGCAGCACAGCAAGCTCTTCGGCAAGTTCCCGCTGGCTGATCTCGGCATGCGCCGCCATCGCCGAACCGTGGAAAGTGCCCGGGAACAGATGCAGTTCGGTTGTGACGCCGGCTGCCAACAGGGCCAGGGCGTAAGCGATTCCCTCATCGCGCAGCGGGTCGAAGTGCATCACCGAAACGTAGGCCGGTGGCAACCCGGTCAGATCGGTCGCTCTGGCCGGAGCCGCATAGGGCGAGACGCTGTCGCTGCCGGGCACCCCGGCGCCCAGGTACGAATCCCAGCTGAGGACGGCGCAGGGCCGGTTCCAGAGCGGGGTATCGACATAGGCGTTCATGCTCACCGTGGCCAGCCGGTCGTCCACCTCCGGCTCCGCGAGGAACTGGAAGGCGATGTGCGGTCCGCCGCGGTCGCGGGCCAGCAGGCTCAGGGCCGCGCATAGCCCGCCGCCGGCGCTTACCCCGTGGACGGCGATCCGTTGCGGGTCGATGCCCAGTTCGTCGGCGCGCTTGGCGACCCACAGCAGGCCGGCGTAAACGTCTTCCAGCGGTCCGGGGAAGGGAGTTTCCGGGGCTAGCCGGTAGTCGACCGATACGACGACCACGCCCAGTTCGCGGGCGAACTCCACGTTCCGGGCGTGATCGAGCTCCAGATCGCCGAGGATGAAACCGCCACCGTGCACGTTATAGATCGCGGCTGGGCCGGCGACCCGATCTGGCCGGTAGATCCGCAGCCGGACGTCGGGGTCGCCGTCCGCCCCTGGTACGTGCCGCTCTTCGATCTGCACACCGGTCGTGTCCGGCGCCGGCATCGAGGCGACCAATTGGCTCGCACCGGCCCGGGAAGCGTTCAGGTCGTTGAGGTCCAGCACGGGGAAGAACGCGAGTGCGGCGCTCAGTTCCGGGTCGTAGGCATAGGACATGGGGTTTCCTCCACGGTGAGGGTCAAGCCGGTGCAGTCGGTGCAGCCATGCTTTCGCCGATGCCTGATCAGGCGCATCCGCCAACCGTCGGGAATCTGTATCTTGCGGCCCGACGTCCGCGCGCTTCGCGGACTACGCGCGCAACGTGTCCAGGATCTGCTGACCGTATTTCGCCAGTTTGTTCTCGCCCACACCACTGACCGTGCCGAGTGCGGACAGTGTGGTCGGTGCCTCGGTGGCGATCTGCCGCAGGGTGGCGTCGTGGAAGATCACGTACGCGGGCATCCCCTGCTCCTTGGCGGTCGCGGCGCGCCAGGCCCGCAGGCGTTCGAAGACCACCACCGCCTCGGCCGGCAGTTCGACCGCGGCGCCGCCCTTGGCTCGCGCGGCGCGGGTGGTGCGGCCGGCCGAGGCACTGCGGGCCGGCTTCTCCGGCTCGCGCCGCAGCAGTACCGGGCGCTCGCGGCTCAATACCGCTCCACTTGCCTCGTTGAGTACCAGCGTGCCGTAATCACCCTCTACCGAGAGCAGGCCTTGAGCCAGCAACTGCCGAACCACCCCGCGCCACTGGGCCTCTTCGAGATCGGTGCCGATGCCG
>DATINJ010000055.1:0-44504 GCA_035474375.1 Kineosporiaceae bacterium | reverse complement strand
CCCCGCCCGTGGTTTGGGCTGACCCTGGTCAGGCCGCCCCTGGTCAGGCCGCCCCTGGTCAGGCCGCCCCTGGTCAGGCCGCCCCTGGTCACGCCGCCCAACCGGGGCAGTCAGCACCGGTTTGGACCGCTATCGGGGCGTTGCCGGGCCGCCTTCACGGTCCAAAGCGGTGCTGACCAGCGTGGGTGCCGACAGTTGTCACGCCCGCAGATCCAAGGGCCCGCTGGGCGGGGCGTTTCGGCCAGGATTGCGGAAGATCAGACCCAAGGCATGGGCTCGATTCTCCCCAATCACCCGATCCCCGCCACAAGTGGCGATCGCCAAGATCTGTGGGCTCAGCGCACCGAGGACTGACGGGCGCGATCGCGCTCTTGCTGGGTGGGGATGCCGGCGGTGGCATCTGGGCGAGCCGTGGTGTGCTGTCTGGCTGCGGCGCGTTGCCGAGGCGTTGCGACCGGTTGGCTGGTCCGGCCGGGTCGCAGCCGACGCCGTTCGACGACGGCTCCCTGGCTCGGGCGATGTGCGTTCGGCACGGGGGCTCCGGCCATGGGTGCGGTGACGGCCGCTGGGGTGCTGGTCGCCGGAGGCCTGGCCCTCGGGGCTCCGGCCATGGGTGCGGTGATAGCCGCTGGGGTGCTGGTCGCCGGAGGCCTGGCCCTCGGGGCTCCGGTCTGTGGAAACTGTGACTCGGCTCGCTGCCCGGGGATGCCGGCCAGGTTGCTGGCTCTCGGTGCCATCTCGGAGCGTGCCATCTCGAACCGTGCCAGTTCGGACCATGTCGCGTCGGGGCGGGCCGTGTCCCACCGTGCGGCTTCCAGCGGTCCACGCGGGGCCGGGATGAAAGCTGGGATCGGAATCGGGACGGCGGCGGGGGTCACGACCGGGATGACGGTGGAGATGACGGTGATCGGGATCGTCGGGATGGGCAGTTCGGTCGCTTCCGTCGGCTCTGTTTCGGCGGGCTTGGTGGCCGCGATCTCGGCACGGGTCAGTAAGACCAGGCCGAAAAGGATCAAACCGCCGCCGGTCCATTGCCCTGGGCTCAGCGCCCCCTGGCCGAGCAGCGTGGCGCTGATCACGCCGACCAGTGGCACGAGGTTGAGGGCGACGGCGGCGAAACCCGGCCGTACATGCGGTAGGGACGTCGTCCAGAGGGTGTACGGGATGGAGAACCCGATCACCCCGGTCAGCCCGGCCAGCAGGATGCAGCCGATCGAGGCGCTCCCCAACTGGCTACCCCCGTTCAGCGAAGCACCCAGGATGAAGGGCGCGGTCACCACGAGCGAGGCGATGCCCTGCCGGGCGACCAGGGCAACCGGTTCGTTGCCGTTCGCGAATCTCTTGGTGGCAAGCACGTATCCGGCCGAGATCAGGGTCGACATCACCATGATCCCGACGCCCATCCCGGACGATCGGCCGCCACTCTGTGCCGAAGCGACCAAGATGGTACCGAGGACGCCGAGCACCAGGGCCGTCATTTCGCTCCTGCGCGGCCGGGTCCGTAGCAGCACGGCCGCGAGCGCGACGACGAACACGCTCTCCAGCGCGAACAGCATCGATCCGACGGCGGCAGAAGTCAGAATCAGCCCGACATTGGCGAAGACATACGCGATGCCGGGTTCCAGCGAGCCGAGTACGACGGCGGGTCGCCAGGCTCCGCCGACTCGCCGTCCGGTGATCCAGCAGGCCGCGACGACGACGATCGTCCCGGCCGCGGTTTCGAGCAGAAGCAAATCGGTCGCCGAGATCTCGGCGAGTGCAGCATCGGCGGTGGTCAGCGCCAATCCCCAGGACAAGGCAGCAAGCAAAAGCGCAACATATGCGCGGTTCATCGGTGATTCCCCCTCAGGTACCGAACCGTAGGCTACCTAAAACAGTTGCGGTGAGGGGGTTTACTCGTTACGGGTGATGCCTCCTGGGGCTGCTGGGGTGAATGCTTCGGCTGTGGCCAATGAGAATCAGCGGGTCAGGGGGTTCAGGGGGTCGGCGGGTCAGCGGGGTACGACGGACTGCGGTCGGCGAGTGGGCCGGCCGGTGGACGACTCCGGGAGTTGCAGGACCTGGTCGGCGTCGGACCCGCCGGTGTTGGACCCGCCGCCGGTCAGGTCGGTCTTGGCGGCGTATCCATAGCCATACCCGTACCCGTCGTACCCGCTGCGCCGGTTTCGCTTCGGGGCGAAGTTCAGCACGGTGCCGAGAAGCTTGGCGTTCACCGCGCTCAGGGTCTGGATCGCGCGCTGGGCCTCCTCCCGTCGGGTCCGGCTGTGCCGGATCACCAGAACCGCGCCATCGGCGAGGGCGGCCAGCACGGCGGCATCGGTGACCGGCAGCAGCGGCGGCGCGTCGATCACCACGACGTCGTAATGGTTGGCCAGGGTGGTCAGCAGGTCCGCCATCTGCTGAGAACCGAGCAATTCGGAGGGGTTGGGTGGTGTCGGCCCGGACGGCAGCACCGCCAGCGTGTTGCGGCCGTAAGTGACCATCACATCGCGCAGTTCGTGCTGTCCGGCGAGCACGCTGGTCAAGCCGGCAGCGCTGCTGATCCCGAGGTACTTGCCGACGGCCGGCTTGCGCAGATCGCCGTCCACCAGGACGACCCGGGCGCCACCGAGCGCCAGGGTCAGCGCCACGTTGCAGGCCGAGGTGCTCTTTCCTTCGGCGGGCAGGGGTGAGGTGATGACGATCACCCGCGGTGGATGGTCGACGTCGGCGAACTGCAAGTTGGTCCGCAGGGTCCGGAAGGCTTCCGCCCGGACGCCGTGCTGGTCGCCGTCCACCAGCGGTTGCTTGGTGGTTGACGAGTCGTAGGGCACCACCCCGAGCGGGATCGCACCGGTGAGCTTCTCGACGTCCGCGACGCCACAGATCGACGTGTTCAACTGATCTCGCAGGACCGCGGCGCCGATCCCCAGACCGAGCCCGACCAGAAGCCCGAGCGCGATGTTCAGCGGCACCCGGGGTGAGATCGGCCGACTCGGCACGGTGGCCATCCGCGTCGGGGTGACGGTCACCGGGGACTGGGCCACCCCTGGCCGGGTCTCCAGTTGGGCGACGAAGGTCGGAAACTGCCCGGCGATCGCGTTCGCGATGGCTGCCGCCCGGATCGGGCTGGCGTCGGTCACGGTGATGTTCAGCAGCACGGTGTCGAGTGGGCTCTCCACATGCACCTGCCCGGCCAGCGACTGTGCCGTGGCGAACAGCCGAAGTTGCTCCCGAACGACGTCCAGCACCTTCGGGCTGGTGACCACGTCGGCATAGGTCTTGACGCGTTGCTGGATGAGGGTGCTGCCCTGGCTCATCTGGGAGATGTCCGCCACCTCGGCCGAGTGCACGGATACGAACAGCTGGGTGGTGGCCGAATAGGTCGGGGTCTGCCGGACGGTGTACGCCGTGGCCCCACCTACCGACAGCGCGGCTAGCAGCACCACCACGAACCATTGCCGACGCAGCACCCGGAAATATTGAGCGATGGTCACGCGACCCCCCGGTCGTCCTTGCATGTCGCAATTAGTGAGCATGCGATTACTTATTGTGGATGCTAGCTGTCGAGATGCCCCTGACGCTCGGGTACCGCGGGGTACGCGATCACCTCGGTAGCTTTGGCACTCAGCCAGATCTGCTGCCCGGCCTCGAGGCCTAGTTCGGCCACCGCGGCCGGGGTGACATCGACCAGTGCCCCCGGTTGGCCAGGGTGGTCGGATTGGCCAGGTTGGGCGGGGTGGCCGACCACAGCGACCCGAACTCGGTCGGTGAGCAGTTCAACCCCACTCACCACGCCGGTCCAGACGTTTCGGGACGATCCCGGGCCGGGCCGATTCAGGTGCAGGGCAATCGCCGCCGGGGCGAGGACCACCAACATCGGCGTACCGCTCGCAGCAGGCAGATCGTCAGGGCCGTGACCGGCAGCGAACAGCACCCCTCCGGCATCCAATTCGATCCTTCCGGCGGCCGGGTCCACCAGTACGCCGGGATACAGGTTCAGGCCCATCAGCCGGGCGACATACTCGGTGGCCGGTCGCCGGGCCACCTCAGCCGGAGGCCCTTCCTGGACGATCCGGCCACCCTCCAGGACCAGGATCCGATCCGCCAGCACCAGTGCCTCGAGCGGATCATGGGTGACGACGATGCTCGGCCCGCTGAAGGCGGTCAGTTGCCGGCGCAGCCGAGTGCGCAGCTCCAATCGGGTCCGGGCGTCCAGCGCGGCGAGCGGTTCGTCCAGCAATAGCATCCGCGGCTGCATCGCCAGTGCTCGAGCCAGGGCCACTCGCTGCGCCTGCCCGCCGGACAGTTGATCCGGTCGCCGTCCGGCCAGGTCACCGAGCTCGAGCCGGTCGAGGTGTGCCTGCGCCGTGCGCCGGGCCGGGCCGCGCCGAGTGCCCCGAGCGCGGGCCGCGAACGCCACGTTGTCCAGCACGCTCAGGTGCGGGAAGAGCCGGTAATCCTGGAACACCAGGCCCACCGAACGCTCGGCCGCGGGGACGAACCGCCGCGTGCCGGCGTCGTCCCAAAGCTGACCCGTGATCTCGACTCTGCCCTCGGTCACGGCCAGCAGACCGGCCAGGATCCGCAACAGCGTGGTCTTGCCGGCTCCGTTCGGGCCGAGCACCGCCAGCACCTCGCCGGCTTGCACGGAAAACTCTGCTTCGAGCCGGAAATCGCCGCGCTGGAAGCTGATCTGGGCATGAAGGGCGGACGTCGTCGGAGCTGCGAATCGGTTCACAGCCGGGCCCCGGCGCTCAGCCAGCGCTCGCGGAGCAGCACCAGGGCGGTGATCGAGACCAGCAGCAGCACCAGGCTGAGCGCGATCGCGGCATCCGGATCTCGTTCCAGCGCCAGGTATACCGCCAGCGGCATGGTCTGGGTACGGCCCGGGAAGTTGCCGGCGAAGGTGATGGTGGCGCCGAACTCACCCAGCGCCCTGGCCCAGCAGAGCACGCTTCCGGCCAGCAGGCTCGGGCCGATCAGCGGCAGCGTCACCCGGCAGAACGTGGCGAACGGCCGCGAACCCAAGGTGGCGGCGGCCTCCTCCAGCCCTCGGTTGGACGAGCGCAGGGCCCCTTCCACGGTGACGACGAGAAACGGCATGGCCACAAAGGTCTCGGCGATCACCACCCCGGCGGTGGTGAACGGCAGGGTGAGGCCGAACCACGCGTCCAGGTACTGCCCGACCAGGCCACGGCGGCCGAGCGCCAGCAGCAGCGCCACCCCGCCGACCACCGGTGGCAACACCAGCGGCAACGTGACCAGCGCCCGGAGCAACCCGATCCCCGGCCGCGTCGAGCGCGCCAGCACCCAGGCCAGCGGAATGCCGACCAGCAGCGAGAGCCCGGTCGCCAGCGTCGCGCTCAGCAGCGAGAGCCGCAGCGCCGTCCGGATCTCCGGTTCGGCCAGCAACCTCGGCAGCCCGCGCCAGGGAGTCCGACTGAGCAGCCCGACCAGCGGCAACAGCAGAAAGACGACGGCGATCAGGGCCGGGACGGCGAGCGGCCACGGCAGCCGGGACGACGGGTCCTGAACTGGCCGTCGATCCCGCACTGGCCGTCGATCCTGAACTGGCCGACGCTTCAGGACTGGTTGCCGAGGAGCCCGGGGCCGGCCGGGCGTCGTCAGGGGACCTCGACGACGACGTTGGTGGACTTGATCACGGCCACCGCAAGCACCCCTGGCTGCAGTTGCAGTTCATCCGCGGCTTCTCGACTCATCAGCGAGACCACCCGAAACGGCCCGGCCTGCATTTCCACTTGAGCCATCACGGTGTCCCGAGTGACTTTGGTGACCAGGCCGGTGAAGCGGTTCCGGGCGGACTGGCCGCCGCTGCTGCGATCTGGGGCATGTGGTTGCTCGGCAGCCAGCTCCTCGGCGAACCGAGCCAGCACCGCACCGTCGACCGCTCGGCGCCCGCTCGAATCGGTCGTCGTCGTCAACCGACCCGATTCGGCCCACCGCCGGACCGTGTCGTCGCTGACTCCCAGCAGTTCGGCCGCCTGCTTGATCCGGAAGGTCGCCACGCCCTCACTTTACGCAGCGCGCCAGCATGCTGCTGAAGCGGTAGATCTTCGTCCGGAGTACTGCGGACGCGGTACTTCCAGGTGTCGATGGCTGGAGGACGACGAATTGCCTGCCGATGATCACGCTTAAGGCTGTGTCCGCGCCAGATCCGGTGCGCTCCCCTGCCGTGGAGGTTTGTCGTCATGTCCGCTCTCGCCCGATGGTGCTTCCAGCACCGTATTACCGTCGTGGGACTGTGGGTGGCCCTGCTGGTCGCGCTCGGCGCCGGAACCACGATCGCGGGCACCAGCTACTCGGATGCGTTCAATCTGCCGGGCACGGAGTCGACCAAAGCGTTGGAGTTGCTGCAGAAGGAACTGCCGTCGTCCTCGGGCGATTCAGACCAGATTGTGGTGCACGTCGACAGCGGCAGCGTGACCGACGCCACGGTGCAGACCAAGGTCACCACGATGCTGGCCAGCGTCGCGAAGCTGCCCTCGGTCACCTCGGTGACCAGCTTCTATGACAAAGCCGGTGCGGGTCAGGTGAGCGCCGACGGTCGTACCGCCTACGCGACCGTGAACTTCGACAAGCAGGCCAACGAAATCCCGGTGGCCAATGTCCAAAAGGTGATCGACACCGCCCAGGCCGCCCGCAGCGACAGCCTTCAGGTAGAACTCGGCGGTCAGGCGATCGACCAGGTGACGCAGGCGCCGCCGGGCAGCAGTGAGCTGATCGGTATCGGCGCGGCCGCGATCATCCTGTTCCTCGCCTTCGGCTCGCTGCTCGGCATGTTGCTGCCGCTGATCGTCGCGGTGGCCGGCCTGGGCGCCGGGCTGATGGCGATCGGCTTGCTCTCGCATGGGATCACTCTCGGCAACATCGCCCCGACCCTGGCGGCCTTGATCGGTCTGGGCGTCGGAATCGACTACGCGCTGTTCATCGTCACCCGCTACCGAGCTGGTCTGCAGGGCGGGCTGGAGCCTGAGGCGGCGGCCGTCCGGGCGGTCAACACCTCTGGCCGGGCGGTGCTGTTCGCCGGTGGCACCGTCGTGATCGCGTTGCTCGGGTTGCTGGTTCTTCGACTGAGCTTCCTGAACGGGATGGGCATCGGCTCGGCGGTGACGGTGGTCTTCACCGTCCTGTCCGCGCTCACGTTGCTGCCGGCCATGCTCGGCTTCTTCGGCAGCAAGCTGATCACGAAGAAGCAGCGGCAGTCATTGATCACCGATGGGCCGCGGGTCGCGGGCGCCTCGGGGGGCTGGGCGACCTGGTCCGTCTTCGTCGGCAAGCACAAGGCATTGCTCAGCGTGGTGGTGCTGATCGCGATCGGGCTGATGTCGATCCCGACCCTGTCGATCCGGCTGGGGTCCTCGGACGCCGGTAACGGCAAGCCCGAAACCACCACCCGCAAGGCCTATGACTTGCTTGCCGACGGGTTCGGTCCGGGTTCCAACGGGCCACTGCAACTGGTGGCCGAAGCGCCGAACGCGGCGGCAACACAGGCCTTCACCGATCTGCTGGCGAGGGTGAAGTCGACGCCGGGGGTGGCCTCGGTGCAGTTGCTGCCAGCCAAGCCGGGGGCCACGATCGCGATCGCGATGGTCGTGCCGACCACGTCCCCGCAGGCTGAGGAGACCGGTGTGCTGATTGATCGGCTCCGGGACGACGTCGCCCCGGCCGCCGAGAAGGGCACCTCGCTGCAGGTCTACGTCGGTGGCTCGACCGCCATCTTCAAGGATTTCGCCCAGGTTCTCACCAACAAGCTGCCGCTGTTCCTCGGCGTCATCATTGTCCTCGGGTGCCTGCTGCTGATGCTGGCGTTCCGCAGCATCCTGGTGCCGGTCACCGCGGCCCTGATGAACGTGCTTGCCGCCGCTGCCTCGTTCGGCGTGGTCGTCGCCATCTTCCAGTGGGGTTGGGGTTCCAGCCTCCTGAATGTGGGCGGGCCCGGCCCGGTCGAGGCCTTCGTTCCGGTGATCATGCTGGCGATTCTTTTCGGACTGTCGATGGACTACCAGGTGTTCCTGGTCAGCCGGATGCATGAGGAATGGACGCACACCGGCGACAACGAGAGCGCGGTCCGGATCGGCCAGGCGGAGACCGGCCGGGTGATCACCGCCGCCGCCATGATCATGATCTGTGTGTTCGGTGCCTTCGTGCTGGGCGGGGAGCGGGTGGTCGCAGAATTCGGTGTGGGCCTGGCCGCCGCCGTGGCGATCGACGCCTTCCTGCTGCGCACCGTGCTGGTTCCGGCGCTGATGCACCTGTCCGGGCCGGCCAACTGGTGGCTGCCAGGCTGGCTGGACCGGGTCATGCCGCACCTGAGCGTCGAGGGTGCACCCGACGAGCCGATCGTCTCGGCGTCCACCCACCCCGAAACCCGGGCCGGGGACGACGAACTGATCGGCACTCCCGGCAAATGAATTACCCGGGCTCGTTCCGGAGGGCTCTCAACCGGGTGTATCCGACCTAAGGTGCAGGAATGACGACGCGAGGCCGGTTGCACGACTGGGTGCACCGGTACCCGGTGGCGATGGACGCCCTGCTGACACTGCTGGTGTTGGCGGGCGTCCTGTTCGCCGGCTCGACCCCGAACGAGCACAAATTCGTCGCCCTCAGATTTCAGCCGTGGCCGGCCGTCCTGCTCGAGATCCTGGTCGTGCTCGCCTTGATGCTGCGCCGCACGAAGCCGGTTACGGTGCTGGTCGTCGCCGTGCTGGGGGCGGCGACGGTGATGCTGATCAGCAAGAGCTGGTCGCCGGTGGCGGTGGCGGCCATCGTCGCGATATTTTCGCTGTCCCGCCGGATCGATCGGCGCCCGGCCGTCCTGCTCGCCTTGGTCTGCGGGCCCACGTTGATCGTCGGCGGGGCCTGGCGGACCGGCAACTGGCTGTCCACCGAGAGCATCTCGCTGCTCGCCTGGACCGGGTTCGCGGCCGCTCTGGGCCAGGCGATCAAGAGCCAGAAAGCCTACGTCCAGGCGGTCGAGGAACGCGCTCTCCGGGCCGAGCAGACCCGGGAGGAGGAGGCCGGCCGCCGGGTGATCGAGGAGCGGATGCGGATCGCCCGAGAACTGCACGACGTCGTCGCGCACCACATTGCGGTGATCCAGGTCCAGGCAGGTGTGGTCGACCATCTGCTCACCGAGCAGCCGACCGCCGCCCGGGAGGCCCTCGGTCACGTTCGCCGTTCCAGCAAGATGGTGCTTGACGAGCTCAGCGGCATGCTCAACGTGCTGCGCCAGGCCGACGAGCCGATCACCCCCACCGATCCGGCGCCGGGGATGGATCGGCTGGTCACGCTGATCGAGCAATTCGCCGCCTCGGGGCTGAAGGTCGACTGGCGGTTCACCGGCACCCCGCTGACCCTGCCCGCCGCGATCGATGTGGTCACCTACCGGCTGGTTCAGGAAGGGCTGACCAACGCGCACAAGCATGGAACCGGCTCGGTGGACATGGTTCTTGACTTCAAACCGACGGAGTTGATGATCGACATTGTGAATCAGATCGCCGGGACGGCCGTGGGTTCCGGCCACGGCCTGGCCGGGATGCGAGAACGGGCACATGCGGTCGGGGGCGTGGTCTCGGCGGCGCCGCAGGGCCAGGGAACCTGGCGGGTGACTGCTCGGATGCCGTTGGTCGCCGAACTCGCAGACCCGTGGTACTGCCGATGAGGGTCGGGGGCACGACGATTCGGGTACTGCTGGCGGACGACCAGGCCCTGATCCGGGGCGGCTTCCGGGTGCTCATCGATTCCGCCTCGGACCTGCAGGTGGTTGGCGAGGCCGCGAACGGCCGCGAAGCCGTTGAGTTGGCCCGCAGTACCCGGGCAGACGTCGTGGTGATGGACGTGCGGATGCCGGTGATGGATGGGCTGGAGGCGACCCGGGCGATCTGTGCCGATGAGGACCTGGCCGGCGTCAAAGTGTTGGTGGTCACCACCTTCGAGATCGACGAATACGTGGTGCAGGCACTGCGGGCCGGGGCCAGCGGCTTCCTCGGTAAGGGGGTCGAGCCGGAGGAGCTACTCGAGGCCATCCGCACGGTTGCGGTGGGCGAAGCGCTGCTGTCTGCCAAGGCCACCCGCGGGCTGATCACCAGCTTCCTGGCGCAGCCGACCGGGCACCCGGCGGCGACGTCGGCGCAACTGGCGCTGCTGACCGAGCGCGAGCGCGAGGTGGTGGTGCTGGTCGCGTACGGGCTGTCCAACGATGACATCGCGGAGCGGCTTTTCGTCAGCCCATTGACGGCGAAAACCCATATCAATCGGGCGATGATGAAGCTCGGGGCGCGAGATCGGGCGCAGGTCGTGGTGATCGCCTACCAGAGCGGGCTGGTCAGTACTCAGGCTCCGTGACCCGCTCACGGTGATCCACCACCCGAACCTCGTGACACCCGCCGCTGTCAGGCAGCTGTCACGAGGTTCGGGCCCCCGTGGCCCCCGGTCTGGGTAGTGCTGATCGATCACACCTGTTCGCGCAGCCGATCCAAGTCCCTTGGTGCGAGAATCCACCAAGGAAAAGCGTGTTCGACCGTGAGCGCTACGCCGGTGCCGGAGCGAGCCCAGGTCACGTCGTCGAATCCGTAGAGGCCGGCTGGAGCGGAGAGCCAGGCTCGCAGTAGCCAGCGGTCGAAGACGGCGCTGCACCGGCCGGCGGTCCACGCTTCGACGAAATCGCGCCGGATACAGAACTCCACCGAAACCGCACGGCCGGCGCCGTCCAGAACCTCGATTGCTATCTGGTTCGTTGTCCGTGCACTGAGCTCGGTCATCTCACAGATCCCTCATCGTTGTCCGACGGTGGTCGCGGGGCGTTCGCCTCCCAGGCTGCTCGACAAGGCGACCGCAGTGCAGCTTTTGATGCGGACAGTGGCTCTTGTCCGCATCGGCCGATGATGGCGGGTTCTGAGGCCCCGGCCGGGGCCGCCGCAGAACGGACCCGGCCGGGACGTCAGGATCCGTCGCGATCGACTGTGTCCACTTTGACCAGCAGAATCGACGGCGATTGGACACTTTCGGAGACGGCCAGCACGCCCGAAACTGCAGCGATCTTGCCCAGCGCCCGTCCATCTACCCACTGCCCGGCGTTCCCATGCAGGTAAACCACCAGTACATCTGGGTTTCCACGGTGCTGGCCGACTCCGAGCAGGACCAGGCCGGCGGCCTCGAGTTCTCGACGGAGCTCGTCCGGGCCCATTATCGGCGGGCTTTGAAGTGACGTTCGCTGTGGCATTCGTGTTCTCCGCTCTGGTCCGACGGGTTAGGGCGGGTCCGGTAGCCAGCGGCCGAAATGACCTCTGGCTCGGATTGGGGGGCGAAGCCAGCGGCGGGTTGGAGGATCTCCCGGTACCGCTGGCTCCGCCGTTCGTCGGTGACGGAGCCGTTCGATCCAGCAGGATGGGCAGGGCGGGGTTGCCATACCACGCGTCTGGAGAACAGCGTTCCGGTCACATCATCCAGACTGATATGGCT
Organism: Kineosporiaceae bacterium; assembly: GCA_035474375.1. Classification (GTDB taxonomy): domain Bacteria; phylum Actinomycetota; class Actinomycetes; order Actinomycetales; family Kineosporiaceae; genus JANNPJ01. The sequence continues at coordinate 33,041 of DATINJ010000055.1, read as the reverse complement.
ATCACCGCACGTCATCATGCTGATGGGGACACCCCCGTTGTCCTCATCGAGGAGCCAGGAGGCCCGATGAACATGATTCGTTCCGTGGTGTTCGATGTGGGGGAGACCTTGCTCGACGACACGCCGGAGTGGGGCCGATGGGCAGACTGGATCGGCATCCCCAGACACACGTTCTCCGCGGTGCTCGGTGCGGTGACCGCCGAGGGCCGAGACAACGCCGAGACTTTCGACTACTTCCGGCCGGGTTTCGACATTCCGCACGAGCGGCAACTACGCGAGGACGCCGGGCTCGGCGAGTGGATCCAAGAGGCGGATCTCTACCCGGATGTTCGCCCCACGCTGCAGATTTTGCGGGACGCCGGGTTCTGGGTCGGGGTGGCGGGCAACCAGACGGCGCGGGCCGCGGAACTACTTCGCGATCTCGCTCTGCCGGTGCACGAGGTGGCCACCTCGGGGGAGTGGGGGCCGAAGAAGCCCGACCCGGCGTTCTTCGCCCGGGTGCGACAATGGGCTCCCGGGCGACCGGAGGAGATCCTCTACGTCGGGGATCACCGGGACAGTGATGTGATCCCGGGCAGCGCGGCCGGGCTCCGCACGGCACTGGTGCGCCGCGGCCCCTGGGGTCACCTGTGGGCGGACGACGCGGTGGTGCGCAGCACCGCGGACTGGGTGGTCAATTCGCTGGCCGAGTTGCCGTTGCTCATCGGGGCGCCGGTGGCGCAACGGCGCGAGTCCGCCTGACCGGCATCAACGCGTTCTCCGCAAAGCGACCGACGGCGGCGGCGTTGGCCGGGCTGGTGCTTGCCAGCGCGGCCAACGTCTGCCGAACGTGCGGGTGCACTCGCACGTTCTGCGGGGCGATCTCCAGCGCGCGCTCCAGCGAGCCGATGACCTCTGGGTAACGACCGACAGCCAGCTGGGCCCGGGCCAGATCCACGAAGAAGTGCGAACGACGTTCGGCCGGCAGGGTCACCGGCGGTGCCCAGTCCTCCGCCGCGGCCAGGGCTACTTGCGGAGTGTCCAGGTCTACCGCCGTGGACACCTCGTGGATCCGGACCGAGGCGGGGCCGAACGCCGTCCCCTCCCAGATCCCCTCGTCCACCCGCTCGGCCATCGACCAGGCTTCGTGCAAATGGTCGGCGGCCTGGTCTTTCATCCCGGCCCGGCCGGCGGTGAGGGCCGCCCGCATGTGCAGCGCGCCGTACTGGGCCATCGCCGGCTTGGAATCGCGCGGGGTGAGGCGGGCCGCCGCCCGCTCCAGCATCAGGTGCCCGGCCTGGAGCTCGCCGTTGGTCAGGAAGGTCTCCGCTCGGACGTAGGACGTCGCCGCCAGCGACAGCCCGTCGTCACCGGCCCAGCCCGCAGCCCAGCCCATCACGTGGATCAACCGGGCAGACAGGTCGAACAGGCCCAGCTTGGAGGCGACGGCGTCGGCGGCTCGCCAGCCCTGAACCAGGAAACCGGCCACCTGCTCGCGCTGGTGCCCGTGGTCGGTCAGCATCGCTCGGGTCAATTCCGGCAGCAGCCCCGGCAGGAACCCGGTGAGCTGCTGGTAGTTGGAGTTCAGCCGCCAGTTGATGACCCGGGCGACGTCTCGGGCCAGCTCCTCGTCCGAGCGCACGTCACCATCGTCGGGAACGTCGTAAAGATCTGCCAACCGCCGCAATTCATTGATTCGCAAGGCCCAGTCGAAGCCCAGCCCGGACGGTACCTGCTCGGTGTTGCCCGATGGATTGGCGCTGAGGGCAACGGTTCCGGGGCGCGGGCGGCCGGCGAGGGTGGTGATCGGGCAACGGAACGCCTCGGCTGCCAGCTGGGTGAGTTCGCCGCCGGCCCCGAGAGCGATGTCGAGGCGTTCCGCGACATCCGGTTGGGGACGCCGCTCAGCCTTCTCCAGTTTCGCGATCAAGGTGCCGCTGACATGGACCACTCGGCCGAGTTCGGCCTGGACCCATCCGCGCTGATTGCGGTAAGCGCGCAAGCGAGCACCGAATAGCGCCAGCGGCGACGCTTCAGGATTCAGGCGGCGCGGTTGCTGAGGCATCCCACACCCCCAACGATTTGTCCGAATCTGCCCCGCTATGGCACGGGCTTACATCGACGGTACCTGTCCGCCTTTGATTTGTTCCACCTTTCCAGGGCTTCTATCCCAGAAGCTTCTCAGTTCCGAACCGGAAATGACCACCCGGATCGCCTCGAGTGCGCTATAGATTCCCGAGAATTTGCCTGCCTGATCGGTTCACTCGGCAGATCCTTGCTGCATCCTGCCGATCTAGGTGCTTAGCGAGAATTGTCATTGCTTTGCGAAGCAAGGAATCCACAATTGCTTTGCGTAGCAAGTAGTATACGAACCGTGATGGATGAGGAGGATCCTCGGCCGCTCGACGACGCCGAGGAGAAGGTCGTTCGGGCGCTCGCGCGGGCGCTCCTGGTGCTGCCTCGACTGTTGGACGCCGACCTGGTGCGCGAGCAACGATTGGCGCTGCAGGAGTACGAGGTGTTGCGGCATGTGTCCGAATCGCCCACCCGGTTGCTCCGGATGAGCGACCTCGCCGCCCGATGCGAGCTCTCCTTGAGCGGCACTACCAGGATCGTCAGCCGACTGGAGTCCGATGGCCTGCTCAAGCGGGTCACCTGCGAACAAGATGCCCGGGGGACGAACGCCGTCCTCACCTACCGTGGGCTGAAACGGCTCCAGGCGGCCTGGCCGACCCACCTGGCCAGCGTCCGCAGGCACGTCCTCGACCATCTCGGTGAACTGGATCTGCATCGGCTTTCGATGGCTTTGCAGCTGTTCGGCACCCCCGCAGAGCCGGCCGATCCCGACCGGTAAACTGGCCTGAATGGCTCCGCTCAGGTCGACCGCAAAGGCCAGATCCATCCCAAGAGCTGGGACATTCCCAAGAGCCAGGGCAATCCCAAGAGCCAGGTCAACCCCGAGATTCTTTACTGCCGCGCTGGTGATCGTCACCGGGGTCGGGCCGCTGAGCACCGATACCTACATTGCCGGGATGCCGGATCTCCAGCGATCGCTGAACACCAGCGCGGTCATCGCGCAGCTCACGCTGACCGCCTTCATCATCGGCATCGCGGCCGGGCAGGTCGCGTTCGGGCCGCTGTCCGACGGCCGAGGACGGCGCGGCCTGCTGATTGGCGGTGCGATCACCTTCACGGTGGCGTCCGCGATCTGTGCGATCGCACCGACCGGAGCCCTACTCGTCGCCGCCCGACTGTTTCAGGGTCTGGCCGCCGGGTGCGGGGTGGCCGTCGGGCGGGCTGTCGTGGGGGACGTCTATCGCGGTGCGGAGGCCGCGAAACGGTACGGCACGCTGGCCGCCATCGTCTTTCTCGGCCCGGTCATTGCCCCCGCGGTCGGTGGTGTGATCCTCTCTGTCGGCGACTGGAGAACGGTTTTCGCGGCGCTCACCGGGTTTGGTGGGTTGATGGTCGCAGCGGTGTGGTTCGCTCTGCCGGAGACCCTGCCGCCAGTCGATCGGCATGGCGGTGGGCTCCGCGACACCGTCGGGCGAATGACGGATCTCCTCGGCGACTGGCGGTTCATGCGCCAGGTCACCGTTCAATGTTTCGCCATCGCAGGCTTCTTCACGTACATCGGTGGCTCCTCCTTCGTTCTGGAGACCGTGTACGACCTCTCAGTGAGTCGCTATGCCACCATCTTTGGGACGAACGCAGCAGCAATGGCGGTCAGCAGCATGCTGTTTCGGTTCGCGGTCACCCGGGCAGGTGCGGCCCGATTGCGGCTGGCCGGCCTGTCGCTGGCCACGACCGGCGCGCTCGGACTGGTGGTGGTCGGGCTGATTGAACGTACGGTGTTACCGCCGCTCGGTGTGCCGTGGGCGCTGCTGTGCTGTGTCACCTTCGGAATGGGACTCGTGATCCCGGCGTCGACGACCCTCGGTCAGCAGGCCGGGGACCGTGCCCGGGGCACCGCGTCGGCTCTGCTGGGCGGAATCTCGTTCTTCGTCGGGGCCTTGGTCACCCCGCTGACCGGGGTCGTCGGCTACACCTCGATGCTGCCCATGGGGGTGCTGATGGCCGGGTTCTTCGTCACCGCCGGCGCCCTCGCCCTGCGCGTCCAGTTCGCGGATGATCCCGACCACATCGGCGAGCCGGTAGCTCTGCCGGTCTGAGCGCGTCTGCTGTTCTGAGCGGCCCTGCTGCTCTGAGTGATTCGGCCGCTAGGCCCGGGGAGCCATCGCGGAGATCAGTTCGTACGCCACATGAGCTGCGGCGATGCCGGTGATCTGAGCGTGGTCGTAGGCCGGTGCCACCTCGACGATGTCCGCCCCGATCAGGTTCAGCGACGCGAACGAGCGGATCACCTGGAGCAGTTCGCGACTGGTCAGGCCGCCCGCCTCCGGCGTGCCGGTACCGGGAGCGAACGCCGGATCGAGCACGTCGATATCGATCGACACGTACACCGGGCGCCCGCCGACCCGGGCCAGCACCCGCTCGGCGACCCCACGCCAGCCGATGTCCTCGGCGTCCATCGCGCTGATCACCTGAAAGCCGATTATCTGGTCCTCATACAGGTCTCGGTCGGAGAACAGCGGCCCGCGGATGCCGACGTGAGCGCAGGCCGCGGTGGCCAACAGGCCCTCCTCGGCTGCGCGGCGGAACGGGGTGCCGTGCGTGTACGGCGCCCCGAAATAGGTGTTCCAGGTGTCCAGATGGGCGTCGAAGTGAATGACGGCGACCGGGCCGTGCCGTTCGGCGGCAGCTCGAAGCAGCGGCAACGCAATCGTGTGATCGCCGCCGATTGTCACGATCCTGCCTCCGGAGCTACTCAAATCTCTTGCTCCAGAATAGATTTCACGAACTGCCTGGTCGATGTCGAACGGCGTCACGGCGAGATCGCCGGCATCGACCACCTGCTGGCTGGCGAACGGGGACACCTGCTGCGCCGGGTTGTACGGTCGCAACAGCCTGGACGATTCGCGCACGTGGCCGGGCCCGAACCGGGCTCCCGGCCGATAGGTCACGCCGGAGTCGAACGGCACCCCGAGGACGGCGATGTCGAACGCTTGCACCTGATCGAGGCGTGGCAACCGGGCGAAGGTAGCGGGGCCGGCGAACCGCGGAATCACGGTGGCATCGACCGGTCCAACCGGGCCCGGCGGCGCCACCGGGGTATCCGTGCCTTCGGCCGAGCCGGTGCCTTCGGGGGAGTCGGTGCCTTCGGGGGTGTCCGGGCCGTCGGGGGTGTCCGGGCCGCCGGACTGTGCGCTCATGGATCGACCTTACTGAGGGCTATTCATCTGGCTCTTCTGCCGTGCGTTCGTGATCAGTGGGGGTGGGGGCTGCGCCGGACCCATAGAACGCGTACAACCGGGCCGCCTCGACCTCTGATGGAGGGCCGGCGGAAGCGGTGATCAGAACCGCGCGTTTCACCTTGTTCCGGGCGTATGGCACCTGGATGGTGGTTCCGCGGACGATTGCCTCGCGCAGCGGGACAAGAGATTCTGGACCGAATCTGCTGGTGGTCACGGTGACCCATTCCGCCTGGCCGGTCAGGTCGTCGAGGAAGATCTGTTGAATGTCGCCGACCTTGTCGCCGGCCGGATCGATGACTGTCCCACCAGTGCAGAGAAGGGTCTCGATTTCACTTGTACGAATCATGGGCCTGCTCCCGGATTCGTCGACATCGACATTTCGCCGGGTCCCGGGCGATATCACCATGGTGCGGGGGCACCGGCAGCGCTGTCTATGTCGACCCGCTATCGCAAGCCGACAAATCGCAGCGTGTCCGACCAGTATCGGCCAACAATGGCCGCGCCGCACGAGCAGGCAATTTCACTGAGAGTGATAGAGTGCTTACGTGGCGTATGCGGCTGGCTGGGTAGCGGATGGGGCGCCCCCGGCCGAGTTTCTGGATCTGGTCAATGAGTGGGCACTGCACCAGATGCCGGTGGTGAACCGGGAGATAGCCGACGGGCGTAGCCCGCGCGCTGCCTTTGGTCTTGATCTCGACCGAAATGTACTCGCCCACTTGCCCTCGACGGAGCTGCTGAATCCCGGGCAGGCGCAGCAGTTGGTGGTGATTCTGGGGCTGGCGGGTGCCGCGGTCGGCCGGCATTACCAAGAGTCGGATCAGGCGCATCGAGCGACACCGGAGCAGGCGTTTGCCGGACTGACCGCTGGGCCTGGGAGCGAGCCCTTCCTCAGCTATTTCGCCCGGCTGGCAGAGCGGACCGGGACCGGTCATGCCAATCGCGACAGTTATGCCTCACTGGTCCGGTGGAACGTGCCTCGGGTCGAAGTACGTCATGCCGGTCAACTGATCGCCGCGCTGCCCAGCGTCTTCGATGACGGACTCGTGCGCAGCTACACCGGAGCACCGGATGAGATCCGCTTCTTCGGCCTGCTCAAAGCCTCGGAAGTGCTGGAGAAGGCGGTCAATCAGGAGTTGGGCCCGCTTTCGGACGGTTCGATGGATTTGGCGGATGATGCGGCGCTGCGGCGCATTGCTCGCGCGGTGATGCTCCTGGACACGTTGCGCGAACTCAACTCTCACTTCGCCGGGCGGCCCCCCGAGCAGGGCCTGTCGGTGGGGTTCTTCTTGGATGTGTTCCGGCAATATGCGGTGCATTGGCGGCCGGACGACATCCCGCCCAGTGGCGCTCAGGACGTCGAAGCGATGGCCCGCGATCTGATTGTCGGGACTACCGTACCGTCCTATCCGGCGCATCTGCGGCGAATGTTCCCGGCCCTGCTGGACGACGAGCGGGTCAGGCTGGAATCGCTGATGAACCGTCCTTCGCTGCCGGAGACCGCGCTGCGCCGGGCCGGTCTGGACGCCGCTCAACTCAGCCGTTGCTCCGAATCGGAATTGCACGAACTCATTTGCAGATACCCGGTGCTGGCCGCTCTGCATCTCCTGCTGAACGCTCATGCCCGGTTGGCGGGGGTACATCTGATGCTGAGCAAACGCTTTCTCTTCCATCCGCAGCGACTGCGAGATCTCAGCGGGTTGGGGGATCCGGGGGTGGTGTCGAACCGGACTGGCACCACCGGTATGGATGAGACCCGGTTGGAGGCGCTGACCAGGGCTCGGCACGAACACGTGCTCGCCCCGCTGCGGCATCTGTCGACTCTGGACGCGGCCGCCCGGCCGCCTCGGATCGAGAGTGACCTGCCGCCGTCCACCGAGATATCCGTTCGGTTTGCGAGTTCGGTGCTGACTCCACAAGACCTGGGCCTGGCTGGGTCTGCAGGCCGGCCGTCGTCCGAACGGCGAAACTGATTATGGAGCACCGTCGTCGCGACGCGCGGGTCGGGCCGGAACAGCTTCTTGCCTTGATCGACAACACTTCTGCGGTCATTTACATGCGCGATCTTCAAGGTCGATACATGTTGATCAACGAAGAGTACGAGCGGCTTTTCAACGTCAGCCGCGAAGACATCATCGGCATGAAGGACCATGATTTGTTCCCGGCCGAGATGGCCGACGAATTTCTGGCCAATGACAAGGTTGCCGCCAAAAGCGGTGGCCCGGTTCAGTTCGAGGAGATCGCCCCCGGGGATGACGGGCCGCACACCTACCTGACCATCAAATTTCCGTTGCTCGGCTCGGACGGGGAAGCCTACGCCGTTTGTGGGATCTCTACCGACATTACCGATCGCAAGCGCGCGGAACAGGAAGTGCGACTGTTCAATGTGAAGTTGGAACAACGGGTACGGGAACGGACGGCGGAGTTGGAGGCCTCGACGAAGGAACTCGACGCCTTCGCCTACTCGGTATCACACGATCTACGCGCCCCGCTGCGATCGCTGCACGGGTTCAGCCAGCTACTGTTGGAAGACTATTCGGACCTGCTCGATGAGACCGGCGTCTCTCATCTGCGCCGGCTGCAGGTCAACGCAACTTTGATGGCCCAACTGCTGGACGATCTGCTGCGGTTGTCCAGGACCACCCGGGTCGAGCTGCGCCGTCAATCGATCGATCTGACGGCGATGGCGGAATCAATTCTGCATGACCTGGCCGCAGAGGAGCCCGATCGAACCGTCAAGCTGTCGGTCGAGCCGGAGCTACACGACGTGGGAGATCTGCATCTGGTCCGGCTTGCCATGCAGAATCTGATCGCCAACGCCTGGAAGTTCACCGGTGGAGAATCGGTGGCTGAGATCACGATCGGGTCGATGCTGCGCGACTCGCAACCGGTGTTCTTCGTCCGGGACAACGGTGCCGGATTCGATCCACGTTTTGAGAACAAGCTCTTCGAGCCCTTCCAGCGTCTGCACTCCGCTGCCGATTTCGAGGGCAGCGGCATCGGTCTGGCGATCGTCCAGCGGGTGGTGCTCCGGCACGGCGGTGCGATCTGGGCCGAGTCCGTCCCCGGTGAGGGGGCCACCTTCTTCTTCACGCTGGCCAGTCCGGTGTCCCTTTCCGAGCAGAGAGGCGAAGATGATGCTAAATGATCAAATCCTCTTGATCGAGGACAATCCCGATGACGTCACGTTCACCCAGCGAGCGTTTCGGAAAAACAATTTCGGCAACAAGATCGTCGTGGCCAATGATGGCGCGATGGCGATGAAACTGCTGTTGCCACCAGCTGGAATTGTGGCACTGCGGCCGTCAATTGTGTTGCTGGACATCAATCTTCCTCAGATGAGCGGTCTCGACGTCCTGCGCCGGTTGCGCTCGGAGGAAGCCACCAAGTTGATCCCGGTAATCATGCTGACGACGTCGAACGATGACCGCGACGTGCGGGCCAGCTACGAATGCGGGGCCAATGGCTTCGTGCGAAAGCCTGTCGCTTTTGACGATTTTCTCTGCGCGGTAAAGTCTCTCGGCCTCTACTGGCTGGAGGTCAACGAGCAGGTCCGGCCGCAGGAGCGGCGGAGCGGATAAGGAGACACGCCCTAAGCCCGGCGGACTCAGGAAACAAGCCCAGCTAACAGCGCATCGGTCCAACGGTCCAGGTGTGCCTCGATGTAATCGGCGGCCGGTCCCCAGTGCTCGCCGTGCCCCTCCAGCCAAAGCCGGGCCCAGGGTTGGGCGCCGGTATCGGCGGAATCTCGCAACAAGGTGTACATCGCTCGGGTGTGCGCCGCGATCAACTGCGGAAACGCCTTCCGCTGCGACACGTCCAGCCCGTACCCGTCGGCGAGCGCGCGTAGCCGTGGGCCATCGACCGCCGGATCTCCGCCGGCGTGCAGAGGCACGAACCCGTGCGCCGCGTACCCGAGATCCCAGAGCCGGGAGCCGGGGCCGGCGCCGTCCCAGTCGATGAATACCCACCGGTCTCCGTCTCGAACCAGGTTCCAGGGGGCCAAGTCGTGGTGGCAGAACAACTCGTCCTGGTCAGCCGGCAGGAGTACCCACCAGGGGACGTCGGGTGGCGGTTGGAAGGTGGCGGTCGCGGTATGCAGATCCCGGATCAGTCGGCCCAGGCGATACAGCTCGGCGGAGGTGAATGCGGGCATCGTGTCGGCCATTTCGCCGGGGATGTACTCGAGGACCTGACGGCCGTCGGCGTCCCGGCCGAAACTACGTGGTGCGGCGCCGAAGCCGACCTCGGCCAGATGCTCCAGCAGTGCCTCGACCCCGGCGGTCGCCGGGGTCACCGGCTTGCGCACCGTTTCACCGACCCGAACCACCACCCCAGCAACGTTCCCGCCGTGCAGCACTTCCTCTTTCATCCCGCCATCTTTCCCCATCCCGCCATCTTTCCCCATCCCGTCATCTTTCCCCATCCCAACGGAAATCAGTAGCGAGTTGTGGACTGCGGTCGGCCGGGGGGCGGCTCGTAGGCTTCGGGCCAGAAGTCGACGATGGTGGTGATCAGACCCCGGTTGTCGAAGGTGATGAACGCGAGGTTGTCGAGATCCTGCCCATCGGCGGTCGCGCTGATCCAGACGGCCGTCTCCTGGTCGCCGCCGTCCACCACACGCCGCACCGAAAGATGCCAATCACCGGGGTAGTTCATGTTGAACGCCAGATATTCGTCGCGGCCGGTGATGCGCTCGCGGGTTTGTGGCATCTCGTACACGACGGTCTCGGCCAGCAACGGGGCGAGGTCGTCCCAGGCGCGGGCCTCGAGAAATTGGTAGAACTGCCGAACGCGTTCCATTCGTGCCGACCTTCCGGTAGCTGTCGGAAGGTCGGATCCTACGGGAACCGGGCAGGTGGTGGTTTTGCTACGGTCACCTGTCGCGCGAGGACAGCGTCTCGAGCTTGGGCTGCCCGGCCTCGGCATTCACGTCGCCGATCGGCAGGTCGGTATCGAAGGCGGCATCCACGTCCTTGGCGTTCTTTGCCCAGCGCTGGGCGCCCAGGGTGAGACTGGCGCCGAGCAGGACACCGAGCGACGCCCAGATCACGCCGTCCGGCCCAGGTAGCCCGCTCTCCCCGTCCGGCGATGCCGAGGTAACCGGGGCGTTGGCGGTGGGTTGCGCGGCGCCCGCTTGGTTGCCGGTGCTCGCCTGGTTGCCGGCGTCCGCTTGCTTGCCGGTGGTTCCGACGCCAAGTCGGTCCAGTAGCGCGGTCAGCGCCGGACCGTCCTTGGTGACGCTGCGCCAGGTCGCGGGCTTCGCCCAGATGTCTCCGCCGTCCATGGCCATCTGGGTGGAGACCCACGGCCCGTTCTCCGCGCTGAGGTACACCCGATCCACCCGCCACACGCTGACATCGTGAATCAGCCAGGTCAGGGTCACGCCCGGCCCGGAGATGTCGTCGGTTCCGGAGGCACCGGTGTCGCTGGCGCCCACGGGCGGGGTGGTTGTTCCCGTCGCGGTGTTGAAGGCGTCCAGGAGGCTGACCAATTCCTGGTACTCCGGGTCGCCGGTGTAGAGCGCCGCGGTCCGGTTCTCGCCGGGCACCACCAGCAGCACACTGGTCGGACCACCGGCCTGCGCCGCTGTGGCGAAGCCGATGGTCAACGCTCCGGCGAAGCCGAGGGCCAGCAGGGACAGGAACAGGGTTGTCAGAACGGTGAACGGTCCACGACGTCGCACGGTGCACCTCCGGGGGCGATCTGAGCTACTCGTCACATCACCTACACCGCCGGTCTGCCTCCCGTTCCTAGTTTCGGGGAGCGTTCGGTACCGGATCGGCCGCCGCAGGGCTCGGCCGAAGTCCCGAACACCTTCCCGTTTGCCCCCGCGCCACGGGTTCGGCCGAGTCCTGCGGCGCTCGCCATGATCACCACGGGCCCGAACGCCACGTAGCACCCGAACCCGTTGCAGGATCTAGGGGAGAAGCTCGGCCGATTCGGCGATTTCGATGGCTTGGTCGCGAGTGAAGTCGCCTTCCAGCCGCAACACCGTTCCCTGCAGTTCCCAGATCAGGGTGTGACCGGCCAGCCGCGCCGTTTCCGTCCGGCGATTGCCGGCGGCGTCCAGGATCACCACCTCGTGCGGTTGCTCGAACCACAACGCCGTCACTCCAGCCACACTGGTCCACTCGGCACCTGGAGCGGTCTTGGCAAAGACGTAGTCCAGGGTGCCGTCGAACTCGTCCAGGCGGGCGGTCGTGCCGTTCGCGTCGTTCCAGGTCAGCGACAGTAATCGGTGATCCGTGGACACCTCAACGCCGTCCGGAGGGCCGAGTGCGGGCAGGTCGACGGGCCGGAAGGCGACCAGCGTCCGGGCTCGATCCAGCGAACCGCCGTGCGCTGTCGGCGGGGGTGAAGGCTCGGTCGTCGAGGGGCCCGGGGCCGGTTGAAGGTGCACCTTGACGCCGTCAAAGGTGAACCAGTCGATGACCGCGGCCCGGACCCCCGGCACACCGAGACCACCGAACAGCAGAGCGACGATCAGCACCAGGATCCGGCGGCGGCGTCCGATCGCCGACCCGACCCGGTGCCGGAGGACCTGCCACCGGCTTGCCGACGGTGGCGGAACGTCCGCCAGTCGGGCCAGCACGGCTGCCGCCAAATCGGTTCCGGCCGGTTCGGGTTCGATCGTCGGCACCGATCGGCCGAGCGCGCGCAGTTCGGCGGCCAGGACGTCGTCCGTCGACTCAGGCTTCACGTTCCACCTCCTTTCCGTCAGTCAGATCGGCTCCGTCAGTCAGATCGGCGCGGCCATTCCGGCCACCCGTCCTACCCGGATCGGCCGGATCGGCTGGATCGGCCGGATCGGCCAGGAGACCGGACATCCGGCGTAAAGCCCGATGCAGCCGGGATTTCACCGTGCCCCGGGGCCAGCCGAGCACGACGGCGGTCTCGGCCTCATCCAGGTCGAGCAGGTATCGGCAGGTCAGCACCTGCCGATGGGTCGAGGACAGCCCAGCCATGGCGCGGACCAGCTCGGCCCGGCGCTCGCTGGAGAGCGCGGCGAGCGCCGGGTCGTCGTGCTCGGCGGTGGCCAGCAGCGGTTCCGTCCGAGCCCAGGCCGAACGCTCTCGGGCGCTTCGCCGGCCCGCTGATCGGTGCAGATTGCGGGTCTCGTTGGCGACGATCTGCAGCAGCCACGGCCGGAAGGGTGCCCCCTCCCGGAAACTACTCAGACCGGCGTAGGCCTTGACGAACGACTCTTGGACCACGTCCTCGGCGTCCGCCCCGGCGCCGAGCAGGGACGCCGTCCGAACCGCCATCGGGGCATGCCGGCGGACCAGGTCCGCGTAGGCGTCGCGGTCTCCCGCGCGCACCCGGACCAGGATTTCCGCGTCCTGCCGATGGGTGCTGATCCGGCCCCCTTTCCGTCGTTACCCCGGTTTACACCGTCATCCCGGTCTACACCGTCATCCCCGTCTACACCGCTGACGAGCCGGTGGTTCCCTTCCGCCAATTTTCGGGACGGGCGGGTGGAGCTAGGGAGTGGTCCAGTCTTGGACGTCGATCTGGCTGCCGCCGTAGCGGGGGGCGAAGATGCTGAGGACGCCGAGAGTGAGTAGCCGTTCGTGGTCCAGTAGGGGATCGGAGTAGTAGATCGCCGACGAGGTGTAGCGGATCGTCCAATCGCTCCAGTTGGTGGCCTTGGAGGCGGTCTCGATGTGGAGCTTGCGGGTGCTCGAGTCGCCGCTGGCGATGTACAGGTTGTCGGCGGCGTCCACGGCGATGTCGCCGCGGGCGGAACGCTCCAGAAATGGCGTGTAGTCCTGATGCCACACCTTGCTTGCCTTGTCCCGCCAGTAGTGCACGAGCACCGCGCTGTTGCGGGCGGCGGTGAAGTCGGAGGTGCTGGCCGCTGCGGCGGGCAACTGGGAGGCCAGGACGTGGACGATGCCGGTCGAGTCCAGGACTTGGGATTCCTGATTCATCAGGCCGCGGTTCTGTGCGATCGACCAGACCTTGAGGTCGGTGGCAGCCGACGCCAGCGGTGTGGTTCCGGTCGTCGCGATCACGCTGCCGGCGTTGTTCCGCCAGGTCCGGCCCTTGTCCTTGCTGTAGGCGTAGTAAAGGTCGTGATTCGTACTGGCGTTAGGAGTTTCCCGAACCGTCCAGGTGACGTGCAACAGGCCGGTCTTGTCGTACTCGATTCCGAACAGGTAGGCGTTGTCGTCGTACGTGATCCCGTCGATGAACTTGCCGAGGTAGCTCCAGGTGCCGGTGTACTCGTACAGCACCTCGTCACCGGAGCCGCTGGTGCCGGTGCGGATGGCCAGTTGAAGGGTCTTGTCCGGGGCGACGAAGAACTGCGGGTAGGTCACGGTCGGCATGCTCTGACCGGCCAGACTGTGCGTGACGGCGCCGAAACTGCTGACCGTCCAGGCCGCCGTGGCCGGGGAGGTAGCCAGGCCGGTGACAGACCTTCGGTACTGCAGCACCGAGGAGTGCATGTCGAAGGCCAGGTGGAGGGTGCCGTCCTGCGGGGAGATCCCGAGGCTGATGACGTTGTGAGAGTCGGTCGACGTGGTGACGTAATCGGTCAGCCGCAGGTTCTGCCAGGCGCCGGACGGAAGCTGCCGACGGGAGACGTTCACGTATCCGCTCTGGTCCCAGAAGGCTGCGTATTGCCAGCCGTTGAACGTGGTGATCCCGTTCTGCTGAAACGATTCTCCGTTCATATACCCGGTGTACGTCAGCGCTGTCCGGCCGGCCGTGGTGAGGGCGGTGGTGCTGCTCCAGGTCACCGTGGGTGCCGTCGACGCTGCCATCGAGGCCGGAGCGAGCGAAACCAGCGCACCGCCGGCGAGCGCAACGGCTGCGGCCAGAGCCAGGTCTCGAACCTTTATGAAACGTTTCACTGAAAGACCACGCAATCGTCGTTGATTGATTGGGGGGACCGTGACTGACCGGGTGTTGGGACCGTAGGCCCCACTCGCCGTCCGGGTCAATGATCCTGACCGAGCTGATCTCCAGGCAGTTCCGACGATCCGGCGGCTCTGGCCATCGTGCTACTCGGAGATCCAGTCGGTCAGCGCGCTCGGCCCGTCGTCCAACCGGACCGAGAGGCGATACGCCCCCACCGGGACCGGCTTGATCACGAACCAGCCCAGGTCATCGATGTCGACCGAGCGCTCGACCCCAGCGGCGCCACGGACCTGCACCGTGCCCGATCGCGGCGGTGTCACCTGGCCGCGGACCGCATCGACATGCACGTCCAGTTCGATGGTGAGCTCGGCGGTGGCGAATGTCAGCGAGCGCTGGACCGGCCGTTCGGAGCGCATTCCGAGCGCTGCGGGGGCGGTGGCTGCCGCAGCGGAATCGGACACCAGGGCGGCTAGCTCGGAATCGACACCGTACCAGGTGAAAGCAGACTTTCCGGACTGCACGAAGGTGTCCGGAACCTGTTGCGCCTCAGCCATTGCTGCGCCGAGTTCGGCCAACAGTTGATCGTCGTCACTGAGCCAGGAGTCATCCATTCGAGGTCACCCACTCCCACCGGTCGGCTGTGCGTCGTCCAGGTTGAGCAGCGGACGGCTCCGCCGGAGCTGGTCCAGACAGCGTTGACGGTTAGGCCCGATGGCCCCGACCGCCATCTCCAGGGTGGCGCTGATTTCGGCGTAGCGCATCGGGGGCTCGCTGAACAGCATCGAGAGCAGGCGCTTGCAGCGCTCCGGCAGGCCACTGAAGGCCTGCCGGAGCGCGTCCCGGCGTTCCTGGATCAGCAACATTTCGTCGGACGCCGGTCCGGAGTCGCTACCGAGGTCGAGATCCTCGACCGGCACCTGGCGATCTCGCTGCCCGAGGAAGAACAGGCACTCGCGTCGGGTCGTGGTGGCCAGCCAGCCGGGCAGCGCCGCCGGCTCCCGCAGCCCGCCGAGGTTCTCGACCAAGCGGAGCCACACGCTCGCGCCGACGTCCTCGGCATCGGCTCCGCTCAGCCGGTGGCGCCGGCAAACGGCCCAGATCAGCGGGGCGTAGCGGTCGACGATCAGGTCCCAGGCGGCCTTGTCGCCGGCCCGCGCGCGAGTGACCAGGTCCACCACCGCCGGGTCGTCGCGCATAACTTGAATCATGGCGCAATCGCGAACTTCTTGACCCCAGTTTCGCCCGGGTGTTCAAGCAAGGCCCGAAAAGCCTCCCGGGCAGTCATCCCAGATCCGCTCATCTTCGCTGCGATCGCGCCGCTGACGGTGGCGGCGGCGAATGAGGTTCCGCTCCACTTGGCGAAGCCATCGAAGGGGGCGTCCTGAAGGTAGGTACCAATCACACCGACCCCGCGGGCAGTACAGGTCACCCAGGGTGCGCGCGGACTGAAATCGGCGACTTCTTGGTGATCGTCCACCGCGCCGACCGCGATCACCTGGTCCATGGTGGCCGGCCAGATCCCCGCATGGGCGTCGCGATTCCGCCGCCACTTGGTGAAGTTTCCGTGATTGCCGGCCGCAGCGACCACCAGGATCCGCGGCGCCAACCGCTCGATCGCCCGGCTGATCACCATCGGCGGTCCGCCGGGGGCGTAGCAGCCGAGCGACAAGTTCAGGATGTCGATCTCGTGCTCGGGCTGGGACACCTGCATGATCGCCCTGCCGGTGTCCCAGCTGTCGGCCCGGTCGTGAGCTTCGTGCAGCGGGTCGTGCGCTCCCTGCAGAGGTTGGTTGGCGATGATGGTGGCTCGCGGTGCTTCCCGCGCAATCAAGCTCTTGACGAACGTGGCATGCCCGGCGAGCGCTGGAATACCTTCTGGCCCATCGAAAACTGTTCCGGATGGTGGCCCTTGCAAGGGAATGTCCACCATGCCGATCGTGACGCCCTGCCCAGCCGTCGACGTATCGGAACTGACCGGCGCACTCTCGTCCGCCGCCAGGGCGGTGGGAACTGCGTAGCTCATGGGCTTGGTACCGGCGCCATAGACCAAGTCGGAATCGACGAACCGGTTCTTTCCCATCAAGGGAATCCAGCCGTCGCGTTGTGCAGCTATCCGCTGGCGAACCAGCGACAGGACGATATCTACCTCGACCTCGCCATCGGCATCTTTCAGGTCGCGCAACCGAGCCAGACCCAAGGCTGGGTCGGCGTCGACGAATGACTTCTCGCCGCCATCGCCCTCCGCGTTGTACTTAGCGGAGATTCCCAGACCTTCCAGGTAGTTCCAGACGAGGTCGACATGCTGGAGATCGACCACGAGCTGGTCGGCGCGGTGCGACAATTTAAACGACGGGAAGAGGGGAAGAAGGTCAAACTCCGGGCCCGTTGGCTGGCTCATTGTGGGTATCGTCCTTTCCGGGGACAGCCGTTTAAAACTACGGAGGCGCTGATGAGCGTCCTGATGCAATCCTGCGACGATCGAGCTGGGTATCGCAGGTGAACGTTGATCACGGCTGAGATTCACCCTCTGGTCGATGCCGCGCTGGCGATCGCTGAAGAGGCGATGCGGGTCGCCGACCGGGATCCGGCCGAGGGCCTGCCGCTCGCCGAGCGCGCCGCCCGGCGAGCGCATCGGGAGAAGAATCTGATCGCCGGTTCGGTCGCCGAACGGGCCTGGGGTCATGCGTTGCTGCATTGCGGCGAGCTGGACGATGCGATCCGGCATCTACGTCGCTCGATCGAGTGCGGGAACCGGGCGGATTCGCCGGATCTGGCCGCGCAGGCCCGGCTCAAGTTGGCGTACGCCGTCCTGCAGCGGGGTCGACCACGAGCCGCGCTCGCCGAGATCGATTCGGCGCTCGCCCATTTGGCGGGTGCCTCGATCGGCCGCGCGCACGCCCAGCGGGCGATCATCCTGTACGTCACCGGTCGTCTGGACGAAGCGCTGGCCGAGTTCGAGGTCGCGCTGCCGCTCCTGCGCAGCGCCCCGGATCTGCTCGGCGTCCAGCGGATGCTGATCAACCGGGCGTTGATCCACACCGAGCGGCACGTCTTCGGCTTGGCCGAGAAGGACCTGCGCGAGGCGGAGGAACTCGCCCGGCAGCTGGGCCGGGATCTCACGATTGGCCTGGTGGCGAACAACCTCGGCACGATGGAGACGCTGCGCGGGGATGTGCCGGCCGCGCTGGCTCATCTCGATCGGGCCGAGCGGATCATCGCCGAACATGGGGCGCAGCTCGGCACCCTGCATCAGGACCGGGCCGAGTTGCTGCTCTCGGTCGGACTGGTGTCGGAGGCCCAGGCCGCCGCCGAGCGAGCGGTCACCGCCTACCTGGCTGAGCAGCGGCTGGTCGGGGTCCCCGAGGCCAGGTTGCTGCTGTCGCGGGCCGCTCTGCTGGCCGGTGATCAGCCGGTGGCTCAGGCCGAGGCCGGCCGGGCGCTGCGCGGATTCCTTCGGCAGCAGCGTCCGGAGTGGGCCGCGCTCGCCCGGTTGGCGGCGTTACGGGCCCGGGCGGCCGGCGGACGGCGGGTCCGGGTCCCGACCCGGCAAGTGCACGACATGGTCGACACCCTGACGGCGGCCGGCTGGCCGATGGCCGCACTGGAGGCCCGCTTGATCGCGGCCCGGTTGATCCCGGCGCAGGCCGGCGCCTTCCTGACCGAGGCGGGGCAGGCCGCCCGCAGCCACGGGCCGGCCCTGCTCCGAGCCCGTGGTTGGTACGCCCGCGCGGTGCTGCGCCGGTCGGCGGGCGATGATCGGGCTGCCCTGGCCGCGGTCCGGGCCGGATTGCGGTTGCTGGCCGACGACAGCGCGGCAATGGGCGCGATCGATCTGCGCGTGCACGCTGCCGTCCACCGCAGGGAGCTTGCCGAGCTCGGTCTGCGGATCGCGCTGCAGCAGGGCCGGCCCGGCGGCGTCCTGGAATGGTCCGAGCGAGGCCGGGCCAGCCAGTTGGTTGCGCGTTCGGTTCGCCCGCCCGAAGATCCGCACCTGGCCCGCCTGCTCACGGACCTGAGAGCGGTCACCTTGGAGATCGACCGGTTGCCGGTGGGCGGACGCAGCGGTCCGCTGATCCGGCGTCAGATCATGCTCGAACGCGCCGTCCGTGATCAGGCCCGACTGTCCAGGGGCGGGTTGGCTGCCGGTTCCACCGGACCGGTGTCGCTGACCGACCTCAGCCAGGCGCTGGGTGGCTGGGCGTTGGTGGAGTTCGTTCAGCTGGACGGCGAGTTGCACGCGATCACGGTGGTCGATGGGCGGGTCCGGCGGCGCTGTCTCGGCACGGTGAGCAGCGTGGGCGACCTCACTGAGCGGCTTCCGTTCGGGTTACAGCGAATGGCTGCCCCGGGCGGCCGACCGGAGGTGCGTGCCGCCGCTGCGGCACTGCTGCGGGCGGCCGCCGCGCGGTTGGACGACCTCCTGCTGCGCCCGCTCGGCGAACTGGCCGATCGTCCGCTCGTGCTGGTGCCGACCGGGCCGTTGCACAGCCTGCCCTGGTCGTTGCTGCCCTCCTGCCAGGGCCGTCCGGTGACGGTCTCGCCGTCCGCCACGCTGTGGCAGTTCACCACCCGCCGATCGGTGGTGCCGGCCGGCGGTGCGGTGGTGATTGCCGGCCCGAAGCTGCCCGGTGGCGAGGCGGAGGTCCGGGAGATCGCGGAGCTTCATCGGACCACCCCGGTCTCGGGTCCGGAGGCGACCGTCGCGGCGGTGCTGGCGGCGTTGTCGACGGCCGGCCTGGTGCATCTGGCCGCGCATGGCCGATTGCGCTCGGACCATCCGCTGTTCTCCCAGCTGCAGCTCAGTGACGGCCCGCTGGTGCTGTACGACCTGGAGCAAGTGACCCGGGTACCGCACACCGTGGTGCTCGCGGCGTGCGAGAGCGGGCGGGCCGTGGTCCGCACGGGTGACGAGCTGCTCGGACTCAGCGCGAGCTTCCTGGCCCGGGGCACGGCCCAGCTCATCGCCTCGGTAGTGCCGATCCCGGATGCCGAGACGGCCCCGCTGATGGTTGCCTTCCATCGTCGACTGGCCGCCGGGCAGGCCCCGGCCGAGGCCCTGGCTCAGGCTCAACACCAGCTGACCGAGGCTGATCCCCGGGCGCTGGCGGCGTCCGCCGGATTCATTTGCCTGGGCTCCGGGATCAGCCCGGTGTCATTGCCCCATACCGGTTGATTCGTCGGTGAATTCGCCGTCTGATGAATGTGGGTCAAGCTGGGGAGATGAAGACGACGGTCTGTGTTGTCGGGGGTGGCCCCGCCGGTCTGGTCCTTGGTCTGCTGCTCGCGCGTCAGGGCATTCAGGTCACCGTGCTCGAGAAACACGCGGACTTCCTACGGGACTTCCGCGGTGACACCGTGCACCCTTCCACCCTTGACGTGCTCGACGAACTCGATCTCGGTCCGGCCGTGCAGCGACTGCCCGGACGTGCGGCGAACGGGCTGCGCGCCACCTTCGACGACGGCTCCTTCCGAATTGCGGATTTCGGTCGGCTCCGCGGGCGGCATCGCTACCTGCTGTTCCTGCCGCAGTGGGATCTGCTCGATCTGCTCGCGGACGCCGCGGAGCAGTTACCGACCTTCACGCTCTTGCGCTCCACCGAGGCGGTCGGGCTGATCCGCGACGGATCGGGCCGAATCATCGGCGTCCGTGCGGTTTCTCGAACCGGCGATGGCGGAACCGGCGATGCTCCGGCCACGCCGGCGGAGATCCGGATCGAAGCGCAGTTGACGGTCGCCTGCGACGGCCGGGGCTCGACCGTCCGGGAAGCGCTTGGCCTGCGACCGCTGGAACATGCTGCGCCAATGGACGTTCTCTGGTTCCGTCTGCCCAAACCGCCGGAGGAATCGGAACTGCTGGAAATGCGGGTGATGGCCGGCGGGCTGATGCTCCAGATCGATCGCGGGGACTACTTCCAGTGCGCCTACGTCGTCCCCAAGGGTGGGTTCGCGACCGTGAAAGGGCACGGGCTGACGGCCCTGCGACGTCAGGTGACGCGGATGTCACCGCAGCTCGAGGAGGCGGTCCAGAGCCTGCAATCCTGGGACGACGTCAAGCTGCTCACCGTCCGGATCGACCGGCTTCGGCGCTGGCACGCCCCGGGGGTGCTACTGATCGGTGACGCGGCGCACGCGATGTCCCCGATCGGTGGCGTCGGGATCAACCTGGCCGTGCAGGACGCCGTTGCCACCGCGCGACTGCTCGGCCCGAAGCTGTCCGCGGGGACGCTGGAGGACGCCGACCTGGCCCGAGTGACTCGGCGGCGGTGGCTTCCGACCGTCGTCACCCAAGGCGCGCAGCGGATCGCCCAGGCTCGGCTGGTCGCTCCGATCCTGGCCGCCGACGGTGACCAGGATCGGCCGGTACGAGCCCCGCGAGTGCTCCATCTCTTGCGGAAATACCCTGTGCTACAGGCAATTCCGGCCTACTTTGTGGGCAAGGGGGTGTTGCCGGAGCGCGTTCGCTGACCTCGCTCGCGGCTATCAGCTCAGGAAGGTCGACTCGGGAAGGCGGCTCAAGGCAGCGGCTCGGCCGGTAGCCCTTGCATGGCGCTGGTCATCAGATCCTTCCAGATCGGAGCGGCGAGGGTGGCGCCGTAGACGGTGCCGTAGTAGCGCCCGGCCACGCTGATCCCGGTGAGTCGCCGCCGGGTGGTGGAGCCGTCGCCGGTCTGGCCGGGATCGGCGACCCATACTGCGGTGCTGCGCTGCGCGGTGTAGCCGACGAACCAGGAGTCGTACGGTCCGTTGGTGGTTCCGGTCTTGCCTGCGGACGGCCACGGGTTCAGTGGGCCGACAGCCGCGGCGGTGCCCTGGGTGAGCACTTGCTTCAAGGCGGTAGTCACGCCGCTGGCGACGTCGGACGAGATCGCCGTGGTGCAGGTGGAGCCGGGCACGCTGAGCTTGGTTCGAGTCGAACCCTCGGCCGTCGGCCCGGTCACCGAAACCACCGGCACCGGAGTGCAGAACGTGCCGCCGGAGGCGAAACCGGCATAGGCCGCGGCCATCGTCAGCGGAGCGATGCCCTCCACGCCCAGGGTGAGCGAAGGCAGGCAGGTGGACAGCTTGCTGCTGGCCGGTTCGGTGCTGCTGCATTCCTGCCGCGGGGTGGCCAGGTGGACGCCCAGCGACTGGGCGGTCTCCGCGATGTCGCACAGGTCCAGTTGGGACTCCATGTCGACATACGCCACGTTGGACGACTTGGCGGTGGCCGTGGTCACGGACATCGGCCCGGACTCGTGGTCCTCGGAGTTCGCCGGGGCATAGGGAGCGGTGCCGCGCAACGGGCTGCCGCAGGAACTGAAGGAGCTGAAGGGGAAGGCTCGCCGGGTCGCGCTCACCGTGTCATTGAGGCTGCGGCCGTCCTGTAGCCAGGTGGCCAGAGTGAACGGCTTGAATGCCGATCCGGTCTGAAATCCGCTGGCCCCGCCCAAACTCTGATCTACCGCATAGTTGACCGAGGTGCGGCCCCGACCGGCGGTCACGCTGTAGATCCGGTTCTGGGCCATCGCCAAGACCTCGCCGGTCCCCGGCTCTACCGTGACCGCCACGGCACCCAGCCCGCTGGGGTCTCGCCGTGGCACCCGGTTGTTGACCGCTTGCGATGCCGCTTTCTGGGTGGCGAGGTCGAGGCTGGTCCGGATCCGGAGGCCGCCGGTCTCGATGGCCCGCAGCCGAGCCTTCGGGGTAGCCCCGAGGGCCGAGTACGACGTCCCGTTGACGATCGTTTGGACGACGTACTGGCAGAAGAATCCGGCTGCGCGGGTTGCGTTGATGCACCCGCTGGGCAGGGGCGACCCGGTCACCTTGATCGGGGTAGCGATCGCTTTGGCGTACTGCGCCTGGGTGATCATCTTCTGGTTGAGCATCGCGCCGAGGACGATGTCGCGGCGGTTCCGGGCCGTCTTGGGGTGGTCCTTCGGGTTGTGAGTGGTCGGGTTCTGCACCATGCCGGCCAGGGTTGCTGCCTGCGCGAGGGTGAGTTTGGCCGCCGATACCCCGAAGTAGCGCTTCGAGGCGGCCTCGGCTCCGTAGGTCTGATCATCGAAGAACACGATGTTCAGATACCGCTCCAGGATCTGCTGCTTGGTCAGCTTCTTCTCCAGCGCGGCGGCCTGCTTGACGTTCTGAAGCTTTCGCTCGACTGTATCGGCCACGGCGGCGGCAGCAGCGGCCTTGTCACCGGCGGCGGTGGCCTGCTCGAGGTTGGCGTTCTTGACGTACTGCTGAGTGATCGTCGAGGCGCCCTGGGTGCTTCCGCCGGCCTGGTTGTTGACCAATGCGCGAAGTATCCCGCGGGCGTCGACCGCGCCGTGTTCGTAGAAGCGGGCGTCCTCCACCGCCACCACTGCCTGCTGCAGCCAGGGAGAGATCTTGGCCAGCGGTACTTCGGTGCGGTTCTCGGTGTAGAAGGACGCGATCTTGGTGCCGTCGGCCGCCGTCATCACCGAGGTCTGCGGCAGTTTCGGATCGGTCAGCTCGGCCGAACCGG
This sequence comes from Kineosporiaceae bacterium, assembly GCA_035474375.1. Classification (GTDB taxonomy): domain Bacteria; phylum Actinomycetota; class Actinomycetes; order Actinomycetales; family Kineosporiaceae; genus JANNPJ01. The sequence goes on along the minus strand of DATINJ010000055.1, from coordinate 10,394 downwards.
TCAGCAGGTCGGCGGACGCCCCGACCCCGCCGGCAACGGCCGCCGCCACCGGGAGAGTCAGGCCACCGACCAGGATTCCGAGGATCATCGAGGTCACCACGAACCAGGCCATCAATTGGGGCGCTTGCCCGAACCGGGTTGCCCGGTTCCCCCTCCGGTCGACCCTGTCCGCCCCTGGAAATTGCACTCCGCCAACACCTCCTGCACAGCACGCGGCCGACCGTGCTTCCGATCGGCGGTACACCAATCGTATCCGCCCTGGCTGGGAAGGCTCATCGAGAGGGCTGAGATTCAGCTGAAAGCGAGCCCGGCCGGCTGGTACCCGGGAGAGTCGGCTACCAGGAAATGCGCCATCCCGACCAGCTTGCCCGCCAGCCGTGCGCCGAGCGCGTGCATTCGGGTATCGGCCTGAAACTCGTTCCAGGCCAGGTCATATCGGTGACTCGGCAACGTCCGCTGGTAGAACTCGTTGTACCCGGTGAAAAGGGTATCCCAGTGGGCGCGGTCGGCGGCGGCAAGCCTGCCGGTCAGCACCGGTCTGGACCGCAAATGGGGGCGACGAGAGCCAAAATCACAGTCCAAACCGGTGCTGACCGTCGTTCCGTCCGCGGTGCGAAGAGTGGGCGCGACACTTAACTGCGCAGGTGCTGGACGTGCTGCCAGCCCGGGTCCGCGGCCGAGGCCAGCGAGACCTGGCCCTGGTCCCAGCCGGCGATTGCCGGGCGCAGTTGCTCGACCGCCGGCGTGCTGCCGTCGACGTAAAGATGCAGGGTACGGACGCCGGCGTAGGTCTCGTGGGCCACCAGTCGCCCGCTCGCGCCGAGCCGGGAGTTCAGGTGGTCGCCGAAATCCTGCAGCGAAGCCAGCGACGAGTCGGTCGGCAGGCCTTCCGGCGTCCGGTCGGTGTACGGCACGCTCACGGCAACGTAGGTGTCCAGGTGCGGGGCGGTGGCGGAGCGCAGTGGGATCTGGGCCCCTGCGAGCACCCGGTCGCCGTCCTGAGTGCTGCCCTCCATCAAGACCCAGGCGGGGTCACCGGCGGCGTCGGTGAAACGCTCGATGAGTTCCCGGATGACGGCGCGCAGACCGATCAGCGGGACCGGATCGAGCGGTTCCTCGATGACGGTCTCGATGCTGCCCACCCAGGTTTCCACGGCTGACTCGCCGAGCACGGTATCGAGCAGTAGCCGGGTGGCGAGCCGCCGTTCCTGCTCCGCCAGGCCGACGAACGCCGGGTGATATACCGCCACGTTCAGATCGGCGCCCAGAACACGGGCCCACGCGCTGGCGGAGGCGACGTCAACAGCGGTCTGGCCCAGGGTCAGCGTCACCTCGGCCGGGTCGGCGGCGGGCAGCCGCGAATCGGAGTACTCCCAGATGCCGTCGGCGGCCGGAGCCGCGCGCCGCCAGCGTCGGGCGAGGCCGCGCAGTTCCGGGTCGCCCTCGGCGGACACCACGAGCACGTGGGCATTGTCACTGCCGGGCCCGAGTTCCCAGGCCAAGCTGGCGTGGATGGCCTTGATTTGCTTGCTGAGCGGAACAACCATTCGCTCGGGTTCACGGTCGACGATGGCGAGTGCGGTCTCGGTGGCGCCCTCGGTCTGCCACCAGGACCAGAACCGGCTGATCGCCTCGACCTCCGAGGCACCACTGCGTCCGCCCGAAGAACTGCGCCCGCCCGAAGAATCGCGCCCGCCCGAAGAACTGTGCCCGCCCGAAGATCGACGCAGAAATCCCACCTCAGCAGTTTACTGACGATCCAGCGGTCGGTCACCCCCGGTGTTCCGGCGCGTTCACCGCCGGGTCAGGTGCTGGGCCAGGCGGAGCGCGAGCGCGGCGGTGGTCAGGCTCGGGTTGGCCGCCGGTGACGCCGGGAACACTGAGTTGTCACACGCGTAAAGGTTGTCGTAGGCGAGGAACTTGAGGTCCTCGTCCACCACCCCGCTGCCGTCGGCGGCTGCCCGCAACGTACCGACTTCGTGGGCGACCCCACCGAGCTTGGCGGTCTGCAGGTCGAGCCCACCCTCGTTGAGCACGGGCTGGGCCCCCAGCCCGGCGAACAGGTTCTGCGCCAGCTGGTCGGCTTCGGCCAGCACCGCAGCCGGCGGTGGCGAGTCGAACACGGTCAGCCGGGCGTCATCGGCCGGATTGCCGGTGACGGTCATTCCGTTGGCCGGGTTGAGGTCTGCGTAGAACATGAACACCGCCTCGCACAGCATCCAGTCCGTGCGGGCCGCCCGCTCCAAGGCCAGATGCCCCGGATCGATGTATCGGCCCTGGTTGAAGTCGGCGCCCAGCTCGATGACCACATCGAAGGCGTGCTGCCCCCGGTCGGCCTGCGGATGCTGCAGCACCACCTTGGCCGACTCGATGTCGCTGGAGTGCGGTGAGTTCGGTGGCAGGGTGAAGTGCCGGAAGCGGATCGTGTGGTCGGTCAGGCCGCGCCCGATCAGACCGTTGGGGTCGGCCAGCTTGCTCTGCAGCGCGATCTTGGGTGACTCGATCGTCCCGGCCGACAGCACCACGGTCTTTCCCCGAAAACGCCGTTCCCTGGTGCCCAGCAGATCCCAGCCGATGACGCCGGTGACTCGTGCCGGGTCGTCGGGGGCGGTCTCGACGCGCTGGGCCGCGATGTTGAGGTTGATCGTCGGGATCGCCTGCCCAGGATCCTCCAGCAGCCGGTCCTGCATCAGCAGATCGGCGGTGGAGAACAGGCCGGCGGACAGCGCCAGCGCGGTCGCACCGCGGTACTGAACGGCGACCGGCGCATCGCTCGCCTCGAACCCGGGCAGCAGACCGGCCAGCGCGGCACGACTGTCCGCCTGGTACTGGGTCGGCAGCGGCGGCGTCCGGTTCAGCGCGGCCTCGGCCTGGTCGTAGCCGCCGGCCAGCAGGTAATCCCGGATCGCCGTCGGCCAGGCGGCGAGTTCCCAGGTTTTCTGCCGGGGGATCAGGCCACCCCAGAACAGCGAGCGGCCACCGAGCGCGAAGCTCTGCCCGCCGGCATAGGTCGAGCCCGGGGCGTTCAGGTAGTTGACGACCTTGAAGTTCTCCCACAGCGACCAGATGTGCTTGTCGAACTGACCGATCCGCAACCGGCGAGGCAGGTTCCCGACGTGGGTCGGGAACAGGTACGACCCGGCCTCGATCACCAGGACGTCGGCGCCGGCCGCCGCCAGCCGGGACGCCAGCAGGCCACCGCCCATGCCCGAACCCACCACGATGACGTCGTACTCATGATTAGGGTCGAGGTTGCGGGTGAAGAACCGTTGCGCGACGGCGCCGTGCTCGGTGATCACCTCGGTCTGCGGTGGGAAGCCCACCTGCGCCTCGGTGTAGTCGCGGACGCCGGTCAGCTCGTCGGGCCCGAGCACGAGATTCTCGCCGTTCATCCACAAGCCCGGAGTGAGCACGAACTTGAATTCCAGGCCGGCCTCGAAGGCCCGCTCGTCCAACTCGAAGGTCCACGCCCCGTCGAGATAGACGCCGCCGCGATCGATCGTCCAGTTCGGCCCCCAGCGGATCACCACGGTCTGGTTGGGCGCGAACAATTCTGTGACGAACCGGACCGTGAACATGGTTCCCCCTGAGGCCTGGCGACGAATCTCAGTCTGCGCCATCCGGGTGCGAGGAAGCCAGCATCACCGTGTATCTGGGCGCCGTGCCGACTCTCCCCTCCAAAGAGGCCTGCCATTTCGACCAAATGATTTGTTTCGCACCAGTCCTGACGGAAGGCCACGACGGAAAGGTGAGAGCCGTGCCCAAACCATTCTTCGGCGTACCGGATTGGTTCTCGCACGAGAACCAGGGCGGCGGCATCGCCGTCGCCAGCCTGACCGGTGCGGAGCCGGATGTCGTCGTCTTCACGGTGGACGATCCCGTGGGTCAGAATCGGGGGATCTACCGGGTCGGTCGAGCGCTCAACCGCGCCGGGGCCGTGGCTGGGGGGTGGTCGCCCTGGGTCGATGTCCCGGACTGGTTCTCGCATCAGAACCAGGGGGCCGACATCGCCCTGGCCGACCTGGTCGGTGACGGTGATCACGACCTCGTGGTGGCGATGGTCGACAATCCGCAGGGCGCCAACCGCGGGCTGTACCGGATCGGTCGGGGGCTCGCCCCGGACGGCGTGGTGACCGGCGGCTGGACGCCCTGGATCGAGATCCCGGACTGGTTCTCCTGGGAGAACCAAGGCATCGCGGTGACGGTCACGGCACCGGATGCCGCCGGTCGGGTGGATCTCGTCGTCCTCACGGTCGACAACGCACCGGAGGCCAACCGCGGGGTGTACCGAGTCGGACGGCGACTGCAGGCCGACGGATCCGTCGAATCCTGGACCCCGTGGCTCGACGTCCCGGACTGGTTCTCCTGGGAAAACGCCGGGTGCGGGCTCGCCGTCCTGCCACCGGCCGCCGGCCCAGCGGGTGCTCCGGACATCGCCTTCTTCATGATCGATAACGCGGTGGGGCAGAACCAGGCGTTCTACCGCATCGCCAGGCGGGTCGGCGAGGACGGCGAACCGGCCGGTGGCTGGGAGCGCTGGAGCGGCGTCCCGTTCTGGTTCTCCTGGGAGAACCAGGGTGGGGCGATCGCCGCGGCCCGGCTCGAAGGTGAGCGGAAACTCTTCGCCTTCATGGTCGACCAGCCGCCGGGGCAGAACTTCGGCGGTTACCAGGTACTCGACCTGGACCCGGACCCGAGCAAGGCTGGGAGGTGGGAACTCCTGCCGTTCCACTCCGGGGTGCTGGCGGTGCACGCCGCCCTGCTTCCGCACGGCCAGGTGCTGTTCTTCGCCGGGTCGGGCAGCAGCGCCACCCGCTTCAACAGCGCCCGGTTCGGTGACGAGGACGAGGGCATCTTCACCAGCGTGGTGTGGACGCCGCCGGACAACAAGTTCGAGCATCCGGCGACGCTTCGAACGGTGAACGGGCGGCCGTTCGACTTCTTCTGCGGTGGCGATGCCTTCCTGCCGGACGGGCGGATGCTGTCAGCCGGCGGGACGCTCGCCTACAACCCGTTCAAGGGCCGCAACGATGCCGCCATCTTCGACCTGGACACCGGGCAGTGGTCGTTCGCGGCTCCGATGCAGCACGGTCGCTGGTACCCGACGCTGATCTCGCTCGGGGACGGTCGAATCCTGGCCACCACTGGGCTGAACGAGAACGGGAACGGGCACAACAACACGGTCGAGACCTACAACCCGGAGACGAACACCTGGCAGGCCAAGGGTTTCGCCCCGGGATTCCCCGGATTGCCGCTCTATGCGCACCTTTTCCTGCTTGACGACGGCCATGTCTTCTTCTCCGGCGGTCGGATGGACGACCCGCTCGACGTCCAGCCGTGCATCCTCGACGTCACCCACAACCCGGTGACCACCGCTCCGGTCCCCGATCTGCTGGAGCCCGACATGCGCAACCAGTCGGCCAGCGTCCTGCTGCCACCGGCGCAGGATCAGCGCGTGATGATCATTGGCGGGGGGCCGGTCGGTAAGCCGGACAAGACCGATGCCACGGACGCCGTCAGCATCGTCGATCTGTCCGGTCCGAACCCGCATTACGTCGCGGGGGCACCGATGGGGCTGCCACGGCTGCATTTGAACGCCGTCCTGCTTCCTGATCGCACGGTGTACGCCGGGGGCGGCTCGCTCAAACAGGAGGACCAGCCACTGGCTCGGCTCGAACCCGAGATCTACGACCCGGCCACCGACACCTGGACGGTGCTGGCCGCCTCCAGCGTCGCCCGGCTCTACCACTCGACGGCACTGCTGCTGCCGGACGGCCGGGTCGTCGCCGCCGGTGGCAACCCCGAGGGCGGGAATTCGGTGACCTGGGAGCCGCCGGACCCGGAAGAGGAGATGCAGCTGGAGATCTTCAGCCCGCCTTACCTGTTCAAAGGGCCGCGCCCGCAGATCGCCACCGCACCGGGAAGCGCCCGGCACGGGGATGTGATCACAGTCGGGACGTCGCAAGCCCAGCAGATCCGGTGGGTTTCACTGATCAAGAACGGGGTGACGACGCACTCCTTCGACAGCGGTCAGCGGCTGGTCGACCTGGCGATCACCGCACGGGGTGCGACGTCGCTGGACGTGAGCATCCCGGCCAATCCGAACCTGGCGCCGCCCGGCTGGTACATGCTCTTCCTGGTCAGCACCGACGGTGTGCCCTCCATCGCGACCTGGCTCCAGCTCACCTAGGTGTACTCGGCTCCCTCCTCAGCCACCCGGGGGAGGGAGCGCGATGATCAGGTTGCGGACGGCGGTGGGGTCGTGGAGGCGGTCGCCGTAGAGGTCGCGCAGCTGGCTCATCCGGTACCGCACGGTCTGGGCATGAACCAGCAGCTCGGCCGCGACCTCGTCGCGCCGACCCTGATGCAGCAACCACGAACGCAACGTCTGCGCCAGCCGGTCCGCCGTCTCCGGGCGCAGGCCGGTCAGCGGGGCGAGAACCTGTGCCCGCAGGTCTGCCAGGGCATCCGGGTCGGCACCGAGTACCAGCTCCGCCAGGTAGTCCTCGGTGTCCACACCGGCGGCGCGGTCCTCGATCCCGATCCGGAGCGCTCGGGCCTGCGCCGCCCGCTGGTACGAGGATCGGGCCCGGATCCACGGCCGGGCCGGACCCACCACGGCGTGCCGCCCGGCCAGCGCGCGCAACAGATGTCGGCGCTCGGGCCCGGCCGAGTCGGGGATCAGGAGCAACACGGTCTCCGGCGATTCCTCCTGGTCGGGCTGCTGGTCGGGCAGCTCTTCGCGCAGGCGCAGCGTCCCGGCCGGGACCAGCGAGGTGATGCCGCGGACGTTGTCCAGGGGCAGCAGCACGGCGGTCAACGTCTCGGGCGGCGCCCAGTTCGCTCGTTCGGCGGCCGCCACCAGGACGTCGGCGGCGGCGCCGGCCAACAGGTGCTGGCCCAGCCGCTCCAGGTAGCGTTCGCGCACCTGGCCGGTCCGGGACAGCTCATCGGTGTGCCCGGCAACGCTGGCCGCCGAGAGTTCATCGATGTAGGCGAACATCAGGTCGGCGAACCTGGCCATCAACATGACCTGCATCCCCGCGGTGGCGGCCACCCCGGCCAACTCCCGCCAGGCCACCCGAGCGCCCACCCGGTAGGCCGTCAGCAAGGCATCCACCGATCGGCCGCTGCGGGCCTCGCCCCGGCCCAGCGCGTAGGCGGCATCCAGGGCCGGACCGAGCGGGGTGCCCGGATCCGAGCGCCAGGGGCGGGAAGCCAGCTTGAGGAAGCCGAGCAGTGCCATCTCGACGGCCTCGGAGATGTTCGCTCCGATCTCACCGCTGAAGCTGCCCGCGTAGCCGGGGACCTCATTCATCACCGCGGCCACGGTGTGCTCGGCGACCGCCGGCAGTCGGTTGCGGAGTGCGGCGGTGACGTCGGCGCTGAGCTCCAGCTCGGTGACATCGGGCTCAGTGGTCGGCGGCACGAGCCCGGCAGTCGGCGTCGCCTGCTCCATTTGTTTGCTCCGAACAATTTCCGTCAAAAGATTCACCTGCAGCGGTTAGGACTCTACTCGCAAAGGTCATCCATGCTGAAGGCATGTCCGTTGTCACGCGCCTAGCGAATGAGGTCAAACCGCGACTTCGCGGGCAGTTGCACGCGGTTGCCGCGCCGCTGGCCGGGTTGGCCGGTGCCCTGCAGATCGCCTTCGCCCCGACGCTGGCGGCCAAGCTGACTTCGGCGGTGTTCTGCTTCGGGTCGGTTCTGCTGTTCGGCGTCAGCGCCAGCTATCACACCCGGATCTGGTCCGAACGTACCCGGATCCGCCTCAAGCGGTGGGATCACGCCAACATCTTCGTGCTGATCGCCTGCTCGTACACCCCGTTTGCGGTGCTGATGCTGCCGTCCGACGCGGCTCGGAGCCTGCTGATCGTGGTCTGGAGCGGTGCACTGCTCGGCGCGGCCTTCCAGATCCTCTGGGTGCACGCGCCGCGCTGGTTGTACGTTCCGATCTACGTCGGGCTGGGCTGGGCCGCGCTGTTCTGGGCCGGAGATTTTGCTGCGGCCGGGCATCCGGCGGTGCTGGCGCTGGTCATTCTCGGTGGCGTTTTCTACACCATCGGGGCGGTGGTCTACGGCCTGAAACGGCCCGACCCGGCACCGCTGTGGTTCGGTTTCCACGAGGTGTTCCACACCATGACCATTGCCGCTTTCATCGCCCACTACATCGGCGTCTGGCTACTCTTCTAAGCCGCCCGATCCTGGCGCCGGCGGCTGACTGTGGTGCCCGTCGTGCAGGGTCTCCAGGGCGCGGGTGAGTCCGGTCAGGCCGATGGTCAGCGCCTCCAACTCGGTGGGGGTCAACGCGCCGAGCAGTTGTGCGTGGTGCGAACGCAGGTCTTGACCGACCCGCTCGGCGGCTTCTCGACCCTCGTCGGACAGGCGCAGCCGGTAGTACCGCCGGTTGGCCGGGTCACGTTCGCGGACCAGCCAGCCTCGGCTCTCCAGGCCGGCCGCTAGTCGGCTGACGGTGCTTTTTTCCAGGCCGAGCAGGACGGCAAGATCCTGCTGGGAGATCGTTTCGACGTCCGCGAGCTCGCCCAGCGCCATCACCTCGGACACCGTGACCTGAAGTCCGCCATGATCGTGCGGCTCCAGCAGGCTGCTGAGACGAAACATCCGCCGCATTGCCCGGCGCAGGACATCGTCCGGGAACGGACCACTCGCCATGGTTGCGTCAGGCACCGTGCCGCCTACTCTGATCCAGGGTTGCGTTCTGCAACTATAGGCCGCCTGGTCGCCGGGGTGCTGCTGGCGTCCGTTCAGGCTTCCGCTCAGGCTTCCGTTCAGGTCTGAACGGACCGGACGGCGCAGAGTCGCTGGTCACGCAGCGATACCGCAATCATCACAGAAGGCAACGCCGTTAACACTCTATGTGATATACCGGCAGAGCCATCTGACGTGCAGCCGACTCTACGGACGGTCATGGGCATTGAAATTGTGGATCCTCATGACGTCCCGCCGGCGTTGCCGGGGGTGGCCTGGGCGACCGGGCTCGTCACCGCGGCCCTGGGCCTGTCTGCGTTGGTCGGCTGGGGGTTCGACATCCACATGCTGAGACAGTTCTCGCCCGGACTGGTCAGCATGCGACCGACGACGGCGGTGTGTCTGGTCCTGCTCGGGATCGCTGTGGCAACGCTCATTCCGCAACCAGGTGGGCGATGGATCGGTCTCGCGGCGAGCGCCGGCAGCACGCTGATCGCCGGTGTCAGCGTGCTGGAGTATGCCCTCGACCGAGACCTCCTGGTGGACCGGCTGATGTTTCGCACTGCGGTCGATCGGGAGCTTTACGGGGGTCGGATGGCGCTGTCGACCGCCCTCGCGCTGGTGCTGATGGCGATCGCCCTGGTCGCCGCGTACTTCGGCAAGCGGCCGGTCGCCCAGGTGTGCGGCCTGATGGTGTTCACCGGGGGAGCGGTCGCCGTCCTCGGGTACCTGTACGGCGAGCGTCGCCTCTATGCCATCGATGAGCAAAGCGGGATGGCGTTCAACACTGCCCTCGGCATCACCTTGGTATCGCTGGGACTGCTCGCCGCGATCCCGGGCAGCGTGTTGACGCACCTGTTCAGGCGTCCGGCGCCGGGCGCGGTGCTGTCAAGGCGGCTGCTTCCGTGGATCACGATCGCGATGCCCGTGATCGGTTGGCTGCGGATCGAGGGTGAGCGCCACGGCCTGTTCGGAACCGGCATCGGAACCTCGATCATGGTTTTCGCCGGCAGCATCCTGGTCGCCGTGACCGCCCAGTTGGCGACGATGACGATGGACCGACTGGCCACCGCGCTGAATCACGCCTGGCATCAGTACGGACTGGCGAGCGCCAGCGAACACACCCGGGCCGGGGAGAACTGGCTGGCGCCGCAGTCGATCGAGGTGCCCGACGCCGTCCCGTCGGACGGCGAGGCGGAACTGCGGGAGAGCCGGCCACAACACCAGTAGTTCATGGTTGTGTCCTGCAACTGTTGCGCTTACTCTGGATTCAGGGTTGCGTCATACAACTGTAGGAGGCGTCATGCATCTGCTTCATCGCCACGACAAGAACCACGACAAGAACCACGGTCAGGGCCACAGTCACACCCGCGCCGACATGTACGGGCTGGCTAGGCACGCCACGTGGTACGACCGGCAAACCAGACATCTCGGCCGGTTCCTGTATCGGCGAGTCGTCGCGGATGTGGTGGCCGCGAACCTGTCGGCCGGGGCAATCGTGCTGGACGTGGGAACTGGACCGGGCCGAGTTCCGCGGATGATCGCCGAAGCCTGCCCGGAGCTCTCGGTGCACGGCGTGGATCTCTCCGCGGCCATGGTCGAGTACGCCACCCAGGCCGCCGGGAAACTGGCGATCGCCGAGCGGGTCAGGTTTCAGGTCGCGGACGTCGTCGCGTTGCCGTTCG
>DATINJ010000054.1:0-16313 GCA_035474375.1 Kineosporiaceae bacterium | reverse complement strand
ATCACCGCGGTCTGCGACACCCTCAAGGAGCCTGCATGAAGAAGTTCGTCAACGACGTGGACGCGATGCTGCGCGAGTCCCTGAGCGGCCTGGTGGAGGCGCACCCGCAGCTGTTGCGCGTCGAGTTCGAGCCCACCTTCGTCGCCCGCCGCGAGGGCGCCGCGAACAAGGTGGCGCTGATCTCCGGCGGCGGCTCGGGCCACGAGCCGCTGCACGCCGGCTTCGTCGGCCGCGGCATGCTCGACGCGGCCTGCCCGGGCCAGGTCTTCACCTCGCCGACCCCCGACCAGATGATCGCCGCGGTGCAGGCCGTGGACGGCGGTGCCGGCTCGCTCTTCATCGTCAAGAACTACGAGGGCGACGTGATGAACTTCGAGATGGCGGCCGAGATGGCGGCGGCAGAAACTGGCGTCGACGTCGTCGCAGTCGTGACCGATGACGACGTCGCCGTCCAGGACAGCCTCTACACCGCAGGCCGGCGCGGGGTCGGCGTCACCGTCCTGCTGGAGAAGATCGCCGGTGCCGCGGCGGAGCAGGGCCGCAGCCTGGCCGAAGTCGCCGAACTCGCCCGCCGAGTGAACGCCCAGGGTCGAAGCATGGGCATGGCACTCACCTCCTGCACGGTTCCGGCTGCCGGAAAACCGACCTTCGACCTTCCAGAGACCGAGATGGAGATCGGAATCGGCATCCATGGGGAGCCCGGCCGACGACGAGTCCCGTTGGCCTCCGCCCACGAGATCGCCGAGTTACTGCTCGAACCCATCCTTTCCGACCTGGACTTCACCCAAGGCGACGGGGTGATCGCCTTCGTGAACGGGATGGGCGCCAGCCCGCTCCTCGAGTTGTATCTGATGTACGGCGAGGTCGCGTCGATCCTGGACAAAGCTGGGGTCACCGTCGTCCGTTCACTCGTCGGCCCGTACATCACCAGCCTCGACATGGCCGGCTGCTCGGTCACGCTGCTGTCCGTGGACGACGATCTGGTCCGGCTCTGGGATGCTCCGGTGCGCACTCCCGGCCTGCGCTGGGGGATCTGAACGTGCCAACCGGCCAGCCGAGCGAGCCACCACCCTTGAGCGAGCCATCCCAATCGAACGAGCCATCCCAATCGAACGAGCCATCCGCATCGACTGCGCCACCACCGCGCGAGCAGGTGGGCATCGCGGCGCTGCAGCGCTGGATCCGCCGATTCGCCGCCGACATAGCCGAGCAACGCGACTACCTCACCCAGCTGGATTCGCCGATCGGTGACGCCGATCATGGAGCCAATATGGACCGCGGTCTGACCGTCGTCCTGGCAGCGCTCGAAGGCCCGGAGTCCACCACGGCCGCCGCCCTGTTCAAACGGATCGGCATGACCCTGGTCAGCAACGTCGGCGGGGCCAGCGGTCCGCTGTACGGCACCCTTTTTCTCCGGATGGCGACCGCTGCCGGAGATGTCGAGAGCCTCGACCGTGGGGCGCTGGCCAAGGTCTTCCGAGCCGGACTCGACGGCGTCGTCGCCCGGGGCAAGGCCGAACCCGGTGACAAGACCATGGTGGACGCTCTCACCCCGGCAACCGATGCGCTGGACGCCGCGCTGGCCGAGCAACGGTCATTGGCGGTGGCGCTGAATGCCGCAGCGCGCGCCGCCGAGACCGGACGGGACGCGACCATCGAGATGCTCGCGCGCAAAGGCCGAGCCAGCTACCTCGGCGAGCGCAGCGTCGGCCATCAGGATCCGGGGGCGACGTCGATGGCGCTGCTGATCACGGCAGCCGCGGCCACCCTGGTCGAGCCGGCCGGCGACGAGGGCTGACGGCTCATGATCGGGATTGTCGTGGTATCGCACAGCCGCGCTCTGGCCCGGGCCGCGGTGGCCTTGGCCGAGCAGATGCTGCAGGATCAGCAGGTTCGAATGGTGATCGCCGCCGGCCTGGACGAGGAGACCTTCGGCACCGACGCGATGCAGATCCACGATGCGCTGGTCGAGGCCGACCAGGACGGCGATGGTGTCGTCGTCCTGATGGATCTCGGGAGTGCTGTCCTATCCGCCGAACTAGCGCTGGAACTGCTTGCGGACGACGCCGCTCGAGCACGCGTGCTGCTCTGCCCGGCCCCGCTCGTGGAGGGGCTGGTGGTCGCGGCGGTTACCGCACTCTCCGGGGCCGATGGCCCGAAGGTGGCCGCCGAAGCGGTCGCCTCGCTCGCCGGCAAGCAGTCCCAGCTCGCTACTCCCGCTGAGGCCTCGCCCGAATCGACTTTCCCCCCAGCCGAAACCCGACCCGCAGACGTCAACGCCGGCCGGTTCCGGGTCACCCCGGTACATGGCCTGCATGCCCGCCCGGCGGCACGTCTGGTGCAGGTGCTCCAGAGCCTGGACGCTCGGGTAGAGCTGCGAAACCTTTCCACCGGTTCAGGCTGGGTCCCCGGAGCCAGCCTTTCCCGGTTGGCCACCCTCGGCGCATTGCCCGATCACGAGGTCGAAGTGCGTGCGTCTGGCCCGCAGGCACCCCAGGCGCTCGAGCAGGTGCTGGCCCTGGCCCAGCGAAACTTTGATGACCCTCCTTCTGCGGATCAGCCCCAACCCGATGCGGACACCTCGAGCGATCTGCTGTCGGAGCGGGTCCGTGGGCCATTTCCAGCCTCGCCCGGGATCGGCTTCGGGCCAGCCCGGCCAGCTCCTGGGCTCATCCGGCCGGCGCCTGGGTCGACCCGACCCGAGCTTGAGCTGGCCCGACCCGAGCTTGAGCTGGCCCGACCCGAGCCTGGGAAGATAGCCGCACCGAGCGAGAAGTCGGAAATCGTTGAGGACCCAGCCGAAGGACGACGGCGCCTGGACGCCGCCGTCGACGCTGTCCGGGCGCAGGTCCAGGAAATCCGCCAGCGCGTGGCCCACGAAGTCAACGAGGCCGAGGCAGCGATCTTCGACACCCATCTGGCTCTGCTGGCGGATCCAGAGCTGCTGGAAGCCGCACGGTCTCGAATCGCGGTCGGCCAGGCCGCGAGCAGTGCCTGGGCCAATGCGGTCTCGGTCGCTGCGGCCGGGTACGAATCGCTCACCGATCCCTATCTCCAAGCACGCTCGGCCGACGTTCGCGCCCTGGGCAATCAGGTGTCCCGGCACTTGCTCGGTGCCTACGATCGGTCGGAGGAGCTCGGCGAGCGCAGCGGCGTGCTGATCGCTGCGGATCTCACACCGGCCGAGGCCGCGACGCTGAACCCCGCGCGAGTTACGGCCGTCGTGCTGGCGTTCGGCAGCCCAACCGCACACAGCGCGATCCTGATTCGCGCCCGCGGCATTCCCGCCGTGGTCGGAGCCGGCGCGGCCGTGCTTGAGATCGCCGACGGAACACCGCTTGCGGTAGACGGTACGACCGGCGAACTGGTCATCGAGCCGGCCGAGGCGGTGGCGGCCGAGCTCCGGGAGCGGGCCGCAGCCGCGCAGGCCCGCAACCGGCAAGCGCTGACCCGCGCCGACGCACCCGCGACCACGCGGGACGGCGTCCGGATCCTCGTTGGCGCGAACATCAGCTCAATCGAGGACGCGCGGGACGCCACAGCGTCGGGCGCCGACCTGATCGGCCTGGTCCGCACCGAGTTCCTGTTCCTGGGCCGGTCGCAGGCCCCCGACATTGCCGAGCAGGAATCCATCTACCGGGCGCTGGCCGAGACCGCAGCCGGGCGCCGGATCACCTTCCGGACCTTGGACGTCGGCGGTGACAAGCCACTGGCCTACCTGCCGCAGCGGGTGGAGGCGAACCCCTTCCTCGGCGTCCGCGGAGTCCGCTTCGCCTTGCAGCAACCCGAATTGCTCGCCGACCAGCTGCTGGCCATGGTCCGGGTCGCGCACGACCTCCCAATCAGTGTGATGTTCCCGATGGTGAGCACGCTGGACGAACTGATCAGGGCACGCCGGAGCCTGGATGAGGCAATCAAGCTGACCGGCCGAGGTACGCCGTCCGAGTTCCAGATCGGAATTATGGTCGAAGTGCCGGCGGCGGCACTGAAAGCCGCGACCTTCGCCCGACACGTGGATTTTCTCAGCATCGGGACCAACGACCTGACGCAATACACGCTCGCCGCGGAACGTGGCAACGATGCCGTTGAACCGCTGGCCGACCCGTTCGATCCGGCGGTACTTCGGTTGATCGAGATCACCTGCCGAGGTGCCGGACCGAACGTCACGGTCGCCGTCTGCGGTGAACTCGCCGCTGACGAACGAGCGACGGAGGTGCTGATCGGGCTTGGCGTCCGAGAACTGAGCGTCACACCGCACGCGATCCCCGCCGTCAAGCAGGCGGTGCGTGCCCTGGCGCTGCCCGATGCCTCGACGCTGGCCGCCCGAACCCTCGTCGCGCCGTCCGCAGACGCTGTCCGCAGTCTGCTTCGGCCCTTGGCCGAGTCACCGCCCAACGCCCCCTCATAGCGCGCCCACCCAACGCACCCTCCCAACGCCACCCCCAGCGCACCCTCGCAACGCGCCCACCCAACGCACCCTCCCAACGCCACCCCAGCGCACCCTCCCAACGCCACCCCCAGCGCCCACCCCAGCGCGCCTTTCACAGCGCCACGGCGGCCACCACCAGGCAAGCTCACGTGGCTCTTGACAGTTCGGAGTCGAACACCAGTTCGTCGTCTACTGTCATTGACACCTATTACTGGGTGCAAAATAGAGAAGTGCCGACGGACCTCCCCACCCACTGGCCTGCGTCGGTCACCCCCTCGCAGGCCCTCGGCTACCTCCTGGCACGGCACGTCCCAGCTGCCCGATTGCCCGAAGGGCTCACGCTGGTGCGGGAGGCGGCCGGCTGGCTTCCACCGATCGGTATCCAGTCCGCTGACCTCGGCATGCACCGGGCAACCGTCCGGTCCTGGATGTACGCCGCCCGTGATCATGCGCGGCTTCTCGGCCCGCCCCCGGGCCTGGCGGAACTGTTGGCCGTGCTCGGCGACGGCGTGCTCCGCACCGCAGCCAGGGCACAAACGGCACTCGAGGCGGCCGGCGCAGACGAGCTTGCGAACCCGAGAATTCTCGCCGACTTCGCCAGTTGGTGCGACGCCGACGTGGCATTCGAAGTGCTGCCGCCAGCCCTGCGCCGGACGGTGAAGGCGGAGTTCGTCGTCCCCGATGCCGCGACGCTGACCCGAGCACGCAGAATCGTCACCACCGTGATCCGACGCTACGGCCTCAGCACCGTGAACACGGTGCTGAGCAGGCTGGCCGAGGAAGGCATCCAGATCGATGCCGGAAACGATGCGCAAGCACTGCGGGACCTGCTCGGAACCGGCGGCTATTCGGCATGGTTGTGGCCCCGCCGCGACATCTCGACACCACTGACCACGGCCATGACCCGACTGGGTGCCCTCGGCATCCGCATTCCGGTGCAGCAGATCCCGGTTGCCGTTGCGCGGTCCTCGCAGAAACGCTGGCCGCGGATCCCCGGGGAATGGCCGCCGCCGGTCGATGCGATCCGGGCCTGGGTGAACGCCCGTGAAGACTGGCGACTCACTGGCAATGACGAGGTCGAACCGATCAGGCCGCTGCCCGAGATGCACCCGCACGACCGGCTCATCCTCGACATTCTGGCCGGGTCACAGATGCATTGGACAGACCTGCATCAGGCGCTCAAGGATGCGGGTCTGACCTCGCCCACGGCGGGCGCGGCCATATACAAGTCTCCCCTGCTGCGCCGACACGGACGAAACGGCTATTTCCTTGTTGGCGAACAAGATCCGGCTCGACCGGTGGGCCGCCCAACCACGGATGACGAGTCCCCCGTACGCTCCGTACGTTCCGAGCGCGACGCGCTCCAACGGAAGGACAGCGGTGGCTTCGTTTCGACCGAACGGCAAGCGGATACTTGAGGTCCATCTGGAGGGAGAGACCGTCAGAGCCCGCTCCGGAGCAATGATCGCCTATTCCGGAGCGGTGACCTTCCGAAAGAGCGGCGTCGGCGCCGGAGAAGGGCTTCGAGGCGCACTCAAACGCAAGCTCACCGGTGAGTCGCTGGACCTGATGGACATGGCCGGGCAGGGCCTGGTGTACCTGGCGTCGGATGCCAGGGACGTCGAACTGATCGACCTGGCAGCCGAAACCTTGCAGGTGGAGTCCTCCGCGCTGCTTGCTCTCGGGCCGGATCTCAGCACCGCGGTCACGTTCACCGGGCTGCGCGGGGCCAGCAGCGGGCAGGGCTTGTTCACCACCACGATCACCGGACACGGGCAGGTCGCCGTGCTGTCCGATGGGCCGGCCATCGCTTTGGAAGTCAGTGCCGCGTACCCGTTGGTTGTGGACCCGGACGCGTACATCTGCTCGCGGGGGCAACTGCAGCAATCCTTCGTTACCGACGTGTCGTGGAAGACCTTCGTCGGTGACGGCAATGGTGAGGCGTACAGCCTGCGATTCACCGGCTCCGGTGTCGTCTACATCCAACCCGCGGAGCGCTGACCGATGACCTTCGAACTGGTTAATCACAAGGTGCTGCGCGCGGCGGTGGCTCCCGGCGCCGAGATCGTCGCCCGGCGGGGGGCCATGCTCGCCTATCACGGTGACGTGCGCTTCACCCCCGCGACCATCGGCGGTGGCTTCGGGGCCGGTCGACCCGGCATGGGCGGGCTGACCGGAATGGCCGGCCGCGCAATGGCCGGGGAATCCTCCCCGTTGATGGCCGCCACCGGCAGCGGCGAGGTGTTCTACGGCCACCTCGGCGCCCAAGTAACCATCGTCGAGATGGACGGCAGCGGGGAACTCTCGGTCGAGGCTGACCGGCTGCTGGCATTTCCCGCGACGATGCAGACCGCGGTGGTCTTCCTCGGCACCCAAGGCGGAGTACGCGGCGCTATTCGGGGTGCCGTGACCGGACAAGGGCTTTTCACCACGGCGGTATCCGGTGTCGGGCAAGTCGCCGTGCTTTCCCATGGTGGGACATTGGCGCTCACCGTCGGTGGCGGCCGAGTTCTCACCGTGGATCCGCAGGCCTACGTCGGCCATGTCGGCGCCTTGACCGTGACGGCGACGGTCAACGCCGGTTGGCGAGAGGCGGTCGGTCGCGGATCCGGTGAGGCCGTCCAGTTGAAGATATCCGGAGACGGAACCGTGTACGTCCAGGCGTCCGAGCAGAAGTTGTAAGGGGAAGCCCATGAGTATCGTGCTTAATCCGACCAATCTGCCCGTCGACGACAACATCAATCCCTATGCATTTGCTGTGGATCTGAACGGCGAATGGTTCATGCAGAAGGGCAGGATGATCGCCTACTACGGGCAAATTCGTTTCAACCCGCTCAACACGATGGACAGCCTGCAAGCCATGGTGTCGGCGCAGTTCTCCAGTCCGCTGTACGCCCGGGATTGGGTGGTGGCGAGCGGGAACGGCAAACTCGTGCTCGGCGATCGTGGTTTCGACATCAACTCCTACGACCTGGACGACGGAAACCTGACGGTCAGGGCGGCGAACCTGTTGGCTTTCAGCCCAGGTCTGGCGCTCAAACAGTCGATAGTTCCCGGGTTCGTCACCCTGATTGGCACCGGCAAGTTTCTCGCCAGCTCGAATGGGCCGGTGATGTTCGCCGAGCCACCGGTGCGGGTAGACCCACAAGCGTTGGTGGGCTGGGCCGACTGCCCAAGCCCGGCACACCATCACGACGCCGCCTGGATGTCCTCGTTCTTGGGTGCGGCTCAGGGTTTCTTCGGTCGGGTCAGTGGCGAGGAACGGCAATTGGACTTTACCGGTGCCGGCACCGTGCTCCTGCAGTCCAGCGAAATCGTCCTGGAAGATCCGTCAATCCTGGCGGCGGCGACCGAACAGACGAACCTGCTCAGCACATCTCAGCTCGCGGCCTTGCAGCAGACGATCACCGCACGGTTACAGAGCTGACTCCGCGAGCGGCGGAGGGAATCTGAATCGATTTGCAAGCCTTGCTATGTAGCTGACGGTTCCGCTTCCGTTACGCCGCCGCCTAGACATGCCGATTCACACTGCGGATGCAGGAAATTCTCACTAACGTGGATATCCTGAACATAGCGCCGCTTCGAAGCTGAAGCAGCGCTCCGCGCAGCCCGAAACCGCACTCGCCCCCCGGCGCTAGTGAAAGGCACCACAATGCAGAAGATTATCCAGACCCTGGTCGACGACATCGACGGCAGCGAGGCGACCACCACGCTCACGTTCTCGGTCTCCGGCGTCGATTACACGATCGACCTGAACGACAAGAACGCCGCCAAGTTCGAGAAGGCAATTACTCCCTTCGTGGAAAACGCTCAGCGGATCGGTGGCCGCCGTCAGCGTGGTGCGACCGTAACCAAGCTGCCCAGCAACGCCAAGGTGGTCCGTTCCTGGGCGCAGGCCAACGGATATGCCGTCCCCGACCGTGGCCGTATCCCCGGCGAGATCCTCGCCGCATATGAGGCCGCCGAAGCCTCCTGAAGCCCGGAGCACCCGCAGCATGATCCTCGGGGCCTGAGCGCGTCACGACCCGGCCAGCCGATATCCGGCTGCCGGGTCGATGCACGCCCTGACTGGCCCAACCTGTACGTCGAAATACGTTCTCTCAGCTGCACCCGTCCGAGTCGGCAGGCCAAGGCTCAGTGCTAAGCCAATGCGCTCTGCAGGCGCTCCAATTCGGTGCGATAGATCCGCCCGATGCCGGCCGGGGCGAACCGGCGCTCGAAGAAGCCTCCGATGCCAGTGGCGCCTTGCCAACTCACCCGCACGGTGACCTGGCTACGGCCGGCGGCATTGGCCGCGACGTCCCACAACACCTCTAGCGACGAGTTGCGGTCGGCTTCAAGCAACTGCTTGCCGGCCACCGGCTCGGCAACGGACGCATCGACCTGCCGGACTCGCTTCTTGGTCGCGTGCAGGTGGTAACTGATCCGAGTACCTGCCCCTGCCCCGCCCTCCAGAACCTGATAATCAGTGATCTCCGGCGCCAGAATGGTCGGGCGGATTGCGGCGTAGTCCGCCAGCGCACCAAAAACGGTCTCCGCTGAGGCGTCATAGGCCTGTTCGACCGTAACCACGATGTCACCCATTGCTGATTCCCATCCGTTCACGACGATCGGCGCACCCGCTGGCCGCCCCCACAATCCTATGCCGCGGGGCTTTCCTGCCAGCGCCGGCCCAACTGGACGCGGGTATTAGCGCTGGCGGAAGCACAGCCGGTGCGACGAGCGGCCCTCCACTCGCCGCACCGGGAGTCGCCTGATGAGCAACGAGGCAACGGTCTACCCTGACTTCAGTTCACGCCGGCGTAGTCACCGTGAGTTCACCGGTCGCGGCCGAGGTGCCAGCCGCATTGACCGCCTGGACCGAGTAGATGTACGGCGTCCTGGGATTCAACCGGCTGTCGGTGAACGTGGTGTTCGTGGTGGATGCGATCTTGATTCCGGCGCGCAGGATGTTGTAGCTCGTGGCCCCTGAAACCGCATTCCAGCGAAGGGAAACGCTGGTCGACGTGGTCCCGGCGATGGTGAAGCCGGTGGGTACGGACGGTGCACTGCCACCACCGGAGGTACTCCCGGGCTTGGTGTAGGCGGCAACGTAGTCCACCAGCATCGGGACGCCGGAGACCGTGGCCGCATTCGGTCCACCGCCGAAGGCCGCGGGGAACCCGCCACCGATAGCGACATTGAGAATGATGAACATGCCGTGCTGGGTAGCAGCCGCCCAGGTCGCCGCGCCGACCTGGGTCGCCGTCACGGTGTGGTAGTTGCTGCCGTCGAGGTAGAACCGCATCTGCTCCGGGCTTACGCTCCGGTCATACTCGACCGCGTAGGTATGGAAGCTGGAATTGCAGCCACCACAGGCATGTTCGCCACTGCCGATACCAGTCGTCTCGTTGCAGGGGCCACCAGAAACAGTGCCACAGTGCAGCGTGGAGAAGACCGACGGTCGACCGTTGATGTTCTCCATGATGTCCCACTCGCCAATGCTCGGCCAGTTCGTCGCGCCCACCGGCCGGGCCGCGGCACCCAGGGTCCAGAACGCCGGCCAGTATCCAGCTCCGTTGCTGGTATTGACGTTCGGCTGCTGGATAGATCCCTCGATCCGCAGAATCCCGCCGGCCGGTGCGGCCAGGTCGGTGCGCTGGGTCTCGATCCGGCCCGAGGTCCAGTTGCCGGACCCATCTCGAATCGGCTTGATCACCAGGTGCCCAGCGCCGTCGTGATAGACGTTGGCGGTACTGGAGGTCATCGTCTCGATCTCCCCGGTGCCCCAGTTCGTGGCCCCACCTGGATACCCAATACCCGTGTCGTACAGCCAGTTTACAGAATTCACGCCGGTTCCGGACGAACCTGTGAAGTCATCACTGAACACCGTCGTCCAACCGGCTGGGGCAGCTGGTACGGCTGCGTTTGCCGCACCCCCGCCACCAGCCAGCAGCAGGATGGGCGCGGCCAGGCCAACCGCCGCCATCAGGACGCACCACGGCGCAGGACGAGTCGAGAGAAAAGACATGGCGAACCTCCTTGTTCACATGCCGAGCATTCAAGAAGGCCAGAAGAGAAATCTGACCGAGCGGGAGGATCCGAGGATTCTCAGACGAGAAAGCGCTTTCACAAGCTACTTCATATGTTGAATGAAGCCTGTTACTCTGTCAAGACCGGTTCAGATCGGACATTTCTTGGTGTCAACCGTCCCGATATGACTGCGGCTGCCACCGGGCTATCCAACCGATGTAAGCGCTTTCAGGGGCTTGCTGAGCGAGTCGGCGAGGATGAAAGGGCGGGAAATTTGGAAGCGCTCAGCCGGGCGAAACCAGGTCCGCTCGCGGCCGTTGTGCGCGGTGGCGAAGGGTCAGCGCCCACTCGTTCCATGACATCATGGGGTTTTGCGGAATCGTGAAGCCGAACCCGCACGGCCTGGTCGACCTGACCTGAGCGAACCCGGGCAAGGGGCGAATCGAAGGAGCAGGGCAACGGTGGCTTCCAGTTCTCGCCCCAACGCGGGGCAGCCCACGTTGGCCACTGTCGCGGCTGCCGCCGGGGTTTCACCCGCAACCGTCTCTCGGGTGATCAACGACTCGGCGCCGGTGACGGCAGCCATCCGGCAAGCGGTGGAAAATGCCATCGAACGTCTGGGATACGTGCCGAACCGAGCCGCCCGCAGCCTGGTAACCCAGCGCACCGACTCAATCGCCCTGGTGGTCCGCGAACCCGTCGGTTTCGGCATCGTCGATCCCTATCTGTCCAGCATCACCGTGGCGGCCAGCCAATCCCTGGTCGGTACCGGCATGCATTTGGTGCTGATGATGGCGCAGAACGGGGATGACCACGCGCAACTTGCCCACTATGTGCGGGCCGGCCATGTGGACGGCGTCATGCTGCTCTCCGTCCACGACGACGACCCGCTACCCCGACAGCTGCTGCGAGCCGGAATTCCGATGGTCCTTGGCGGCCGTCCGATGACCACGCTGGAGGGGTGCGGCTACGTGGACGTCGACAATCACGGCGGAGCCCAGATGGCCGCGCATCGGCTGGTCACGGCCGGCCGCAGCGTGCTGGGGACCGTCGCCGGGCCGATGGACATGGCCGCAGGCGTCGACCGACTCGCGGGGTTTCGCAGCGTGCTGCGCGAAACTGGGTACCCGCCACCGGTCATCGGGTATGGATCGTTCACCCGGGCATCCGGCGAGGAAGCCATGCGCACGCTGTTGGAGCGCGAGCCCCACCTCGATGCCGTCTTCGCCGCCAGCGACATGATGGCGATCGGCGCGATGGCTGTGCTCAAGGAGTCCGGTCGGCGAATCCCCGACGATGTCGCCGTGATCGGATTCGACGACATCGAACTGGGTCGGCACACCGACCCGACGCTCACCACCATCCACCAGCCGATCGCGGAACAAGCCCGCCTTCTGACCGAGATGCTGGTGACCCAGATCCGGACCGGGGTAGCGGCACCGATTCCGGCGGTGCTTCCGGCCACCTTGGTCGAACGCCAGTCCGGCTGAATCTCCCACCGCCAAGCGGAGCTGACTGCCGATCAGCACCGCAACAGTTCGTCCAGGACCGCATCGAACCCGGGATCTTCGAAGTAACCGGTATGCCCTCTGGGCGGACGGCGTGGCCGGAGCGGTTCCTCATCGATCAGTCCTGGGTCGACCAGGCGCACGTCCGGCCCGCTGTTCCACCGTCGGTACTGATACTCCCCCGGCCAGCAGGTGACTGAGGCCGGCTGGATGACGACCAGGCTCTCGATCTCGACCGGGCTCTCGATCTCGACCGGGCTCTCGATCTCGACCGGGCTCTCGATCTCGACCGGGCTCTCGATCTTGACCGGCCCAGACACCGGCTGAGGCGACTGAGCCGGCTGAGGCGGCTGAGCCGGCTTGGTCGACTGCGCCGACTCAGCCGAGACCGCTTCAGTCATCGAGGTCCACCGCTTGACCGCAGGCCCATAGCGTTGCGTCGCTCGAGGGCCGAACCGGCCTACCCGGGCGCTCTTGTCCTCCAACGGCCAGCTCAGCACTGGACCACCGAGCGGGTCGGACCAGCGGTACAGGTTGCGCCACCGGCCGTCGATGCCTTGGTACAGCTCTTGGAGTTGGTGGAAGCCGAGGTAGGTGGGAAACAGCCGGGCGAAGATGAACTGCAGTTGCGAGCCGTACGTGATCAAGTACGTCTGCTGCAGTGCCTCACAGGCATCCGACTGGCTCACCCAACTGGGCGCCTGTTCGGCGGCGTCGGCCAGCCTCGTCAGCAGAGCGCAGGCAGCGACCGCGATCACGCTGCCCTGGCTGTGCCCGGAAACGACAACGGCGGAAAAGCGGAACGCCTCAGTGCCTCGACCGTCGTGCCCGAGCGCATCGATGTCCAGCGGTTTCCGGCCCAGTTCGATCGTCCGCTGGACGACCGCGCGGACCGCGCGACCGCCGTAAGGCAGCGGACACAGCGGATGACCGACCCGCGGCCAGAACGAGATCATGTCCCAGAGAATCCCGACCAGAATACGGATCTTGGGCTGCCGCCAGCTCGCCACACCCAAGGTCAGGAGGCTGGCGGCGAACGCGGTTGCCGCCACCACTCCGAGGCTTGCCAAGGCATCCGATTTCGGCGCCGCGAAATCGTTCTGGGTGATGAGCAGAACACTGATGGTGTAGCCCGCCCAGGCGAACGCGGCGATCCCACCGCTGACGGCGATGACGCCCAGGACGTGGTGGTATCGGTACCGCATCATCGCTAATCGCCAGGCGGTGACGACCGGGACGATGCGGACGTCGTCTGCCCCCGCGCTCTGGTAGTCCTCCCCCGCGAGATCGGCGAATCCGTCCTTGCCAGGAGTCAGCACCATTTTGACGGCGGCTACCAGCAGTGTTGCCGCGACCAGGCCGGCGATCACCCGGCCGCCGGGAACGAGGGTCGGAGAAATGGCGGCAACGCCGGCCGACAGGGTGATCAGCAGGAGGACGGCGGACCAGCGGCGGCGCAGTAGCCAGGCCGCCAGCGGCAGCGCGAATGCCGTCAACAAGATGACCAGTGCTCCCCACACGATGGCGCTGGTCCAGTACCCGGCGGCGAGCTCAATGCGGTCACCCTTCGCCGATTGGCTTCCTCGCACCGGAGTACCGAGGAAGTTGGCCGACCAGAACACGGCTGCCGAGCTGAAGCCGAAAGCCAAGGTCACCGCGAGCGAGGCCAGAACCCACGCCCCCATGCCGTGGAAGATCGGCCGGAACGCGCGCGGTACCGGGAGGTCTTCCGCAGTGGCTCGCCGCCGTGCCTTCCGCCCGGCGGGTGTGACCGCCATCCGCCACGCCACCAGAGCCAGAACGACGAGCAGCAGCCCGGCAGCGGTCCCGACCAGCGCGACGGCCAACTCGAACCGCCAGTTGCTGGCGGCCGGGCCTCGGCGAACCGAGTTGAGGGTCAGCGCGGCGAAGATCGCACAGGCGACGGCGACGGCCGCGGCGTACCAACGGGTCAATACCTGCCAGTGCGGGATTCTGATGGCGTCCCGGCGATGTGGGTCTGATTCAAGATCATCGCCGGTGAACAACCAGCGCACCACCGAGGTGTCCAGCCAGGTTGGTAGCGGTCGGGGCCGCAGCCAGGGTTGCCGGTCGATCGTCACGACCAGTAGCGCCGCCAGGCCGGTGAGCCCGCAGGACGCAGTGAGTACCCGATGCAGCAGGTCGGCCCACTCGGGAACCTCTGCCCGCCAACCGTTCCGCTGCCCGAGTGTCGCCAGAGCCAAGATTCCGATCACCGAGCAGCTACCCCAGACGTGTGCCGCGCGCTGCCGGGGGGCGGTCAGAGCACCCTGCCAGAAGGTGGGATCCGAAAGCCGGTCGGAGTTTTCGGAAGGCAACAGGATGCCGCCCGGAGGTTCGTATCCCGGTGGACGCCGGCCGAACATCCACAACAGCGCCACCACTGCCGCCGGGGCGATGGCCGCCACGATCAATCGTGTTCCGTCGTCACTGCTCCGATACCAGGCGGCCCAACCGGGCAGACCGGAGCACGTCCTTGCGGACGTGCACTGCCTGGCCAGGACCTCCCAGGCGATATAGCACGTCGACACGACGAGAGCGATCGTGAGCACGAATCCCAGCAGCCGCACCACGGCATCGGCCAGGTACCTGAGCCACCTCGGCTGGTCGCGCAGCAGCAACCCGAACCGGGCCAGGTTCAACACGGCAAAAGGCAACAACAGCAACCACAACGCGCGAGTCGCCGAGCCGGCGGTGTACCTCCCCCAGTGGTAGCCCTCAACCACGCGATCCGTCCGCGGTGAGACTCCCTGCCACAGTGAACGACGACGGAAGATGCGTCCGGTGTCATCCCCGGAGATCTGCACCGGATGCGGATCGTCCAGCATGATCTCCGGTGGTGTGCCGCTGACCCCATGGATGCGCAGTTCGACCGTTCGGCGCCGCTCGACACCGCCCAGTCGAGGCGTGCCGCCGTCTGCTTCGTCCCGAGAGGGATCCGCCGGTGGTTGCGGCGGTGTTTTCGCGGACGGCGGCGAACCCATGACATAGACCTATCGACGAGAGTCGGTTTCCGGACAGCGAGACGAGCAGCAATACCTGCGGGTGATACCTCGCCCGCAGGACAGGCCCTAGGGTGTGTCTCCTAATCCCCCGCCGTTGCGATTCCCCCAGCCCTAGCGGGCCGGGAGGTGCCCCCTGTGCCCGGTGGGCGTCCCGCAAGGCCGAGGAGGAGCTCATAGCGGAGCTATGGGCGACGACGAGAACGCCGCGGGTCGCCCACCGGGTGCCGCCCAGTAGGCGCGGGGATTAGGAGACACACCCTAGTCTCCTCAGCCTGCCAGGTACCGGGTAGCGACTCGCTGCCAAGGGCGCAACTCTTCGATTTCCGCGCCGAGCTTGAGAAGTAAACCTTCTCCGCCGGGACGGGCGACCAATTGCACGGACAGCGGTACCCCGCTCGGATGCATCCCGGCCGGAATCGCCATCGCCGGCCAGCCGGCCAGATTCCACGGCGCGGCGAACGGCGCGTACCGCACATTGGCCACCACGTTCGCCGCCCAGCCGCGATCGTGCCAGCCGATCGCGGGCAGGGCCGGCTGCGCGAGCATCGGCGTGAGCAGGACATCGAAGTCCTCGAAGTACCGTTCGGCGGCCCGGTTCCACGAGGTGCGAGCCGAAGGCCGCGGTCCACCCGTCGCCAGTACGGCCCGCCCCATCAGCGCGTGCCGAGCCGTGCGCTTTCCCAGCAGCGAGCGGTCAGCAAGCAGCCGGGCATCCAGTTCGGTGCCGGCGAACCAGCGAGCCATCGCGGCGGGGCCACCCGTGAGCGGGTAAGGGAACTCCCGCCCAGTCACCTGGTGCCCCGCGTTAGCCAGCAGATCCGCAACGCCGCGAGTGGCCGCGACGAAGTCTCGATCCACTCCGAGCCCGACCATCGGGGCCTTCACCGAGATGCCGACGCGGAGATTGGGCCGCCCCTCGAAGGCCACGTCGGCCAGCTCCGGTCGATCCGCCATCACCGAGAGCAGCAGCGCCGCATCGGCCACCGTGGTACTCAGCGGCCCGTTCTCCGACATATCGAACCAGGAGCCATTGCCGAGATCGGCTGGAACCGTACCGAGCCCCGGCTTGATCCCGACCAGTCCGTTGCAGGCTGCTGGGATCCGAATGGAGCCGAGCCCGTCGTTACCGTGAGCCACCGGGACCATGCCTGCAGCCACGGCCGCAGCGCTACCTCCCGATGACCCGCCCGGGCTGCGCTCGCCGTCCCACGGGTTACGGGTGATGCCGACGGTCGAGTCCGTCGTGGCGAACACGCAGAGCTCCGGCACGTTGGTCAGGCCGACGACGACAGCGCCGGCCGCGCGCAGCCTGGCCACCACCTGGTGATCGGCCGGCTG
>DATINJ010000053.1:0-17086 GCA_035474375.1 Kineosporiaceae bacterium | reverse complement strand
CCTGAACCTTTCTCCGGCGTGTCTACGCCGGTCTGGACCGGAGTCGTGCTAGCGCCCTCAGTGCGGCTGGGCGGGTGTGGTTGGCTTCCGTCGTGATCCGCTTCGAGGGCGTGAGCAAGCAGTATGCCGATGGCACCACCGCGGTGGGGGGACTTTCGTTGGAGGCGCCGACCGGGGAGATCACCGTGCTCGTCGGTCCCTCCGGCTGCGGCAAGACCACGTCGCTGCGCATGGTCAACCGGATGATCGAGCCGACATCGGGGCGGATCACGATCGACGGCCAGGACACCGCCGCCATGGATCCCGCTCAGCTCCGGCGTGGGATCGGCTACGTCATCCAGCATGCCGGGCTGTTCCCGCACCGGACGATCGTGGACAACGTGGCCACCGTCCCGTTCCTGCTCGGCCGGGACAAGAAGCAGGCCCGCAAGCAGGCGATCGAGCTGATGGAACGGGTCGGCCTGCCGGCCGCGTTCGCCAACCGCTACCCGTCGCAGCTGTCCGGCGGCCAGCAGCAGCGGGTCGGCGTGGCCCGGGCCCTGGCCGCGGATCCGCCGGTGATGCTGATGGACGAGCCGTTCAGCGCCGTCGACCCGGTGGTCCGGCACGAACTGCAGGAAGAGTTCCTCCGGCTGCAGTCCGAACTCGGCAAGACGATCGTCTTCGTCACCCACGACATCGACGAGGCGGTCAAGCTCGGCGACCAGGTCGCGGTGCTCAAGGTCGGTGGAACGCTGGCCCAGCTGGCGACCCCGGCAGAGTTGCTGACGAACCCGGTGGACGACTTCGTCGCCGGGTTCGTCGGCCGAGACCGGGGCTACCGGGCGCTCGGGTTCGAGCAGTCCAGCGACCTGCCCACGCACCAGGAACAGACGGTCTCGCTCGGGGACGACGGTGCAGCGGTGCAGCGAGCGGCCGTCGACGGCTGGGCGCTGGCGGTCGACGCCAAACGCACGCCGGTGGGCTGGGTGAACGCGCACGCCGTCCCGGCCGGTCGGACCGTCAGCCCGGAGTTGCTGCAGCGCGGCGGCACCCTGGCGCACACCGGTGGCACCCTGCGGGCCGCCCTGGACGCCGCGCTCTCCTCGCCGTCCGGGCGAGGCGTGCTGGTCGACGAGAACGACGTCCTGATCGGCACGATCACGGCCGGCGAGGTGATCGAGCGGATCGAGAAGCAACTCGCCACCCGGCGGCACGCACCGACCGCCTCCGGAGCCGGCTCGTGATCCAGTATCTGCGTGATCATCACGCCGACGTCCTCACCGATCTCATCGCCCATATCTGGCTCTCCGTGCTGCCGGTGGTCATCGGGCTGGCGATTGCGCTGCCGATCGGCTGGATCGCCGCCCGGTTCGGGTGGAGCTATTCGCCGATCACCAACCTGGCCGGGATTCTTTACACGATCCCGTCGGTGGCGCTCTTCGTGATCATGCCTTCGATCCTGCACACCAAGATTCTCTCGCCGGTCAACGTGGTGGTGGCGCTCACCGTCTACACCGTCGCGCTGCTCACCCGAGTGGTGGCCGACGGCCTGAAGTCGGTCCCGCCCGACGTCCGGGCGGCCGCTACCGCAATGGGTTTCACCGGCATCGGCCGGTTCCTCCGGGTCGAGTTGCCGATCGCGGTGCCGGTGATCGCCGCCGGAGTTCGGGTGGCGACCGTCTCGAACGTCAGCCTGGTGTCGGTCGGTGCGCTGATCGGTGTCGCCCAGCTCGGTTCATTGTTCACCGACGGCTTCACCCGGTACGTGAACAGCGTTGTGCTGCTTGGGATCATTCTCTGCGTACTGCTGGCACTGGTGCTGGACGGGCTGATCCTGCTCACCCTGCGATTGCTGACCCCCTGGCAGCGGGCGGTGGCCAAGCCATGAGCGGAATGATCACCTTCCTGACCACGAGTGCACACTGGTCCGGCCCCGACGGAATCCCGCAGCGGCTGCTGGAACACCTCGGATACTCCTTCGGTGCGCTCTTTTTCGTCGTCCTGATCGGCCTGCCGCTGGGCCTCTTCGTCGGCCACACCGGCCGCGGCGGGGTTGCCATCGCCGGTACCGCCAACGCCCTGCGCGCCGTGCCCACGCTCGGTCTGCTGATCTTCGTTGTGATCGCGATCTCCGGCTCGCTCCCCGGCCGGCTGACCTACCTGGGCCCCTCGCTCCTGGTTCTGGTGATTCTGGGGATCCCGTCGGTGCTCTCCAACACCTACGCCGGAGTGCAAAGCGTGGATCCGGCCGCCCGAGACGCCGCCAAGGGGATGGGAATGACCGGCAGCCAGGTGCTCTGGCGGGTCGAGGTGCCGAATGCCTTGCCACTGATCCTTTCCGGGATCCGCAACGCCACCCTGCAGATCGTGGCCACGGCGACCATCGCCGCCTACGTCTCGCTGGGCGGCTTCGGCCGGTTCATCTTGGACGGGCAGGCGCAACGGGACTACTCGCAGATGGCGGCCGGTGCCGTCCTGGTCGCCATTCTCGCCGTCGTCCTGGATCTACTGATGGCCGGGATCCAGCGGTTGGTGGTGTCGCGCGGACTGACCGGACGCTATGCCCGCGGTGCGAGCCCGGCAGCGCTGCCGGAAACCCCGCCGGCCGGTTCAAATCGGGAGGAAGCGGCGGCCTGAGCCGCAACCGTTGCCGAGGCGAGACCTTCCGGTCGCGGAACTGTCATACCCATGAGCCACTATCAATCGCAGTAGCCACCCAGCCACCCGTCGGTTGCACGTCACAGGAGCTAACTACCCATGAAGCACACCAAACTGGTTCTGGCCTCGGCCATCGTCACGTCCGCGCTGGCTTTGACCGCCTGCGGTGGCAGCAGCGGCGACCCACTGGCCGTCAGCAGCGACACCCCGGCGGCGTCCGACACGATCGTGGTGGGTTCGGCCAACTTCCCGGAGAACGTGCTGCTGGCGCACATCTACGCGGGCGCGCTGACCGCCAAGGGCGTCAAAGCCAGCACCAAGCTCAACATCGGCAGCCGAGAGGCCTACATCCCGGCCCTTGAGGACGGCTCGATCAATCTGATCCCGGACTACACCGGCAACTTGCTGTCGTACCTCAAGAAGGGCTCCACCGAGGTCACCTCGGACGACGTCTACGCCGCTCTGAAGACCGCGGTACCGGCCGGGCTGACGGTGCTCGATCAGTCCACCGCCGAGGACAAGGACGCCGTCGTCGTCACCAAGGAGACGGCGGCCAAGTACAACTTGAAGACGATCGGCGACCTCGCCCCGGTGGGCAAGGACATCGTGCTCGGTGGGCCTCCGGAGTGGAAGACCCGCGAGACCGGGGTGCCCGGCCTGAAGGCGAAGTACGGCATCACGTTCAAGAGCTACAAGACGCTGGACGCCGGCGGCCCGCTGACGATCAACGCGCTGAAGAAGGGCCAGATCCAGGCCGGCGACGTCTTCACCACCGACCCGAACATCGTCGAGAACGGCTGGGTCGCGCTGGAAGATCCCAAGTTCTTGTTCGCGGCACAGAACGTGGTCCCGCTGATCAGCAAGGCCAAGGCCACCACCACGGTGACCGACGCGCTGAACGCCGTCTCCGCCAAGCTCACCACACCGCTGCTGGCCGACATGGTCAAGCAGATCTCCGGGGACGAGAAGAAGGACCCGGAAGCCGTAGCCAAGGAGTTCCTCAGCACCAACGGCCTCGGCTGAGGCCTAGCCGGTCGTGCCCCCACCGATTCGGTGGGGGCACGAGTGGTTTGACACAACCCCTGGATTATTAGGCAAGCCTCACCTAAGCTCTCGCGCATGGCCAAGGTGACCGCGAAGAAGAAGTGCTGCCGGGACAAGCCCCGCTGCAAGAGCTGCCCGGTGGTACTCAAGCGGCTCTCCGACGGCGGCCACCTTGTGCGCCTTGACCTGCGTACTTACAAGGTCACCGGGAAGCCGAAGAAGTCCGAGATGGCTGCCGCCCGGGCTCGCTGAGGCCTCTGGCCGATCCGAGTCGTCTCGGATCCCAGACAAAACCCGGGTGGCGGAACCCCCGCCGAGCCGACCGGAACGATGCAATGGCGGTATGACAGCTGGCGCATCCATCCCGTCCGTCGCTGGTCCCCGACCGGTCCGAGCGGCCCGCGGCAACACCCTGACCGCCCGCAGTTGGCAGACCGAGGCGCCGCTGCGGATGTTGCAGAACAACCTCGACCCGGAGGTCGCCGAGCGGCCGGACGACCTGGTGGTCTACGGCGGGACCGGCAAGGCGGCCCGGGACTGGGCCAGCTTTGATGCCATGGTCCGCACTCTGACCACGCTGAAGGACGACGAGACCATGCTGGTCCAGTCGGGTCGGCCGGTCGGCGTGATGCGCACCCACGAGTGGGCGCCGCGGGTGCTGATCGCCAACTCGAACCTGGTCGGCGACTGGGCCAACTGGCCGGAGTTCCGCCGGCTGGAGAAGCTCGGGCTGACGATGTACGGCCAGATGACCGCCGGTTCGTGGATCTACATCGGCACCCAGGGCATCCTGCAGGGCACGTACGAGACGTTCGCCGCGGTCGCCGCCAAACGGTTCGACGGCACCTTGGCCGGGACTTTGACGTTGACCGGTGGCGCCGGTGGAATGGGCGGCGCGCAACCCCTCGCCGTCACCATGAATGACGGCGTCTGCCTGCTGGTGGACGTCGACCCGGCGCGGTTGCACCGCCGGGTGGAGCATCGCTACCTGGACGAGGTGGCCGACAACCTGGACGAGGCGATCGCCCGCGTGCTGGCGGCCAAACAGGCCCGCCGCCCGCTCTCGGTCGGCGTGGTCGGCAACTGCGCGACGGTCTTCCCCGAGTTGCTGCGGCGCGGTGTCGAGATCGACATCGTCACCGACCAGACCTCGGCGCACGACCCGCTGTCCTATCTGCCCGAGGGTGTCGAGCTGGCGGACTGGTCGGACTATGCGGCGGCCAAGCCGGAGGAGTTCACCAACCGGGCCCGGGCCTCGATGGCCAAGCACGTTGAGGCGATGGTCGGGTTCCTGGACGCCGGTGCTGAGGTGTTCGACTACGGCAACTCGATCCGGGACGAAGCTCGCCAGGGCGGCTATCAGCGGGCGTTCGACTTTCCGGGCTTCGTTCCGGCCTACATCCGACCGTTGTTCAGCGAGGGCAAGGGCCCGTTCCGGTGGGCCGCGCTCTCCGGTGACCCGCGCGACATCGCCGTCACCGACCAGGCCGTGCTGGACCTCTTCCCGGACAACGCCCACCTGCACCGCTGGATCCGCGCTGCCCAGG
The DNA here is from genome assembly GCA_035474375.1 of Kineosporiaceae bacterium. Taxonomy (GTDB): domain Bacteria; phylum Actinomycetota; class Actinomycetes; order Actinomycetales; family Kineosporiaceae; genus JANNPJ01. The sequence goes on along the minus strand of DATINJ010000053.1, from coordinate 11,855 downwards.
ACAAGGTCGAGTTTCAGGGCTTGCCGGCCCGGATCTGCTGGCTCGGGTACGGCGAGCGGGACAAGGCCGGGCTGCGGTTCAACGAACTGGTGGCGTCCGGTGCGGTGAGCGCCCCGATCGTGATCGGCCGCGACCATCTCGATTCCGGCAGCGTGGCCTCGCCGTACCGGGAGACCGAGGCGATGCTCGACGGCTCGGACGCGATCGCCGACTGGCCGCTGCTCAACGCCCTGGTGAACACCGCCTCCGGGGCGACCTGGGTGTCCATTCACCACGGCGGCGGGGTCGGCATCGGCCGGTCCCTGCACGCCGGTCAGGTCACGGTCGCGGACGGCACCGAGCTGGCCGCGCAGAAACTGGAGCGAGTGCTCAGCAACGACCCGGGGATGGGCGTGATCCGGCACGTGGACGCCGGGTACGAGATCGCCGAGCAGGTCGCCGCCGAGCGTGGCGTCCGGATCCCGATGCGCGAAGGGAGCAACCGTGCATGATCACGCCCCAAAACCCTCCCGTGATCATGCACGGTTGCCCACCAACAATCCCGGTGATCATGCACTTGGGAGGCGCGTCAGCGCCGGCGTGCCCGCTTTCGAGCGGCGCTGGGCGGAACTGGAGCCGATCGGGCGGGCGCCCTCCGGCGGGTACCGCCGGTTCGCCTGGACCGGAACCGACGCCGTCCTTCGGGAGTGGTTCGCCGGTCAGGCCCAGGCCCTCGGGCTGGACCTGACCGAGGACCGGGCCGGCAATCAGTGGGCGTGGTGGGGCGACCCGGACGCCGCGGTAGCGGCCGGTGACCCCGGCATTGTCACCGGCAGCCATCTGGACTCGGTCCCCGACGGCGGAGCGTTCGACGGGCCGCTAGGTGTGGTCAGCGCGCTGACCGCGATCGAGGCGTTGCAGGCGGCCGGGTTCACCCCGGGCCGGCCGATCGGCGTCGTCAATTTCGTCGATGAGGAGGGCGCTCGCTTCGGCATCGCCTGTGCCGGCAGCCGGATCATCACCGGAGCGCTGACCTCGGACCGGGCGGCTGGACTGCGAGACAGCGACGGCGTCACCCTGGCGGAGGCTCTGCTGAGCGCCGGGCAAGAGCCGACCAGTCTCGGCCGTGACGACGAAACCCTGCGACGAATAGGTACTTTCGTCGAGCTTCATGTCGAGCAAGGACGAGCGCTAGCCGGCGATGGCCCGCAAGCCCCGGTTGGGGTAGCGAGCGCGATCTGGCCGCACGGCCGCTGGCGGTTCGACTTCGCCGGTGAGGCCAATCATGCGGGCACCACCCGACTGGCCGATCGGCACGATCCGATGCTCGACTTCGCCCAGGCCGTACTCCAGGCCCGCGAGGTCGCCGCCGGGCACGCTGCGGTCGCCACCTTCGGCAAGGTGCGGGTCGAGCCGAACGGCGTGAACGCGATCCCGTCGCTGGTTCGAGCCTGGTTGGACGCTCGAGGGCCGACCGAGACGGCGGCTCGCGACGTCGTCCGGGATCTGACCGCCCTCGCCGATCGGGTCGGCGCCACGGTCACCGAGGAGTCCTGGACCTCGAACCAGGCTTTCGACTCGACGTTACGCGATCGGCTGGCCGATCTGCTGGGCGGCTCGGACGGCCCGGCGCCGATTCTCGGCACCGGCGCCGGACACGACGCGGGCATCTTGGCCGCCGCCGGGGTACCGACCGGAATGCTCTTCGTCCGGAATCCCACCGGGGTCAGCCATTCTCCCGCCGAGCATGCCGAGCTCGACGATTGCCTGGCCGGTGTCCAGGCGCTGCAGACCGTGCTCCAAGACCTGGCATCATGAGCCTCGCCTACTGGGCGGAGCATGCCTGGCTGCCGGGCGGGGTGCGGGAGCGGGTGCGGGTCGAAATTGGGGACGACGGGCTGGTCTCGTCGGTGCAGCCGGACACCGAGCCTTCGGACGGCGATCGCCGGTTGCCTGGCGTGCTGCTGCCCGGCTTCGCGAACGCGCACTCGCACGCCTTCCACCGCGCGCTGCGCGGGCGCACCCACGGCGACGGCGGCTCGTTCTGGACTTGGCGGGAACAGATGTACGCGGTGGCCGGGCGGCTCGACCCGGACTCCTACCTGGCCCTGGCCAGGGCGACCTACGCCGAGATGGCGCTGGCCGGGGTCACCGCGGTCGGCGAGTTCCACTACCTGCACCACGCCCCCGACGGTCGCCGGTACGCCGAGCCGAACGTGATGGCGGAGGCCCTGCGACAGGCGGCTGCCGAGGCCGGAATCCGATTGACCCTGCTCGACACCTGCTATCTGACCGGTGGTCTGACCGCCGAGGGATACACCCAGCTGGAGGGCGTCCAGCGACGGTTCGGCGACGGGGACGTCGAGGGCTGGGCGGCTCGAGTCGAACTGCTGAAGCCGTCCTCGGGGATGCGGGTCGGCGCGGCGGTGCATTCGATCCGGGCGGTGCCTCGCGGCCAGCTCGCCGGGGTGGCCGCCGTCGCCGAACAGCTTCCCCTGCACGTCCACCTCTCCGAGCAGCCCGCCGAAAACCAAGCCTGTCAGGCATTTCATGGTCTCAGCCCGACCGCGCTGTTGGCCGCCGAAGGGCTGCTCGGCCCTCGGACGACGGCCGTGCACGCTACCCACCTGAGTGCTGACGACGTCAATCTGCTCGGCGCGGCCCGATCCACGGCCTGCTTCTGCCCGACCACCGAGCGCGACCTGGCCGACGGAATCGGCCCAGCCCGAGCACTTTTCGACGCCGGTGCCAGACTTTGTCTGGGCAGCGACCAGCACGCGATCATCGATTTGCTGGAGGAGGCCCGGGCGCTGGAACTGCACGAGCGGCTGGACTCGAATCGGCGCGGCCGGTTCACCCAGCCAGACTTGGTCGATGCTCTGACCTGGCGCGGCCATGCCTCGCTCGGCCGGCCCGAGCTCGGCCGGATCGCCGTCGGCAGCCCGGCCGACCTGGTCGCCGTCCGGCTGGACTCGGTCCGGACCAGCGGTAGCCGACCCGACCAAGTGGTGATGTCAGCCGCCGCGGCGGACGTCGACACCGTGATGGTCGGTGGCCGGGAGATCGTCAGCGGCGGCGTCCACGTCCTCGGGGACGTCGGCGCGTTGCTGTCCCAGGCGATCAGCCCACTTTTCGAGGAGGAGAAACACCGATGAGCTCAACCCTGGTCACCGGGATCGCCGAACTGGTCACCAACGACCCGACCGTCGGCGACGGCACCCAGCTGGGGTTGATCACCGAGGGTGCGGTGGTCGTGGCCGACGGTCGGATCGCCTGGGTCGGACCGGCCGCTGCGGCACCCGACGCGGACCGCCGGACCGATCTGGGCGGGCGCAGCGTCGTCCCCGGGTTCGTGGATTCGCATGCGCACCTGGTGTTTGCCGGCGACCGGTCGGCCGAGTTCGCCGCCCGGATGGCGGGCCAGCCCTACACCGGCGGCGGAATCGCCACCACCGTGGCCGCCACCCGTGCCGCCACCGACGCCGACCTGCTTGCCCACCTGCGAGCGCTGGTCGCCGAGATGCGCGCCCAGGGCACCACGACGGTCGAGGTCAAGAGCGGGTACGGGCTGGACGTCGAGCACGAGGTCCGGAGCCTGCGACTGGCCGGCCAGGTCACCGAGGAGACCACGTTCCTCGGGGCGCACGTCGTCCCGACCGAGTTCGCCGACCGCCGCGACGAGTACCTCGAGCTGGTCACCGGCGAGATGCTGACCGCCTGCGCGCCGTACGCCCGCTGGGCCGACGTCTTCTGCGAACCAGCCAGCAAGCATTCCTTCGACGGCGACGAGTCCCGCGCGGTGCTCGCCGCCGCTGCCGCCGCCGGGCTGGAGTTGCGGGTCCACGGCAACCAGCTTTCCGCCGGTCCCGGAGTGCAGTTGGCGGTCGAACTGGGCGCGGCGAGCGTGGATCACTGCACCTACCTGAGCGAACTGGACGTCGAGGCACTGGCTGCCAGTGGCAAAGCGCTGGCGCTGAACACCGGCGACACCGCTGCGGGCGGGACCGCAGGACGCGGCACGGTCGCGACCCTGCTACCCGGTGTCGAGTTCTCCACCCGCTCCCCCTACCCGGACGCCCGTCGGCTGCTGGCCGCCGGTGCCGTGCTGGCTCTGGCCACCGACTGCAACCCGGGCAGCTGCTTTACCTCGTCAATGCCGTTGATGATCGCGCTCGCGGTCCGAGAGATGCGGATGACCCCGGCCGAGGCGCTCTGGGCCGCGACCGCAGGCGGTGCGCTGGCCCTGCGCCGAACCGATATCGGCCGGCTCACGGTCGGCGCCCGCGCCGACTTGGCGGTGATCGACGCCCCCAGCTACCTGCACCTGGCCTACCGCCCCGGCGTCCCGCTGGCTCGGGCCCTGGAGATCTGACCTAGAGTCCTCAGGATGCGATCGGTGCCTGGCTGGGGTGTGTTCACATCGGCGGCGGCTCCGGTGCTGCTGATCGGCGGCTGGACGCTGGCCGCCCGCCTGCAACCAGGGCACTTCGACTCGGTCACGGACACCATCAGCGATCTCGCGGCGATCGACGCACCGCACCGCTGGGTGATGAGCGCCGCGCTGATCGGGGTCGGCGCCGCACATATCGGCACCGCGCTCGCCCTGCGACCGGCTGCCCCGGCGGGCCGTTGGCTGCTGGCGACCGGTGGGGTGGCGACCGTGCTGGTCGCGGCGAACCCGCTGCCAGCCGGCGGGGGCCCGGCTCCCGAGCACGCGATCGCCGCTGGGGTGGCCTTCGTCGCGCTCGCGGCCTGGCCGACGCTGAGTTGGCGGCGCGATCACTCCCACAACGCCCACGACTCCCGCAAAGTCGCCGAGACCCGAGAACCGGTCAAAACCACCGGCAACCGCGAAAACACCGGCAACCGCGAGCCCGAGGACTTCCCGATCCCGTTTCGGCCGACCGTCGCGCTCGCTGCGGGCGGTGCTCTGCTGGGCGGCCTCGGTTGGTTCTTCGCTGAATTCCTCCAGGACGGCGACCGCGTCGGCCTGAGCGAACGGGTGGCGGCGGGCAGCCAAGCGCTCTGGCCGCTGGCCGCCGTGCTGCTGACCCGCAGAACCCGGCACATCAGGCGAGCCGAGCACACCCGGTGACCCGGCACCCGGCACCCGGCACCCGGCACCCGGCACCCGGCACCCGGCACCCGGCACCCGGCACCCGGCACCCGGCGAAGTATGTACGGGCTTTGACCCAGTGCCGGGGTCATCAGACGGACACACTTCGGGCGGCCAGGGCCGCGCGGATCTCGGCGATCACCTCGGCGGGGCGATCCATCAGGTCTTGCCAGGTGAAGTGGAGTACCAGGTAGCCGGCGGTCACCAGCCGGTTCTCCCGGCGGCGGTCGGCAATGAAGGCAGCGTGGGACCCGTGCGCTCGCCAACCGTCCACCGCGACAGCCACCCGCACCTGCTCAAACAGGAGATCGACAACACCGATCACCCCTTGCCCGTCAGACACTGGGACGTTCGCCGTCCAACCGGTCACCCCGGCCTGGCGTAACAGGTCGTGCATCCGGAACTCGGCGTGACTGACCGCACCACCGGCCACCAGGTCAGCGATCCGCCTGAGCTGGGCAGTGCCGTACCAGCTCGGCCGCGATGCGATCGCCGCCAGCAACCGGTCATGATCAAGAATTTGCCTGGTCACCAGCCAGGCCCACAGGTCGAGGGCGGGCCCGAACGTGAAGTCGGCCAGGCAATCCACCGCAGTCCGGCCCGGCGTGGTGATCCGCAGCCCGCAGGCTCCGTCCTGGATCTCGGCCTCGGTCAAGCGCAGGCAGTGCGGACGAATCCGCAGCCCGGCATGTCGGCGATGCCGGCCGATCGTCACGTCGCAGTCAGGCACCGGGTCGTCCGGATCCGGATCGGGAAACCCATGCAACCCCGCCGCCGTGCGATGACTGATCACGACACCTTGCATGCTGAGCCGAGCAGCAATCGCCAACTGAAATGGCGTCCAGCGCACACGAGGCTCAGCGAGCCCTCGCCCAGCGACGTACACCCACCGGCGGGCAACAATGCGACGTCGAACAGTCCGCGCCGTCCAACCCTCCTGACGGGCTTGTTCAGCGGTGAACACCCCGCCCTGACGTAACGCGATCTTCGGCACAGCTAACGACGTCGAAACACTCATCCCGACACCGTGCCCGCTCTACCCGCCCCAGCAGCCCACCCCAACCCAATCTGTGGACAACCTCCACGCCGTCCACCCTGTGGAGGAAACGACTGCGCCGAGGCGAGCGCTACTCCAGGGCCGTGTTCCGGGCTAAGGGCTCCCAGTGATCGAGTTCGCTGGCGAGGCCCTGGAGCCGGCCGCGAATGTTGTCGACGGCATCGCCGCCCAGTACCAGTCGCAGCGGCGGCGTCGGCGCGACGAGGGCGGCGATGATCACGTCGGCTGCTTTCGCCGGATCCCCGGGTTGGCTGCCGCCCCCGTTGATCACGTAGTCGCGGATGGGCCCCACGGTCGCCGCATACTCGGGCATCGGCTTCGAAAGGCAGGCCGCGTCGGCATTGAACAGTCCGGTCCGGAAAGCACCCGGCTCGACGATCATGAAATGGACGCCGAAGTCGACCTCCTGGCTCAGTGTCTCGGTCAGGCCCTCCAAGGCGAACTTGGTCGCGCAGTAGACCCCGAAGCCGGGTGCGGTGACTTGGCCGCCCACGCTGGACATCTGCACCACCGCGCCGCCACCCTGGCGACGCATCTGCGGCAGCACCGCCCGGGTCAGCGCCGCCGGCCCGAAGAAGTGCAGTTCGAAGAGGCTGCGCAGCTCCTGTTCGGTCGTTTCCTCGAGGGCGCCCACCTGCGTGCGGCCGGCGTTATTGACCAAGACGTCGATCCGCCCCACCTGCGAGACCACCTCGGCGATCAAGTCCTCAGCCCGGTCGACGTCGGTGACGTCGAACTGCACCGCTGAAACCTGGTTGGGGTTCGCCGCCACCACGTCGTCCAACCGGGCCGGATTTCGGACCGCGCCGACCACGGTGTCGCCGGCGGCCACCGCTGCCTTGGTCAGAGCCAGACCGAAGCCAGACGTTGCGCCGGTGATCAGCCAAACCCTCGATGTAAGCCCATTTGCCATCGCCCAATCGTGGATCCTGGCCTTCGCCTTCGCCAGCGCAGACGGCGATGCAGCCGTGCGTCAAGAGCGGGATTCGTTCATCCGAGCAACTCGACGCCCGAAGCGCTCCTGCGCAGCTTGCCGGGTCACTCCAAGCGCAGCCCCGATCACCGTCCACGACTCACCATCAGCCCGAGCCGCAGCGACAGCCCTGACGAGACCGTCTTGGCCAGCAGCGGCTACCAGGTCAGCTTCCCGGATTAGTCGTATGTGGACGCCATCGCGGGACGCGACCGTGGTGGGGTCAAGGCCATCCCTCAATATTTGAATTCGACACAGTTATCACCTCAGGAATCGGAGAAACTTCGACCTCATGCGATCAGCGTGTATCACCAGGTCAGGCGCATTCGCCGGGATGAGCACCAGTTCAAGTAGGGCTCCGTTGCGTGCTGGTCCGAGGATTACCCTCGCTGGTCCCGTGCTTACGGGCACTCTCAGCCACCTTCACTGTCAAGGACACCTTGACGCCACAGTCCTGCCCAGGCAGGACTGTGGCGAAACGCTAGGAGCTGAACTGCACTGCGGAAGGTCCCACGGGACGGCATCCAGGATTCGCCGGGCAACAATGCGGCGTCGAACAGTCCGCGCCGTCCAACCCTCCTGACGGGCTTGCTCAGCGGTGAACACCCCGCCCCGTCGCAACGCGATCTTCGGCACGGCCAATGACGTCGAAACACCCATCCCGGCACCATGCCCACCCCGCCCGCACGCGGGCCCCGCCACTACCAATCTGTGGACAACCCCCACTCTGTCGACCCTGTGGAGGAAAAGGCTGCTCCGAAGTGTGTACGGCAGATGACCCAGGCGCTGGGTCATCTGCCATACACACTTTCGGGCTGGGGCTGGCCGAGCGGGGCCGGGCCGAGCGGGGCTGGCCGAGCGGGCGGCGGGCCTAAGAGCGGGAGAAAGGGCCCAACGGGACGACGCGCGAGGTGCGGGCGCTGGCCCGGGCGGCATCCAGCACCTCCAGGGTGGCGACGACCTCCCAGGGGTCGACCGGAACCGGGCCCTCGCCCCGGATCGCCGCAGCGAACGCCGGGTAATAGGTGTCCCAGCGGCCGCGCTCGGTCGGCACCACGGCTCGGGCTCCGCCGCGCTCGATCCGGCCCCAATCGGCACCCGGCTCGACCCCCCAGGACTCGCCCTCGGTGGCCGGTGAGCGACCGGCGACCAGCAGGTGCTCCTGGATCTCCATGGTTTTCTCCAGCAGGTACGACCCGGCCGAGCCGGTCACCCGGAATCGCGGACCCGGCGCACCCTGCACCCAGTTACCGGTCAGGTGCGAACTGACGCCGCTCTCGTGCCGGATCGCGGCGAAGAAGCGGTCGTCGATCACCCCGTCGGCGTCCGTCTCCCCCAGGTCGGCCTCGCAGTAGATCGACGCCGCCGGCCCGAACAGGTGGAGCGCCTGGTCGAAAAGATGGGCACCGAAGTCGCGCAGCAACCCGCCGCCACTGGCGGGCGGACCAGGCTCCGGCTGGAACCGCTCGAACCGGGACTCGAAGCGGTCGATCTCGCCCAGTTCACCACCCTCGAGCAGGCGCTTCACGGTCAGGAAATCGGCGTCCCACCGCCGGTTCTGGTAGACGGTGAGGGGCACGCCGGCGGCCTCGGCGGCCTGCACCACGTCCCGAGCCGGACCGGCCTCCAGCGCGAACGGCTTGTCGCAGACCACGGCGAGGCCGAGCGCGATCGCCTCGTGGACCAGCGGGATGTGGGTGTCGGCCGGGGTCGAGATCGCCACCCCCTGGGCGCCGGAGGCGGCAAGCTCGGCCAGGCTGTCGTAGGTCGGGGTGCCGGGGTGCTCGGCGGCCACCTCTGCCTGCCGGGCTGAGGACCGAGTGACCACGCCGGCGAGCTCGACACCCGGCGCCGAGGCGATCAGTGGAGCATGGAAGTACCGCCCGCCGAAGCCGTACCCGACCAACCCGATCTTCGTTGTCTGTGTCACAGACCGATCGTAGGTGGCACCGGGGATGCCGCTAGGCGGCAAGGAGGGCGTAGAGGCCGAGCGCGATCCCGGTCAGCACCACCGCGAAGCTGCTACCGGCCACCAGGTAGCCCGAATTGTGGCCGTCGTCCTGGGCTGCGGACAGGCCGCGAAGGCCGATTGCGAACAGCGCGACCAGCCCTATCCCGCCGACGACGCTGGCCAGCAACACCTGGCCGAGCGCCGGGAGATCGATGTACTTGTCCATATTTAAACCCTTTCAGGAAACTCGCTAGCTCACGTCTTCGAGAACGGTCTCCAGCACCGGCATCGGAGCCGGCCCGGACGGACCGACCCCGTAGTCGGTCCAGTCTTCGTTCACGTTCGTCGCGTCCACGGAGCTGCGCCGGGATCGGTGATAAATGGAGGCAATGAAGGCGCTCGCGAGCAGGGCCACCGCGACCACCCCGGCGGCTCCGCCGATCCCGTCGGCGAGAGCGAAAGACACCGCCCCAACCAGGGCCGCCGCGGGCAGCGTGATCAGCCAAGCGCCGGCCATCCGGCCGACCAGCGGCCACCGGACCTCAGCGGCTCCCTTGCCGACCCCGGAGCCGATGATCGCTCCGGTGCAGACCTGCGTGGTGGACAGCGGGAAACCGAAGTGCGTGGAGGCCAGGATGACCGCCGTCGAGGAACCGTTGGCGGTGAAGCCCTGCGCCGGCTCGATCTCGACCAAGCCCTTGCCGAGCGTCCGGATCACCCGCCAGCCACCGAGGTAGGTACCCAGGCCCATCGCCACCGCACAGGACAGCACCACCCAGAACGGAGTTGCCGCACTCTCGCTCTGCGTCCCGTTCGCGATCAGCGCCAGGGTGATGATGCCCATCGTCTTCTGCGCGTCGTTCGTCCCGTGCGCCAGCGACAGCAGCGAGGCGGAGCCGATCTGGCCGATCTTGAAGCCCCGATCCCGGACCCGGGCCGAGACGCCCGCCGTGATCCGGAAGGTCAGCCAGGTCCCGGCGGCAGCAATCGCGATCGCGACCAGCGGAGCCAGGACGGCGGGAATCAGCACCTTGGCGATCAGTCCGTCGACCAGCACGGCTTCAACCCCACCGGCGATGAACGCGGCTCCGACGACCCCACCGATCAGCGCATGCGAAGAGCTGGAGGGCAATCCCAGATACCAGGTGAGCAGGTTCCAGGTGATCCCCCCGATCAACCCGGCGAAGACCACAGTCAGGGTGATCGTCGAACTGTCCACAATGCCCTTGGCGATCGTGGCTGCCACCGACAGGCTGAGGAAGGCCCCGACGAAGTTCAAGATGCCGGAGAGCGCCACGGCAACCTTGGGCTTGAGCGCCCCGGTGACGATCGAGGCGGCCATCGCGTTCGCGGTGTCGTGGAAGCCGTTGGTGAAGTCGAAAGCAAGCGCCGTTGCCACCACGGTGACGAGCAGCACGGTGTTGCCATCCATTCTCAGTGCCTCTCTTTGGTCGAAAGTCATGGACAGTGTGCGGTGTGGCAGCTGGGGTTAGAAGTGCCGCCAGGAAGTGTTCACCCACCGTTGGCCGAACGTCTGCCCGACCCCACGCTCCGCATGCGCGCACCCGACAGTCAGCAACCGGCAGCTGCCCCGCTCCGTGGCTCCCTCGTGCTTCCACGGCAACGGCGAGCACTAAGGTGAGCCCCCGCTGCGGGAACTTCCGTGGATTTCTGCGTACCTGGCCTACGCACCGTCATGCGGAACTACGTCCCGCCCCGCACAAGGAGTTCCTCGCATGAGCGACACACCGTCCAACTCCGGCTTCCCGTCCGATCCGGAGAGACGCGACAACCCGCCCTCGCCGCCGCCGTACTCATCACCGTCCGGCCCCGGCCCGTACGGACCGCCGGCCTATGGGTCACCGGCTTATGGGTCACCGGCCTACGGAGCTCAGCCGAGCAGGCCCAAGCCCGACAACCACCTCGTCTGGGCGATCCTGTCGCTGGTCCTCTGCTGCATGCCGCTCGGCATCGTGTCCGTGGTGTATGCCAGCCAGGTCGATGGGCATTACGCACGGGGGGACTACGCCTCTGCGGAGCAGGCGTCTGCGCGCGCCAAGAACTGGGCCATCGCCTCGGCTGCTGCTGTAGTCGTTCTTTTCGTTCTGTGGCTCGTGTTTGCCGTTGGGGTGGGCCTCATGAGCGCCGGCACCTTCAGTGAGGTCTCGGACTCTTTTGGGTCCTGAGCCACAGGCAGGCGATTGGCAAGCACGGCTGGTGTCCCCGGCGTTGCTCGCGCTGGCGCTGGCCGGGATCAGTCTGCTGGTGACTACCCGTAACCCGCATCGGGCCGGGGCTCTCGGCGGGTGCCCGGTGCATTGGTTGACCGGGGGATACTGCCCCGGTTGCGGCAGCCTACGCTCGGTTTACGACCTGGAGCACGGGCATCTGCTCGAAGCGGCCGGGCACAACGCCCTGACCGTGTTCATCGTCCTGCCCTGGCTGGCCACCTGGTGGGTACTGACACTGCGCGCGGCCCTGCGTACTCGTCGTCGCGAGCCTGAGTTAGTGCCGCAGGCCGCGAGCAGCCTCCAGAAGTCGGGGTGGGGCGTCCTGGCTTTGGCTCTGGTTTTCACACTTGCGCGCAACCTGCCGGGCTCGGTACTGGCGCCTTAGAGGCTCCGGCAATAGGGCGGTCGGATGTGGTCGGGATCTGGCGCCCGGAGGGCAAGGCGGACGGGGGCACCTCCCGGCCCGCTAGGGCTGGGGGATGAGACGCCCTGGTGTTGGGCGTCGATCGACGACAACGCCGCATCCGGGATGCAATGGCCCGACCACG
>DATINJ010000052.1:0-7230 GCA_035474375.1 Kineosporiaceae bacterium | reverse complement strand
GGAGTAGAACTTGCCGTTCCAGTAGGGCCCGATCTGATCGGGGAAGGTCGTGTCGTAGGACGGCGTGAGCGAGGAGAACTTGACGGAATCGCCGATGGCCTGCTGCTCGGCCGCCTTGAGGTAGGTCGCGTTGTCCGAGGCCGCGAAGCCCAGGATCATCGCGTCCGGCTTCTTCTTGGACAGGTTCGTGACCAGGCTGGTGGCGTCCTTGATCGGCGGCGGGACCAGGTCGAAGTACGACAAGGTGGTTCCACTGGCCTTGGCGTACTGCTGGGCGCCGTCTTTCACCCAGTCGCCGAGCCCGGGGATCGGGTAGTCGCCGGAGGCGAAGCTCTTGATGCCGGCATCCTTCACCAGCATCTGCGCCGCGGAGATCAGTGACAGGCGCGGGCCGGCGTTGAGTGCCGACATGTTCTTCGAGTAGAAGCAGGGCTTGGGAACGCCGACACCCAGGATGTCGAACAGGTTGGCCTTTTCGAAGATCGGCTGGTTGCCCGCACAAGCAATGAACGAAGCGCCCCCGGTCATCGCCACCACGCTGGGGTCGGAGGCGAACTTCGTCGCCAGGGCGGAGGCTTTCTGCGGGTCGAGCGCGTCGTCCTCGAAGCTGTACTCGACCGGGCGGCCGTTGATGCCGCCGTTGGCGTTGACGCAGTCGAAGAAGGCTTTGGCGCTCTTGGGTGCCGAGGAGAAGTCAATGCCGTTCGACATGGTCGCGATGGCACCGACCTTGATCGGTGCACCGGTCGCCTTCTGCCCGTTGGACAGCCCACATTTCACGTCGGTAGAGGAGGCGGCCGAAGCGATGTCGGAGTCGGCTCCGGGCGTGCTGCCGCTGGAACTGCAGGCAGTGACGAGCAGGGCGAGGAGGCCGCAGACAGCGGCCGCCTCGAGGCGAGATCTCTTCATCGAGAGTCCTTCGAGGGTGAGTAACCAGTAACGCGGAAAGGGAATTCAGGGGTGCCGTGCGTCAGTAGTCGGATTCGCCGTAGCGGATGAGGCCCCGCACGTTGGTGCCGGCGAGCATGTCCGCGTACCCGTCGTTGACTTGATCCAGTCGATACTCCTTGGTTACCAGCTGCTCGAGCGGGTATCGGCCTTCCTTGTACATGTCGAGTATTCGGGGAATGTCGCTGCGCGGGTTCATTCCTCCGAAGACCGTTCCACGGATCTGTTTCTGCATCATCGAGAGCCAGAATGGCTGGAGGGCAACGCTATCGATGCTCACCTTGCCCAGTGCGGTGATCACAACGGTCCCGCCCTTGGCGGTGAGTTCCATTGCCTGCTGGATCATTTCGCCGTGCAGTTCGCCGACGCTGACGATCACCTTGTCGGCCATCGCGCCCCAGGTCATTTCGCGCACCGGTTCGAGGGCGGCGTCCATCGATCGGAAGTAGTGCGTCGCCCCGAAACTCTTGGTGAGGCTTTCCTTCACGGGCGAGGGGTCGACCACGATGACTCTGGAGGCGCCGGCCTGGGCCGCGCCGAAGACCGCGTTGGTTCCGATGCCGCCGGCCCCGACGACGACCACCGTGTCACCGGGGCGGACCTCCGCGATCTTGGTGGCCGAACCGAAACCGGTTGGGACGCCGCAAGAGAGCAACGAGGCATACTCCAGCGGGACGTCGTCGCGCACCTTGACCGCCTGCGACTCATGCACCGTGATGTACGGGGAGAACGTACCCAGCAAGGCCATCGGAGAGGCTCCCTGGCCCTTCACTGTGGAACGGAAGGTCTCGTCCGCGATGGCGATGCCGCCCATGATCTTTGCGCCGTAGTCACAGATGTTCGATTGTCCCCGGGCGCACCAGACGCACCGCCCGCAGGCCGGGATGAACACCGCGACGACATGATCACCTTCTCGCAGCGACGTCACGCCGGCGCCGACTTTCGTTACCACACCGGCGCCTTCGTGGCCGCCGAGCAGGGGGTAGTTCGAGGGTGCGTCACCGGCGCGCAGGTGCTCGTCGGAGTGGCACATGCCTGAGGACGCGAGGCGGACCTGCACCTCACCGGCGACCGGATCGCCCATCTCGATCTCTTCAATCTGCCACGGCTGTCCGGGGCCCCAGCAGATCGCGCCCTTGGTCTTCATCGCTTTCTCCTCTTTGAGATGTGTCTTTCGAGATGTGTCGCGCGGGCCAGCGGCGGTGATCATGCACGGTTGCCCGGGGGGAGGGGGCAACCGTGCATGATCACGGCAGTCCATGGGGGCCCTGGGGACGCCACGGGGGCGTGAAGTCGAGCCATCTTGCGCCGGGGTGCTCGGAAGCCGAGGCATCTTCCGGAGGGGTGGTCGGAAGCCGAGGCGTCTTCCGGAGGGGTGGTCAGAGGCCGAGCCAGACGCCCTTGGTCCGGGTGAACTCGTTGATGCTTGCCGGCCCCAGCTCGAGCCCTGATCCGCTCGCGCCGAAACCGCCGTGAACTGCGGCCGGGTCCAGCAATGGCAGCATGTTGATGTACACCGTGCCGGCGTTGATCTGCGCGGCGAGGCGGTGTGCGGTCGACACGTTCTCGGTCCAGATGGACGCCGCCAGCCCGTAGACGGTGTCGTTCGCCCGGTGCACGACCTCGTCCTCGTCGTCGTACGGCAGAACCGCCAGTACCGGCCCGAAGATCTCCTCGCGGGCGATCGTCATCGTGTCCTTGACGTCGGTGAAGACGGTCGGCGCGAAGAAGTACCCGTCGCCGAGATCCGTCCGACGCTTGCCGCCGCCCACCAGTCGCGCGCCCTCTGCGGCACCGGTACCGACGAGACTCTCGACCCGGGCGAGATGCTCGGCCGAGACCAGTGGGCCGAGCACGGTGTCCGGCTGCAGCCCGGGGCCGAGGGTGAGCGTGGCCGCGGCCGCCGCCAGCTGCTCGGCGAAGTCGTCGGCGATGCTGCGGTGGGCGAAGAAGCGGGTGTAGGCCTTGCAGACCTGGCCACTGTTGAGCAGCGCTCCCTGGAGGTTGCCGGGGATGGCCTTGGCCAGGTCGGCGTCCCGAGCGATGATGCTCGGCGCCTTGCCACCCAGCTCCAGGCTGACCCGCTTGAGGTTTCCGGCTGAGGCCCGAACGATCTCCCGGCCCACCGCGGAGGAGCCGGTGAAGGAGATCTTGCCGACGCCGTCATGAGCCACCAGCGCCTGACCGGCTTCTGGACCGCCGGTCAGCACGTTCAGCACGCCCGGTGGAAGTCCTGCGTCCAGGGCGAGCTGGCCCAGCCGCAGTGCGGTCAGTGGGGTCTGCTCGGCGGGCTTGAGGATCACGGTATTTCCGGTGGCCAGAGCCGGCGCGATCTTCCAGCTGGCGATCATGAGCGGGAAGTTCCACGGCGTAATCAGCCCGCAGACACCGATCGGCTCGCGGCGGGTGTAGAACAGGCTGTCCGGCACCGAGACCGGGGCAGTCGTTCCCTCGATCTTGGTGCACCAGCCGGCGTAGTAGCGGAAAACGTCCGCAGCGAAGGGAATGCTGACATTGCGGGCGATGCCGAAGGGCTGACCCTGGTCGGTAGTCTCCAGCGTGGCGAGCTCGTCAGCGTTCTCCTCGATCAGATCCGCGATCCGCCACAGCACCCGCGCCCTGGCCGACGGGGTGAGGTCGCGCCACGCCGGGTCGGTGAACGCTCGGGTCGCGGCGGCCACCGCGTCGTCGATATCCGCAGATCCCGCGTCGGCTACTGTGCCGAGCGGTGCTCCGCTTGCCGGATCGATCGTCGTGAGCCGACCTCCCGATCGAGCGGCGACCCACTCGCCGCCAATCAGTAACTGCTCGTTGACCTCCATGCCATGCCTCCGGATCGACGTCATCATCGGGTGTAATCGGCAGACTGCACCCGATCCCGAACCCCGGCTTGGTGCTGCGCGCACTGTGCCTTGTCCGTGGGTGCACTATGCGCCGGGAAATCCTCAGGTCAGCGCAGGTCAGCTGGCGGCAGGATCTGCCCGATCACCTCGCCCAGCCCGATCGGGACACCGTCGCGGCGGCTCGCGACACCCGAAAGTCGCACCTGGTCGCCGTCCTCGAGGAAGGTACGGGTAGTGCCGTCGGACAGGGTGAGAGGCTCGGCGCCGTTCCAGCTCAGCTCGATGAACGAGCCGCGCTGACCTGGTTCGGGCCCGGAGACCGTGCCGGAGGCGAACAAGTCACCGGTGCGCAGGCTGGCGCCGTTGGCGGTCAGATGGGCCAATTGGTGCGCCGGTGACCAATACATCGGTGCGAACGGCGGGCGGGAGATGACGTCACCCTGCAGTCGCACGGTGAGTTCGATGTCCAGGCCCCAATCGTCGCCGGAGGCGAGGTACCCAAGCACCGGCACGTCCCGAGCCGGGACGGCGACCCGGGCGCCCTGCAGCGCCTCGAGCGGGGTCACCCAGGCCGATACCGACGTCGCGAAAGACTTGCCGAGAAAGGGGCCAAGCGGGACGTACTCCCACGATTGCAGGTCGCGCGCCGACCAGTCGTTCACCAGGACGACGCCGAAGACGTGCTCGGCGAACCGCTCGGCCGGCACCGGCTGACCCAGCGGTGAAGGGACACCGACGACGAACCCGACCTCAGCCTCAATGTCCAGGCGGCGCGACGGCCCGAAAGTGGGGACCGGCGAGTCCGCCGCTTTCGCCTGGCCGTGCGGGCGGACGACGTCCGTGCCGGTGACGATGACGGTGCCGGCCCGGCCGTGGTAACCGATCGGCTGGTGCAGCCAATTGGCCGTCAAAGCAGGCTGATTCGGCCGGAACAGGGCACCGAGGTTCTCCGCATGGTGGCGCGAGGAGTAGAAGTCCACGTAGTCGGCGACCTCGAAGGGAAGGCGCAGGCTCAACCCGGACAGCGGCATCAGCAAGGGCTCGACCTGCGGGCGCAGTTCCTCGTCTGTCAACCAGGTGGTGATTGCCGCACGCACTTGCTGCCACGTCACCGGACCGGCGGCCATCAGCGGGTTGAGAACGGGCATATCGAGCAAGGGGACCAGGTCGGGCGCCAACACGCGGGCAACCGCGGCGACGTCGAGCGCTTGCTCGCCGATCCGCACGACGACTCGGGGCCCGCCCGGCAGGTCCGCCACGGCATACGGCAATGTATCTATTCCCCAGGGGCTTTCATCACCAATGTGTGCCCAGGTGCGGGCGCGGGCGGCGCTCACGCCACACCCGCCGGCGTAGCGAGCAGCCCGAGGCTGATCAGGTCCTGATGGGGTTCGGCGACGTCGCAGGTGCCGAAGGAGACGAATCGCTGGGTCCGGACCGCATGCAACTCGTCCCGGCCCAGGTCCAGCAGCCCTTGCGCCACGACGTCACCGCGGGACTGCCCGAGCACCCCGAGCACGGCCGCCAGGCCGTCGGTTGCGCGTGCTGCGGCGAGCAGGAGGTTGGCGAACCCGTGGTGCTCGAAACCGGTTACCGGGTCGCGGTGGCGCAGAGCGCTGTGCAGCCCTGCCGTCGCCTTGAACGCCAGCCCCCGGGAGACAGCCTCGACCACTGCGGTAGCAAGCGCCGGCACCGGCGGGAAGGCGCTCGCCTCGGTGCCACCGGTCCGCAGCTTGAGCCGGTGCCCGGCGGCGGCTGTCCGGTCCATGGCAGCCAGGGTGTCCTCGCCCCAACCCGGCTCGATCCAGACGTCAACGCCTGGTGGAAGATGCCGTTCGACTGCGGTGATCGCGGCGGCCACTCCGCTCGCCCCGGCAACGGCGAGTTCGACAGCGCTCAGCTGGAGCCGGCTTTCGGCCGAGACGGCGCGCACGACCTCCGGCAGCAGGCTCAGGTCCCGGATGACGACGCTGACTGCAATCCGCTCGCCGTCCGGCATCGCCGCGGTGACCTCGGCCAGGTGGCCCGGCGAGACGACCAGCGAGCCGACCAGTTCAGACTCCGGCTGCGCCCGGCGGGCGAGGTGTGCGCGCACGGCGTCCGGGACAGCGGCGTTGCCGGGCGGGAAGACCGCGGCATCGTCAAGCATCCCGGCGAAATCCTCGACGTTGAACGGGCGCGTCATCGCGACCACGACCGGTAGTACGCGTCGTCCTCGCTGGCGAGACCACCCGCACCGACCTGCAGCGGTGCGAACGTGTCCACCATGACGGCCAGTTCATCGACGGCCTGCACGCCGAGGCTGCGCTCCATGGCGCCCGGCTGCGGCCCGTGCGGGTGCCCGCCGGGATGAAGGCTGATCGAGCCCAGCCCGATACCGGAGCCCTTGCGGGCTTCGTAATCGCCGCCGCAGTAGAACATCACCTCATCGGAGTCGACGTTCGAGTGGTAGTAGGGCACCGGGATCGCCAGCGGGTGGTAGTCCACCTTGCGAGGCACAAAGTTGCAGACGACGAAGCCAGGGCCTTCGAAGACCTGGTGTGCCGGCGGCGGCTGGTGGATCCGGCCGGTGATCGGCTCGAAGTCGCTGATATTGAAGGTGTAGGGGTAGAGACAGCCGTCCCAGCCGACCACGTCGAACGGGTGCTGATCGAGCACCCACCGGGTGCCAGTCGGGCCGGTCGGGCCGCGGTGCTTGACGAGCAACTCCACGCCGGGCTCCTGAACCAGCAGCGGCTCGGCCGGGCCATGCAGGTCGCGCTCGCAGAACGGGGCGTGCTCGAGCAGCTGCCCGTACCGGGACAGATACCGCTTTGGCGGTGCGACGTGCCCGTTCGCCTCGATGATGTAACAGCGGACGAGCCCTTCGGGCACCCAGCGGTGCGCGGTGGCCCGGGGGATCAGCACATAGTCGCCGGTCCGGAAAGGCAGGACGCCGAAGGCGGTTTCGACGGTGCCGCTGCCCTCCTCGACGTACACCAGCTCGTCGCCGATCGCATTGCGGTACAGCGGACTGGCCTCTCCGGCCACCACGTAGGCGATCCGGACATCGCTGTTGCCGAGCACCAGGCGACGGCCCGTCACGACATCCTGGGACTTGCCCAACTCCCCGGGAAACAGCTCGGGCAGGCGGTAATGGCGAGGTAGTAGCGGCGTGTTCGCGACCAACGTCTGCTCCGGCAGAACCCACTCCTGCGCGGCCGTGACGGCTGAGGGAATGTGGCGGTGATACAGCAGGGAGGAATCGGACGAGAAGCCCTCCTCGCCCATCAGCTCCTCGTAGAACAGGCCGCCGCGGGGGTTGTCGAAGCGAGTGTGGCGCTTGGCCGGCACCTCGCCGACCTGACGGTAGTAGGCCATGGTTTTCTCCAGGTGGCTGCGCTGTCGTGGCACCCATGCTGAGGCCGACCAGAAGCGATGTCAAACCTTTGACATCGAG
>DATINJ010000051.1:0-13351 GCA_035474375.1 Kineosporiaceae bacterium | reverse complement strand
CTTCACCTCGGTGAACCGCAGTGTCTCAGCAGCGGCCTACCCGGATTCGGTGGCGCGGGCGGTGGCCGAAGATCTTGCCGAGGCCGAGGTAAGCCGCTTCAGCGCTGGAGACATGATGTCCGCGCAATTGCAGCGAGCATGGTGGCGGGGAATGCTGGAGTTGGTGCAGGATCCGAGCACGTTGGATTCGATGCTCACGTCCCTGACCCGAGTCGCTCAACGCACGAAATAGCCTGTGTTACAGGTCATTTGGTGCGAAGTTCCGGATGCCGCGCCCGCCATCGATCTGCTGGGGCGGATTAAGGCTTTGCCGCCTGCACGGCGGCGCTCAGATCCTGCAGGGACGCGTTCAACCGGCCGTGGGTGGTGGCCAGAGGCTGCCCTCGCCGCAGTCCCAGGAAACCGGGAGCGCGCGAGGTCGCCCGAGAGCCGACGACGTCGAATGTCCCGTAATCCCCGGATTCGGGGATGTAGAAGCTGCGCACGCTGGAGATTCCCGGCGACCCATCGGGCACGTAGGAGAGAAAGAGGACGACGTGCTGGCCGGGGTCGAGCGGGCTGAAATCGTCCGGTAAGCCGTTGATCTTGTCGTCGTTGGTGATGACGTGGATCACGGCCCCGGGCTGGAGATCACCGGCCAGCACTCGACGCACCGTCACCGGCAGAATCCGGATGCGAAAGCCCTGGTCGTCCGGAGTGGGATCGTCCCATTCCCGGGCGAAAATCTTTCCAACGGTGCCCTCGACCACTGCATCGGACGCCGCGGTGAGGCTCTGGGCGTCCTCGTAAACCATCATGTCCCCGGCCGCCGCCCCCTCGTCACGGTGCCTCGCCGGCAGGATGGACGGCCCTGAGTCGGCGGCAACCGTACCGGTGCCTGTCGCACCGCTCTTCGCGGTGGCGGTCTGGGCGCACCCGGCCAGCAGCGCGCACACCAGGGCGATCGCCAGGAAACCGACGTTCCGGGTCGAGGTCGGTTGGCCTCGACGTCCGTCAATGTTGATCATGAAATCCCCCCTGGACCGGGATGCTCGGGTTGCATCCCACCGTGGCTTGGACGCGGCCGACTACTCATCGGTTCCGTGCTAGTGGTCTGTCTGCCGCAGCACGGACCAGGGGCTAACGGTGGATGCCGCGAGCGCGGGGGTATCAGCGAAGCTGGAGGCGGTCTCTGGTTCGGGGGAGATGCGTCGGGCGGACCTGCGTTGTCCGGGCGGCGACGGTGACGGCAACATGGAGGCGGCAATGAAGCGGCTGGTGATCTTCTTCGACGGGACGTGGAGCCTGCCGGTCATCGAAACGAATGTGCACCGGCTCTACGAGATCACGGCGCCGGCCGATGCTGCGCATGTCGTGCAGCTGAAGAAGTACTGGAATGGCGTCGGCACCCGCTGGATGGAGGTGCTGCGTGGCGGGATCCTCGGGTTCGGAACCGGCCGCAACATCTGCGAGGCCTACGAGTGGCTGCAAGCCAACTACGAGGACGGCGACCACGTTTTCATCCTCGGCTTCAGCCGCGGCGCCTACTCCGCGCGTTCCCTGGCGGGGATGATCTCGCGCTGCGGGCTGCTGCAGAGCAATGCGACGACCACCGTCGCGCAGATCTACCAGCGGTACGCCGTCAAGAACGAGGAACTGGTCGCGGACAGCCGGCGGATCCCGATCCACTTCCTCGGCGTCTGGGACACCGTTGGTGAGCTCGGCGTGCCCTGGGGAAACTTCCCGGGAGTCAGCCGCAGCACCATTCTCTTCCACAACACCAGCCCCAGTCCGCGCTATCGGAACATGTTTCACGCCCTGGCGATCGACGAGAATCGCTCGGAATTCGAGCCCACGCTGTGGACGGCGGGTGAGGAGGACGGCTTCACCCTGCAGCCGGACCAACGGCTCGAACAATGCTGGTTTGCCGGCTCGCACAGTGACGTCGGTGGCGGCGGACTGGACAGCGGCCTGGCCCGAATCACCCTGGCCTGGATGCGGGACCGAGCGACCGAGTGCGGCCTGGCTTTCACTCGAAAGATCGAGGTGCAAGCGGACGATCACAGCTCACTGATCCGCGACAGCTTTGCCACCTTCATGCTCGGTGCCTACCGCCTCGTCCGGTTCAACCGCCGCTATTTCCGGCCCATCGGCCAGGCGACGGTGCAGACCCCGAAGGGGCAGGTACACCCGCTCAACGAGACAATCGACGCGTCGGTGTTCCGCCGGTGGCGGGATGACCCTACCTACCGGACCTCGAAGAACCTGGTGGATTGGGCGCAGCAGCGCGGGCTCGACCCAGCCGACATTCACGAGACCATCCCGGCCCGGGCGACAACCCCCTAGCGGCGAGCGCAGCTTCCAAGCAGATTCTTGTCCTTGCTCAGGCGGCGAATCTAGTCGGCCCGCCCGGAATCACCCGGCCGCCATCAGCAGTCCGCGTTCGATCAGCCAGGACACGATCGCCGATGCCTGTTCCACCGGCATCGTTGACTCCCATCGGCGTAGCGCATCGGCAAGCGACCCGGCGGTCTCCAGTTGTTCGATCATCGGTGCCAGCGGGCTGCCGGCCAGGAACGCCACCGGCCGATCGAGGCCCGGCGAGGTCACGGCAGGCCGGCGAACGATGCGGTCGCCGATCCGGCAGGGAACCGCCTTCAGTTCGGCCGGCGGCCGAAGCTTGACCCGCTGCGGCAGCAGTTCAGTGAGGGGCACGGGTGGGGACGTCGCGGGGACCGGTTCCGGTGGCTGGCTGCGACGGCGCCAGAACGCCTGTTCGGCGTACTGGCTGTGTTCGGCGTACAGCCGGCTCGCGGTCCGGTGATGGTGTTCCGTGGCGGCGCGCACCAAGTCCGTGTAGTACTCCAGCCCGGCAGCCGACTCGCCGTCGGAACGCAGGACGGTGTGGATCGTGGCTGCTGCCGCCAGACCCGTCTGGATCGCCGTCTGAACACCGGAGGAGGAGAGCGGGTCGATCCCGAACGCAGCCTCGCCGATCCTGATCGAGTCCAGGTCGACGACCGCATCGAAGCGATAGCTGGACGCGTCGCATACCTCCACCGAAGCCGAGTCCGGCAGCGGAGGCAGGTTTTCGGTGACATCGGGAGCCCGGTGCAGCAACTCGCGGAACCACCGTGCGGCCTCCGCCTGGCCGTTCAGTCGGTCGGGATCGACGAATGCCATTGCTCGTACCTCACCGCCGGGCAGCGCGGCGCACCAGAGCCAGCCATCGGGCAGCGCGGCGATCCGGGTCTGGGGTGCACCGGCCGGCCAGTGGCCCGGCCACCGCGCGTGCAGGGCCATCGTCCGTGGCGAGGTCCGCTGCCGACGGCCGCCGAGCAGCCATTGCCGGCCGGTGGCATCGACCAGAAAGCGAGTGTCCACCAAGCCGTCGTGGTAAGGCACCCGCCAGCCGGCGACGGTACGTCTTGGCCGCCGGCCCCGCGCGGAAATCACGGTGGCTCCGGCGGCTACGGCATGCTCGAGCAGCAGGGCGTCGAAGCGGGCGCGGTCCACGGTGAGTCCGCCGTCCAGCCGGATCCGCTCCTCATGGATGGTGCGCCACCGGACCCCGGCCTCCCGCACCCGGACGCCGACCTGACTGACGGCGGCCCGGTCGATGCCGAGCGCGTCGAGCACCGGCCAGGCTCCCGGGCTGAGCGACTCCCCGAGCGGCGGCCGAGGATGGTGGGCCAACACCAGGACGCGGTAACCCAGTCGGGCCAGCGGGGCGGCTGCCGCAGCGCCGGCCGGGCCACCACCGACCACGCAGACGTCCACCATGCCGTTGCCGGAGGCGGGCGTCACGGCCCGTCGAAGTAGTCAGGCCGGGCGGCCGACAGCCGGGCGTAGGCCCCGAGCGACCAGTGCAGCCAGCCCCGGATGTAATCGCAGGCGGGCCGGCCGCGAGCGATTACCTCGTGATGACAACCGCCGCCGCACAGGTACCGGGCCCAGCATTGGGTGCACGGTTCCTGGCGGTGCACGTGCCGCTCGTCCAGCCACCGTAGTTGGCGTTTCGGGTCAATGCCGGTGGTCACGGTGCCGAAGGAGGCGTCGTCGTCACCGACGAAGCGGTGGCAGGCGGCCAGCTCGCCGTCCGCCGCGACACCGAGGTAACCGGCCCCGGCCCCGCACGGGTACGGCCGGTGAGTGCCGCGGTGCAGTTCTCGCATCGCCGTCACGGCATTGGTGAACGGGTAGCGCTCGCCCGCGATCACCCGGCGTTCGAACTCCCGCCCGCAGGCCACCATCTGCGCCAGCATCACCGCCAGCTCGCTCCGGCCGAGCTCGCCCCGCCCGGTTGGGGATCGCAGCAGCGGCGAGAAACCAACCCCATGGAAGCCGAGGTCGACGAAGGTATTGAGGGTTTCGGTCAACTCGAGGTTGGTCGCGGTCACGGTGACCCGGGCCGAGATCTGCATCTGGCGCTGCCGCTGCAGCAACGGCACCACCCGCTCCATGATCCGCTGATAACTGCCACGGCCACTGAGATAGGGCCGCAGCAGGTCGTGCACCGGGCCCGGTCCGTCCAGGCTGATCGTGACGGCGAATCCGTGCTCCTCGAAGAAGTCGCCGTCGTCTGCGGTCAGCTGGGTGCCGTTGGTGGTGATCGAGAAACCGATCGGGATGCCGCGTTCGGCGGCTGCGGCGCTGGCCCGTTCGGTGGCCGCACGCACCACCGGGCGGTTGAGCATGGGCTCGCCGCCGAGGAAGGCGAGATTGACCCGCTCACCGGCCCGCACCTGGGAGAGCAGCAGGTCGACCGAAGCCAGCGCAACGTCCAGTGGCATGTTGGCCGAGGGCCCGCCGAAGCTGCCACCGTCGGCGTAGCAGTAGCTGCAGCCGAGATTGCATTTCTGCGCCACGGCCAGGGACAAGGCGCGCACCGGCGGTGCGGTCAGCGGAGTGTCATCGACGTAGTCCGGCGCGTCGAGACCGAGCCGCGCGAGGGTCTCCTGCGCCGCGTCGCCGTCGAGGTGCAGTTGCTCCTGCAACAATTCCCAGGTCGCGTCGTCGATGTCGTAGAACCGGCTGCCGTTGGGCACGAACAGGTGCCGGCCGACCCCGCTGTCGACCAGGTGAGCATGCGGTGTGACCGGCGCCGCGAGCTCGAACAGCTCAGTCATGGTCGCGACCCTCGACGATGAACCGCAGGAGGCCCTGCCAATTGCGGAACAGGTCCTCGTAGCTGAGCTGCCGGGGGTTGTCTGCGGTGTCGGGTTCGTACACCTTCGGATCGCGGCTGCGGGCCATCCAGTTGTTGCCGATGCTCGCCCCGCGCGCGGTCGGCTCGACGTTCACGTAGTCCGGGCGGCTGGCCGCCCAGTAGTAACAGCCACATTCGCGGTAGTCGTTCTGCCAGGGCGAGCACAGGCTCTGGGTGAGTTCACCGGGCGTGGCGAGTTCCTCGGCGACCAGCGGCATGGCCTCGCCGGTCTCCGCGCTCTGCTCGAAGATCGGCCGGATCGGCAGTTCCAGGGTCACGGTGGTCTGGGCCTGGGGATCGAAAAACTCGCACGGCACCGGCTTGCCCGCCGAGCTCGCCAGCACCTCGGCCAGCGAGTTGGACCACTCGAGCCAGGCGATGCCGCTGAGTTCGGCGTCCTCCTCGGTGGCATTGGGGCCACGCAGGCCGAGGAAGGTGGGTTCGCCCGCGACGGCGATCAGGAAGAAGCCCGCCTGCACAACGGCCTGGCCAGGCTCGACGGCGACCACCACACCGCTGGACTCGTGAATCTCGATCCCTTGGAAAACCCGGCGCCACAAGTTTCGGAAATCGAACTCCAACCCCGGGAAGCAGTTGGAGATCGCCGACTCGGGCAGGGTGCTCGGCGGGTTGCCGGCTGCCCGGTGATGCAGCTGGGCGGTGAGGTTGCGCGGCTCAATACTCATGGCGTGCCCGCCTCCTGGTCCGGGAACAGCGGTCCGCGGACCAACGCCTCGATGATCGCGACCTGGCGCCTGGTCAGCGCGAGGTGCCGCCCGTCGGCGCCGCGCATCATGGCCGGCATCTTGCGACGGCCGCGGTCGGACAGGTCACCGATCTCGTCGTAGCGACGCAGCACGTCGGCGAACCACGGCGCGGTGCCACTGCGCAACGCCACCAGCAGGCTCAGGTGCAGTTGCTCCAGGGCGACGGTGTCGACCAGTGAGCGCGCCATGATCGGGTCGCGCCGCCGTCCGGTGCCGGAATCGTGACCGGCCATCCCGCCGGTGTTCATCGCTGGGGTGTTCATCAACCGCACCGACTCGAACGCCCGCCGGACGATCTCCTCCGCCTGTTCCGGCCGCGCCCCCTCCGACCCGACGGCCGGGCCGAAGAGAGCCTGTTCCAACTCGTCGGCCACGCTCCGGATCGGGAGCCCGTCCGGGGCGTATGCCGGCGGTCCGACCCCGATCCGGGCGAAGGCCGACAAAGTTCGGCCACCGATGTCGACCCGGACCCGGACCAGACCGTCGCAACCGTCGTCCAGATAGCCGCTGCTGACCCAGTTCGGGCCGATTTGACGCCCGGCGTAGATGTTGCCGGGTGCCGTCGTCGGCCGGGGGGAGTTGCTGTCCGAGTAGCCCAGCCAGGTACCCCGGTTCGGCCGCGCGTCATAGACAACGTCTCGGACGTTCGGGTCGGCGGGTGGGCCCGCAGCCGGCGGCGTGCGACTCGCACCGTAGACGAAGCCGGGACCCGGGGTGAACCGCAACCGGATCTCGGGATGGGCGTCGGTAGGGCGGATGAACCGGACCGAGCCGAAACGGATCGACTTGCCCGGCCAGAAGTTTGGGCAGCCGCCGAGCAACGCATGGGCTTGGTGATCGACGATGTCGCCGGTGTCGGCCTCGACCTTGTCGGCGTCCCGGTTCGTTCTCCGGAAGACCTTGAGATTGGCCACCTCGACTCGCCAGCGAAGGTCGCCGATGGTGGCTTGATCGGCGGCGAGCAAGGCGGGAGTGAGCGGTTCCAGCAGATCGTCGTCGGTGAGCGCCCACACCTCCAAGAACGGCGCGACCGGCCGGACCGAGCCGTTCTCGGTGAAGGTGACCTGCCCAGGGACGAAGCTGCGCCGGATCGCGCCGGTGGCCTCATCGACTTCCAAGGTCTCGGCCGGGCGAAGGATCCGGTAGCCGAGCGGTCGTTCCGGGTCCACCGTCGTGTCGTAGTTGTCCATCGGCGTGGGCGCGGCCCCGAACCGGGCGATGGCCAGCGGCGGCAGGATGCGCAGTTCTCGGATCATGACGAGGGACCTCCGACCGGGACCGCCGCCGGGACAGCGATCAACTGCTCGACCTGCCGACGCTCGCGCTCGTCCCACTGCGCGAGCGCGATCAGATACTCCTGACCTTCGCCGTCCGTGATCTCTGCGCGCAGTCGGCCGATCAGATTCGCGGCTGCATCGAGCAGGTCCCGATGCACCTGCCAGCGGTCGGCTTCGACCGAGGGCAGGTGCAGCGTGTACGGCATCTGGAAGGGAGGCCCGGCCCGTGGACCGTTCTCGTCGTCGAGCCGAATCGGTAGCCGCACCAGAACCCCTGCGATGGCCCGAAGGTTGTACATCTCGGAGAAGGTGCGGTGGATCAGACCGCCACGCGGAGCCAGCGTGATCAGATCGTCTGGGTCGTCGGTGAGCTCGAAGGCGTGGGTCAGGTTCACCAGGAGTTTGCGGTAGCGGACGTTGAACAGGTGCGCCCAGAGCACCGCCTCTGGGTGGGTGATGGTGGTCGGGGTATCCAGGTCGCCGGGATCACCGCCGTCCGTGCTCGCGGTGGTCGGATTGGCCGCCATCGGACGAACGACGTCGACAATCCCCGGGCCGAGCGCCTTCAACGACCGGTAAATCGAAAGGAACCGGACGAAGTGCGACTCCTCGTCGTTCGCGGGGACGTCCAGGCCCTCGCCCTGCTCGGCGATGGCACGCAGGGCGGCGAGCGCGCTCGCCCGGGAGTCAACAGGGATGATGACCAGTTCCGGTGCCGGCAGGTTGGCCTCGGGGGTGACTGCGCCGGCCCCCCGCGCGCCCTCCCGGTATCCCCGGCCCCATTCATCCCATCGGGCCTGAAAAGCCCTGGTGGCCGGGTGGAATGCGGCGTCCGGAATGATCTCAGGATTCTCGAATAGTTGGATCAGCTGTTCGAAGAGCGCGCCGACCCGGTTGACGGCGTCCCCGACCCCCGCCTGGGCGCGAGCCTTGATCTCGTCGGCCTCGGGACCGTTGAAGTCGGCCGGGCTCTCCGCGCAGACGTATGCGGCAAGCGAATTCAGGCTGACCGGTTCGAGCCGGAAGCCGAACGGGTACAGCGGGCTGGCGTTCGGGTAGTCGTCGCGATCGAACTGGCGCGGGGCACCCAGCACGGTGAGCAGGTTCTGCACCGTGATCAGATGACCCATCTCTTCCTTGGCGATACCGAGGATGGTCTCTTGCCAGGACCGAACGTCGGCGTTGCGCTCTTCGGGAACCTTCGGCCCGCCCAGGGAGTACGCGGCGAACAGGTACTGCGCCATCAGCGAGTGTTCGATCTCGGCGGCGATCCGGAGCAGGAAGATCGTGTAGTCGCGGCCGTTGAACTCCGGTGGCACCTGAACCTGTTGCGGTGCATCGGCTGCCGGCGTCAGCAGAGCGGCCAGATCTGACCGCGTGGAGGGCTCCGGTTCGGCGTCGGCAACAGCGAGGCGGTCGCGGCGCTGCACGCGAGCCTCGGGTGGAGGTGCGGTCTGTGGAGGCGCAGCGGCGAGTACCGAGTCCAGATGCCGACTGATCCGAGTTCGCATTTGGTCACCCCCACCGAATAACGCTCAACAACGTTAGCAGCGCCACCAGGGCTCCGCAATGAATTGATCAGCGCTGCTGCACGTCTCGAGGGGCAAGCGTGCATGATCGGCAGGGTGCTTCGATCTGGCGTTGCTGCGGCGCCGGCAGGTCGCCAGAAAATACTTCGCCAATTTCACCGGAGCGTGTCATTCTTTCGTCAGAAGCGCGGAACGTGAGCGCCCAATCCGTACCACCGAGCACCGCCTCCCGGGACTAGCCGGGACTGACCCGAAGGGCACGAGTCAATGTTTACGCAACCGCGAAGTCTTGCTGCGACTGGCATCACGCCAGCCGTGAGCTTGATGCCGTCGTGCGCCGACATTGCACCCGTTTCTCTCGACGTCCGTCCGGTCTTCGGCTTCGAACCTCGCCTGCGGTCCACTCAGGGTCTGGCCCTGAATGGTTGTCGCTGGGAGGCCAAGCCGGCCCCGCCGGGAGGCCCTTCGTATCCGAGCTGACAAACCTCAGCTCGACTCGAAGGCGCCGCCCCGGTATCCCGGAGGCGGCGTTTCTGCGTTTGACCAGATGAAACCAGCGCAAGACCACGATCCTGGTGCCCACTGCGGCGCCGGGACGACCGGCAGGAAGAGGGGCAGCGCAACGGGTCAGAACCAAGGGTGCCAAAGCACCGCTGAGCCCGGCACGGACCGAGGCGCCTCCGCAAGGAGTCGCCCCGGAAGTGCCGGCGGAGGCAGACGACGCTGTGATCGGCGTGATGATCACTACATACTCAGTTAGCTGCAAGGGAGCCTTACGCAGCGAAAGCCGTCTTCACGACACATGGCGATCGTTAGTAGGGAGTGCAGGCAATACGAATGCGACCCTATTAAAGCCAGGCGCTGAGACCGAATAGCGATAACAGTACGACTCCTGCCGGGATCACCGGTGCCGTGGTCGTGCTCTTACCCGTGTCGTGCAGCAGCTTGAGGTTGGCACCCTGCAAGCGGCGACGAACGGCCTGGATCTGGTTGGTAAGCAGGTGACAGTGGGCCGTTCATCAGGAACTTCAAGCGTCGCCGGATTTCGGTCCGGTTAGAGGGATGTAGCTCAGCTGGTAGAGCAACGGTCTCCAAAACCGTGTGTCGGCAGTTCGATCCTGTCCATCCCTGCTCCACAACCGCTGTGCCGCAAGGTGTAGCCGGTGCCGGGTGCTCTGCTGGCACGGGCGTCTCGACTTTGAATCGGGGATTCGCAGGTTCGATTCCTGCCTCGGCAGCGCGGTGTCACGGTGAGGTAGCTCAGCAGGTCAGAGCGCTGTCCTGATAAGACAGAGGTCGGAGGTTCAAGCCCTCCTCTCGCCACCGCGCCTTCGGGCGAAACAGATTGCCCGTAAGGGTATTGCCGCCTTAGCTCAGTCCGGTAGAGCGCCGCTCTCGTAAAGCGGAAGTCGCAGGTTCGAATCCAGCAGGTGGCTCGCAACAGGCCAGCAGTCGCGCTCGTCCGAGTACGACCAAAACCATACGAACAGAAGGAGGTCTGACAGCAATGGCACGCATCGTCAACGGGAGGCTTCTGGCCTCCACCACACCCGCACTCACGCCGCAGGATCGCCGCAAAGCTGAGCGCAAGCTCGCCAAGGCCGTGCAGGCCAACCCGCTGCGCGTAGTCCGACTGCCCTGCCACGGCCCGATCCGCGACCCCGGCGCTGTCGTCGGCGACTGGATCTGGTGCGACAAGTGCTCGGATCTGGCCCGCGTGGAAGCGGTTTCCGAGTGAGACGACGGTTCTGCATTCGGTAGGTGGCCCAGGCGCCGGTAGCTCAGCGGTCAGAGCATCCGACTCTTAATCGGAGGGTCGAGGGTTCGACACCCTCCCGGCGTACGCACGAATCCCCGTGTCCAGGCCAGAACCGCTGGCTCGGGTCTGGTTTCGTAGCTCAACGGCTAGAGCGCCGCCCTGTCACGGCGGAGGTTGCGGGTTCGAGCCCCGTCGAGGCCGCCAAACCAAAACCCCGCAGCTCGCGGGATTGCCCCGTTGGAGTAGTGGTTATCTCGTCCGATTTTCACTCGGAAGAAGGCCGGTTCGATCCCGGCACGGGGTACTACGCGGGTCGCGCCTGGTGGCGCAGCAGAACTCATAGCTCTGCCTCGGTCGGTTCGACTCCGACACTCGCGACGCCCGGGGTAACCCAACGGTAGGGCTTACCCAGTCGCTGGAAGCAGCAAGCCTTCGTAGCTCAGTGGATAGAGCACTTGATTACGGATCAAGGGGTCGCAGGTTCGAATCCTGCCGAGGGCGCGCGGGGAAAGTTTCGTCTAGCTGCGGCTTCCCGCTCGGGGAGTTGGAGGTCCTGTAGCTCAAGTAGGAGAGAGCGCCCGGTTGAAGCCCGGGAGGTTGTCCGTTCGAGTCGGACCGGGACCACGCACGAGATCAGGCAGTTGCTGGTCTCGGGCAGTACACGATGGGCCCATGGCGCAGGCTGGTAGCGCGCTTCCGCGGCAGGGAAGAGGTCGGGGGTTCAATTCCCCCTGGGTCCACCGGGGTATAGCCCAATTTGGTAGGGCACCTGCTTTGGGAGCAGGAGACTGCAGGTTCAAATCCTGCTACCCCGACGTTGGCCAGTCAGGTGCCACGTATCTGACTGGCCGATCCCGCGTAGCTCAATGGCAGAGCGTCCGATTGTTAATCGGAATGTTAGAGGTTCGAGCCCTCTCGTGGGAGCGCTTTCGAGTTCATGCCGACGTGTCCCAACTGGTAGAGGACGCCGGTCCAAACCCGGTGTGTTGCAGGTTCAATCCCTGTCGTCGGCACTGCGGTGGAAGCAGCGGCTTCCGCCGGGGCGCGCAATGCGCCGTGATGGTGCCTTGGCCGAGAGGATAGGCCGCAGCCTGCAAAGCTGTTCACGCCGGTTCGAATCCGGCAGGCACCTCCATGCTCTGCTTCGCCGGCTCGGCGGGGCAGCGGCAGGAGTGCACGACGACAGGCCCACGTAGCTCAGCGGACAGAGCGGCTCAAAGACTTGGAGTCGGCGTCATCCAAGGTAGGTTTGCGGAAGCACCGGGTCCGGGCCCGTGGTGTAGAAGACCACAGGTTGGGGAACCTCATCCCCCGGCAGGGAAGCGCGTCTCCCTCACTTGGTAACCGGGGCTTTGCCCCGGAGGGCGGGTTCGACTCCCGCCGTGGGCACTCACGACAGCGTGACCGGTGGCTGCCGGCTTCGCCGGGGCGTCTCCTTCCCGGAGGGCACCGATCCTGCCCCCGTAGCTCAGTGGGAGAGCGTCTTCTTGGTAAGAAGAAGGTCGTCAGTTCGATTCTGACCGGGGGCTCGCCGTACTCAGACAAAGCGATGTCAAGCCTGTGCTGATGCGTCAAAGACATTGCACTGCAGTGTCTGTCAGAAACCCGTAAGGGGTCATAGCTCAGTTGGTAGAGCGCTCCGTTCGCATTGGAGAGGTCGTGGGTTCGACTCCCGCTGATTCCACAGGGTGTGCCGCAGCGCCGGGCCCGGAGTGCCTGGCGCTGTTCAGCACCTCGTA
This sequence comes from Kineosporiaceae bacterium, assembly GCA_035474375.1. GTDB lineage: Bacteria > Actinomycetota > Actinomycetes > Actinomycetales > Kineosporiaceae > JANNPJ01. The sequence continues at coordinate 1,092 of DATINJ010000051.1, read as the reverse complement.
TGGTCACGTCCGAGGAGCGGCTGGGGAAGTAGGTCGCGGGGACAGTCCGTGCGGCCGTCGTGGGACAGATGGAGGTGTGTCGTGACCGCGGTCCTGGTACTGAACGCCGGCTATGAACGGCTGCACTATGTTTCCCTGCGGCACGCCATCCGGATGTTGTCGCGGAACGTCGCGGTCGTCGAAACGGTAGCTGAGGGGCGAGCGATCGGCCCGTGGCAGCGTCCTGCCGTGGTCCGGCTCGTGCGGTACGTGCAGATGCGCTGGCGGACCCGAGCCGTCCCGGCGTGGTCTCGCAAGGCCATGCTCAAGCGTGACGGACACTGCTGCGCCTACTGCGGCGGCGTCGCCACGACGGTGGACCACGTGCTGCCGCGTTCGCGTGGTGGGGCGGACTCGTGGATCAACACGGTCGCGGCCTGCGGTCGGTGCAACGGGCGCAAAGGCAACCGCACTCCCGGCGAAGCCAAAATGCGGCTGCGGTACCAGCCGAGGGTGCCGTCCTGGCACGAGATCCTCAGCATCTGAACGGAAGACGCAATACCGGGTTGGGGTGGTGATCCATCGGACCAGCACCCCTTCCTTTGCCTCCATAGCTCAGTGGCCAGAGCTGGGTACTTTTAATACTTAGGTCGCAGGTTCGAATCCTGCTGGGGGCACGCAAAACATCCCGCTGACTGAGATGGCTGCGGTCTGAGACCCAGTCGTACCAGCGCTCACCCTTGGACCCACGCCCGTCCGAGGGTTGCTGCCAGCACAGCTTCGGCAGGCGAACAGCAAGGTCAACGGCCCTGCGGTGCGCGGTGGACGACGTGCCCGCCCACCGTGGTCAGGAGAATCGGTGCCTCGGCCAGTTCGTCCGGGTTGGCCCGAAGCGGGTCGAGGGAGAAGGCCGTCAGGTCGGCTCGGCGTCCGGGCGCCAGGACGCCGGAGACCTCGCACTCCCCGGCAGCGTGCGCGGCCTGGGTGGTGAGACCGTAGAGCGCCATCCGGGCGGTGAGTGCCTGGTCCTGCTGGAACGGCCGCTGGTCGGGCCGGCCAGCCCTTCGGCGCAGCTGCGCATCGGCGAGGATCGCCCGGGCGTCGAACGGGGCC
>DATINJ010000050.1:0-15740 GCA_035474375.1 Kineosporiaceae bacterium | reverse complement strand
CGTCGAGTCGGTGTTCCCGCCGGACTCGGTGTTCCGGATCGACCACTACCTCGGCAAGGAGACGGTGCAGAACCTGCTGGCTCTGCGCTTCGCCAACCAGCTGTGGGAACCGATCTGGAACGCCAACTACGTCGACCACGTACAGATCACGATGGCCGAGGACATCGGCATCGGCGGGCGGGCCGGCTACTACGACGGCATCGGCGCCGCCCGGGACGTCATCCAGAACCACCTGCTGCAGTTGCTGGCCCTGACCGCGATGGAAGAACCGATCACCTTCGACGCCCGCGAACTGCGGGCCGAGAAGGAAAAGGTGCTCTCCGCCGTCCGACTGCCCAAGAATCTCGACCTGAGCACCTCCCGCGGCCAGTACGCCCACGGCTGGCAGGGCAACGAACCGGTGATCGGCTATCTCGAGGAAGACGGCATCCCCCCGGACTCCGGCACCGAGACGTTCGCCGCGATCCGGCTCGACATCGACACCCGCCGGTGGGCCGGCGTGCCGTTCTACCTGCGCGCCGGAAAGCGACTCGGCCGCCGGGTGACCGAGATCGCCGTCGTCTTCAAGCGCGCACCACACCTGCCGTTCGACAACACCGCCACCGAGGAACTCGGTCAGAACGCCATCGTGATCCGGGTGCAGCCGGACGAGGGCGTGACCATCCGGTTCGGTTCCAAGGTCCCCGGCACCTCGATGGAGGTGCGCGACGTCAACATGGACTTCGGATACGGGCACGCCTTCACCGAATCCAGCCCGGAAGCCTACGAGCGGCTGATCCTCGACGTCCTGCTCGGCGACCCCCCGCTGTTCCCCCGGCACGAGGAGGTCGAGCTGTCCTGGAAGATCCTCGACCCGATCACCGCGCACTGGGCCACCAGCGGCCAGCCCGAACCGTACGACCCGGGTAACTGGGGTCCCCAGAACTCGCACGACATGATGGCCCGTGACGGGCGTAGCTGGAGGCGGCCATGATCGTCGATCTGCCCAACACGACGACCAATGCGATCAACCACAAGCTGGTCGACCTGCGCAACAGTGGCGGAGCGGTGGCCCTCGGCCGGGTGTTGAGCCTGGTCCTGGTCACCGACGAACTCCTGGCCGACAATGCGATCGAGATTGCGAACGACGCCAGCCGTGAGCACCCCAGCCGGGTCCTGGCGATCGTCCGCGGCAACAAACGCGGCACCGCCCGCCTCGACGCCCAGATCCGCGTCGGTGGGGACGCCGGGGCCAGCGAGGTCATCGTGCTGCGGTTGTACGGGCCGCTGACCGAGCACGGGTCCAGCCTGATCGTGCCGCTGCTGCTGCCGGACGCCCCGATCGTGGTGTGGTGGCCGGGCCTGCCTCCGGAAGCTCCGTCCCAGGACCGGATCGGCCGGATGGCGACCCGGCGGATCACCGACGTCGCGCAGGCGAAGTCCCCGATCCGGGCCCTGATGCAGCTGGCCGCCGAAACCGCACCCGGTGACACCGACCTGGCCTGGTCGCGGATCACCCGCTGGCGGGCCCTGCTCGCCGCCGCCCTCGACCAGCCCCCGTTCGAACCGGTCACCCGCGCCGTCGTCACCGGCGCCAGCGACAGCCCGAGCACCGAACTGCTCGCCGGCTGGCTGGCGTTCGCCCTGAAGTGCCCGGTCACCCGGAAGAAGACCGCTCCCGGCACCGGAATGGTGGCGGTCACCCTGGTTCGGCCCTCCGGCAAGGTGACGATCGACCGGCCGGACGGCAACGTCGCCACGCTCAGCCAGCCCGGCCAGCCCGAGCGCCGGATCGCGATGCCCCGACGCAGCGACGTCGAATGCATCACCGAGGAACTGCGCCGGCTCGACCCGGACGAGTTGTTCGCCGACGTCCTCACCGAAGGGCTGGCCACGCTGCACCCACCGCGGCCGGCCCGCGCCGAGAGCGAGACCAACGGCGCTGGTGCGCCGAACCCTGACGGCCCTGACGGCACCACGTCAGACGGCGGCTCGGACGGCCAGGAGCCGAGTTGGTCGCGGGCCTTCCAGGTGAACAACGGAAGCCCCAGCGACGGGCTGGACTTCATGACCACGAGCACCCGCAAGGAGTGAGCATGAGCAGGGACGTCGTGATCCTGGCGGATCCCGATCTGATGGCGGCAGCGGCCGCCGCCCGCCTGATCACCGCCCTGGTGGACGCACAGGTGGCGCGCGGGCACGCCCACGTCGTCCTCACCGGTGGCACCAGCGGCGGCGCCGTCCAGGAGGCGGTCGCCGCCGCTGCCGCCCGCGATGCCGTCGACTGGGCCGCCGTCGACGTGTGGTGGGGAGACGAGCGGTACCTGCCGGCCGGCGACCCGGACCGCAACGAGACCCAGGCCCGCGGCTTCCTGCTCGACGCGCTGCCCCTGGACCCCGCCCGGGTCCACCCGATGCCCGCCAGCGACGGGGCCTTCGGCGCCGACGTCGACGCCGCCGCCGCCAGTTACGCGGCCCAGCTCGCGATCGCCGCCGGCCGCCCCGACGGGGTGCCGTTGTTCGACGTCCTGATGCTCGGGGTCGGGCCGGACGGACACGTCGCCTCCCTGTTCCCCGAACATCCGCAGTCCGCCGTCCGTGAAGGCACCGCGATCGCCGTCCGGGACTCCCCCAAACCGCCGTCGACCCGGATCTCCCTGACCCTGCCTGCGCTGCAGAGCGCCCGGCAGACCTGGCTGCTCGCGACCGGCCAGGGCAAGGCCGACGTGGTCGCCCAGGCGATCGGGGGCAAGGGTCTGCCGTGCGGTTCGGTGCACGGCACCGAGCGCACCCTCTGGCTTCTCGACCACGCCGCCGCCAGCAAGCTGTAGAGCGCCCGGCCGAAGTGGTCACCCGATCCGACCAGCAACTGACCCTGCTTCAAAACCTGCCGTGATCATGCACGGTTACCCGCCCCTGGGCCGCAATCATGCACGGTTGCCCGCTCATCGGCCGGGCAAGCGTGCATGATCACCGCAAGGAGTGTGGGCAGGGCCGAACAAGGCCAGCAGGGTAAGCACCTGGGTCGCAGCGGGTGACTACCTCGCCAGCCGTCCCGCCCGGCGAGGAAACGGTGCCGCCAGCCACCCGATGCGGATGAATATCGTTCATGGCCGGAACGGGCACGGCGAGCTCAGCGTGCCCGATCTGGATGAAATGTCGTTTCATTTTCAGAACCGTTGACGATCCCCCGGGCCGCCGGGCAGCCTGTCGGTAAGCGCTATCCAGAACGCTGGATTCGCTGAGCCGAGAGAACGGGACATCGTGAATCGCCTGCATCGATCGACGCACCGATACCTGGGACGACTCAGGCAGACGCTTCGCAGCGGCGCCTTCCTCGGCACCGCCCTGAGCGCCGCCCTGCTGAGTGCCGCCCTGGTCGGCAGCTCCGTGGGGGCCGGCGACGCCAGCGCGGCGAGCGCCTCGAAGGCGACCCGATTCACGATCTACGTGGCGGGCGATTCGACCGCCTCGATCTACGACGCCACCCTGGCCCCGCGCACCGGGTGGGGCCAGGCACTGCCGGTGTTCACCGGACCGGCCGTGACCGTCCGCGATGCCGCCCTGTCCGGGGCCAGCTCGAAGAGCTTCGCCGACCTGGGACTGCTGGACACCATCCTGTCCACCATCTCCCCCGGCGACTACCTGCTGATCTCCTTCGGGCACAACGACGAGAAGGCCGACGAGGCCCGGCACACCGACCCGTACACCACCTACCAGAGCTACCTTCGCCGCTATCTGGACGGCGCCCGCCAGCACGGCGCCCACCCGGTTCTGGTCACCCCGGTCGAGCGACGCAGGTTCGACACCGCCGGACACGCCCTCCTTTCCCACGGCGAGTACCCCGAGGCGATGCGTCAGCTCGCCGCCGCGGAGGGGGTTCCACTCATCGACCTGACCACGTCGAGCCGGGCCCGATGGGAAGCGCTGGGACCGGAGGGCACCCAAGCGGAGTTCCTCTGGCTGGATCCGGCCGAGAATCCGAACTACCCCGACGGCGTCCAGGACAACACCCACTTCCAGGCCCACGGTGCGATCGAGGTGGCCCGCCTGATCGCCCAGGACCTCTGCCGGCAGCGAGTGCTACCACCAGGCTCGCTGGTCGCCCTCAACCGCACGGCCATCCCGGACAGCGCGATCACCTGGCCCGCCGCCGTCCCCGTCGGATAAGCGGCCCTTTCGAACGGCGACCGGACGGCCAACCGACAGCGCGGCCAACCGGCCCGGCAGCGATGCCCTGGCGGCGACGGTCATGGCCGGTTCGACCTCGCCACCAGCAGGGGACGCACCTCGGTTCCGAGGAATCTGATCAGCCCTTCCAGATCGGGCTCATCTTCAGTCGGCTGAATAGCGACAGCGGTAACCCCGAAACTGGCGAGCCGCAGCACCGATGCGGCGATCGCGGCGGCATCCCCCGCCACCCCGATGCCCTGACCCGGCTGCTTCTCCCACCGCAGGACCTCGGCGTCCACCCGCGCCTGGGCACCGGACCCGGTGGCGGCGATCTGAGTGGCGACAATGTCGTGCCCGTTCGGCAGCGGCGACCGGGCGGTGTTCGCCTCTGAGATCACCGCGCAGGCCGCGCGCACCTCGTCGTCGGTGAGCACGCCGGTCAGCAAGGTGCCATCACCGAGCTCACCGGCCAAGTGCAGCGACTTCGGCCCGGCGCCACCGAGCATCAGGGCCGGCGCGGTGAGCGGCGGCCAGTCGAGGGCAACGTCGTCCAGGGTGACGTAACGACCCTTGACGCTGACGCGTTCGCCGTCGAGCAGCCGGCGCAGCGCGCCCGCATACTCGCGCAACAGCGTCATCGGCGACTCGACCCGAGCACCGACCTGCCCCATCCAGGGCTGAACACCATGCCCGACCCCGGCGACGAACCGGCCGGGAAACAGCCGGCTCAGCGTGGCAATCTCCATGGCGGTCAGGCCGACATTGCGCAGGGGGGCCGGAAGCAGACCGATCCCGACCGTGATTCGCTCCGTCCAGGCCAAGGCCGCGGCGGCGCTGGCGATCCCGCTCTCCTTGAAACAGTCTTCCCAGACCCACAATTCGTCGAGCCCGGCATCGTCGGCCGCAGCGGCCAAGGCTCGAAGCCGCTCCGGCGGCTGGGTCGGAACGAATGCCAACCCCAGACGAGGTGGCGCGGATACCGTCGCAGAAGAAGTCATGCACCCATGTTCACCCACAGCACCGACAATTTCCGACACCAGCCGCCCGCCTTGACTTTGCCCCTGGGGCAGACCTCACCATCGCCGACATGGAACTGCTGAGCATCGGGGCGTTCGCCGCACTGACCAGGCTTTCCCCGAAAGCGCTGCGGCTCTACGCCGACTTGGGGCTCTTGCCGCCGGCCCAGGTCGACCCGGTGACCGGGTACCGCTTCTACACCCCGGCGCAGCTCGAACGCGCCCGACTGGTGGCCTGGCTACGTCGGCTAGGGATGCCACTGGCCACGATCCGGACCGTCTGCGATCTCAACCGCAAGGACGCGGCGGCGGCGATCAGCCGGTTCTGGGCGCAAGTGGAGGCCGAGACGGCCGCGCGGCGCGACCTCACCGGCTTCCTGATCAGCGAGCTCTCCGACGATCGCAGCGGCGAAACCGATCACCGCGCCGTCCGGCTCGGGATCCGCTACGCCGTCCGGTCAGACACCGGCCTGGTTCGCAGAAGTAATCAGGATGCGGCCTATGCCGGAGCCCACTTACTCGCTGTGGCAGATGGTTTCGGCGCCGATGGCGAACGGGCGGGAACGGCGGCGATCGACGCGTTGCGGACCCTGGCCGTCGAGCAGCCGATCTCCGCCGGCGACCTGCTGAACGCCCTGCAGGACGCCGTCGGTCGGGCCAATCACGCCATCGGAGAACTCGCCGAACCGGCGGCCGACGAGTTCGAACTGCCGACCGGGACAACCCTGACCGCGATGCTGTGGGCCGGTTCGAGGGTGGCGCTGGTACACATCGGTGACTGCCGGGTCTACCTCCTGCGCGGCGGGCAGCTGTTCCAGATCACCCACGACCACACCTTCGTGCAAGCCATGGTCGACGACGGGCGACTGAGCCCCGCCGAAGCGACGTCCCACCCGCAGCGAGCGATGCTCCTGCGGGCGCTCGACGGGCAGGCCGGGCCGGCCGCCGACGTCCGACTGCACGAAGCCCGGCCCGACGATCGGTACCTGCTGTGCTCGGACGGGTTGTCCGCCGTGGTCGCCGCGACGGACCTGGCCCGCGTCATCGGCACCGTGGCCGACCCTGATCGGGCGGTCGGAGAACTGATCGCGCTGGCCTGGGCGGCGGGGGCACCCGACAACGTCAGCTGCGTCATCGCCGACGTTTTCGCGTCTGAGCCGCGTCAGACCGGATGCTGACGGTCCGCGGGATCGATCGGCGACCGCTGACCATTCCGGCCTTCCGCCGACTCTGGTTGGCTTCCGTCGTCTCGGCGGTCGGTGGCTCGTTCAGCGTGGTCACGGTGCCTGCTCAGCTGTTTGCGCTCACCGGTTCGTCGGCGACGGTCGGCTGGTCGGCTGCGGTGTCGTTCCCGCTGCTGGCCTTCGCCGCGCTGTGGGCAGGATCGCTGGCGGACGTCGTGGATCGGCGTCGGCTCCTGCTGGTCGCGCACACCGGGCTCGCGGTCACCTACACGTTGCTGTGGATGCAAGCGGCGACGGATCTGCGGTCGGTCACCGGGTTGCTGATCCTCGTCGGCTGCCAGGGCCTGACCTACGGCGCGATCATGACGACGACGGGCGCGGTGTTGCCGAGAGTCGTGCCGCCCGACCTGCTGGCGGCGGCCACCAGCCTCAGCTCGCTGGTCCGATACACCGGAGCCGTCCTCGGCCCGCTGCTCGCCGGTGTTCTGATCCCGCTGGTCGGCGCCGGAACGCTCTACTTGTTCGATGCGATCGCCCTGATCGCCGTCCTCTGGGCGGTCTTCCGACTCCCGCCGTTGCCGACCCTCAACCAGCCCGACTCCCGACCGGCCACCATCCCGCATCTGGTCGCCGGATTCCGGCTCCTGGCCGCCGACCGGATCCTGCCCGGCGTGCTCGCGGTAGATCTGGCGGCGATGGCGTTCGGGATGCCGGCGGCATTGTTTCCCGAACTCGCCACCCACTGGGGTGATTCGATCACGTTGGGGACCAGCTCTTCCGGTGACGCTCGGGCATTGGGCCTGCTGTATGCCGCGTACCCGACCGGGGTGTTCGCGATCGGCCTGATCTCCGGGACGTTCACCCGCACTAGCCGCCCCGGCACCTTGATGATCTCCGCAGCCCTCGTCTGGGGGGTCGCCGTCATCCTCACCGGGTTAGCCCCGAATCTCTGGCTCACACTGGCTGCGCTCGGATTCGGCGGCGCGGCCAACTTCGTCCTCAGCACCTGCCGCAACGCCATCACCCAGGCTCACCCGGACGACGCGCTTCGCGGCCGCACCCAGGGGACCCTGACCGTCGTCCTGATCGGCGGCCCGCAGGCCGCCACCCTGCTGCACGGGCTGGCCGGATCGGTACTCGGCACTCGCTGGGCGATCTGTCTCGGTGGGCTGCTGACGGTGACCACTGTCGCCACAATCGCCGCTTTCCACCCGCAGCTACGCACGTACCGCGACCCCGCTGCGGAGGCCGATCCTGAGCGGCCGCCTAGGTCAGGGCGCACTGGAGGCCTGCGCACTCACTAGCGACAGCAGATCCGGACTACGCATGATCGCCGCGACGGCGGCTGCCTGGTCATCCCCGTCGGCCAACCGGCGAGCGACCTCCCGAACCGGCGAGCAGTCACCGAACCGCGACTGCAACAGCGCCAGCAACACCGCCTCCCGGCCCTCCTCCCGACCGATGCTTTGCAAGCGGTGACCAACCTCGGTATCGCGGTAGAAGTCGACCATGGGCTCGATACTCATGCCGTTCTCCCTCTCGATTCGCTTTATCGTCAACTCGTCCAATCGAATTCTGGCCAGCGCCTCGGTAACCTGGAGGAGCACCTGACGCCGCGGATGCCGTCGGGTCAAGCCACCGGGCCACCTCGGGCAGGCTCGGGTCTGCCCACAACCGCATCGCTGAGTCGTACAGATGAAAGATCCTGTCTCGCACTTCATTCGCATCGCCCACACTGAAACCCTGCCGGGTGGCAACAGCTCACAACCGATGCCGAAGGAATCTGTGGACAACTCCCCGTTCGGGTGGACTGTGGACCGAACGACCACGGCGAGAGAAACCCACGGATCGCCTTGGCTCATGGCAAGCCTGCCATCTCCAGCACCATTCAGGCAATACCTGATTCGCTACGGATGATTCACCACGGCCGGGGGATATCCGGTCAGGGCAGGAAGGTCAGGACCTGGCGAAGATTCGACTCCGCGATGTGGAGCATGAAAGCCCGGTCCGGGAAGTCGCCGTCCAGCAGGAGCAACGGGCCGGCGACCAGCGACAACCGCATCGCCAGCCGGTAGAACATCAGACGCGCCGGGTCGAGCCCGGGACGCTCCAGCCGGTGGTAGTGCTCGCCGAAACGCAGCTCCAGGAAGACATGCTCCCACTCGATATCGAAGTACATCAGCCCTTCGATATCGATCAGAACCGGCTGGCCGGCCGCGTCCACCAGAACGTGGTCCGCCCCCAGCTCACCATGGATCAGTCCGAACTCGGCCCGCGGCCGAACCCGGGCGAACAGCTGGCGGACGACGTCCTCGAGCCGGTCGCGGACCGCACGGATCCGGACGTCGCGCCGGGCCACCTCGGCCAGATCGACGAGCGCCCGGTCGAACGCGATCTGCTCGCCGGACACACCTCGGGAGACTCCGCCGGAGTTGATCAAGGCGACCTTGCCGAAGGCCGGTCCGGCGTGCCCATGCATCACCGCGAGCGCGTCAGCCAGCCGGGCCAGTACCGGCTGCGCGGCATCCGGATCGCGTGCCAGCAGGGCCTCCAGATGCTCGCCCGGGACATCCTCGAGCACGACGGCATCCGCCGGGTAGTGCTCCTGACTCCGGTCGATCAGATACCTCCTGGGCACCCGAACGCCCAGGCCGGTCAGCAGTCGATGCGCGGCCTCGAACAGATCGAGACCGGTCGCCGCCGCGAACGGGTTCGTCAGCTCGTCAGCGGGGGATTCGGCTATCGGCCAATAGTTTTCGCCGTCATCCCACAGGTAGGCGATCGCGGTGGAGGCGTCGTCCATGGTCAGCCGATAGACGCCCTTTCGGGTACCGCCGCGCAACCGAGACACCTCGATCAAGCGGGCACGAGTGCCGAGAGCAGCCCGCGCAAGCCCGCTGAGCTCCTCGATGGTGGCAACTCGTCGTGCCACGGTCACAATTACCCCCAGGGTCGACTCGGAAGTCTGACAGCAATGCCCGACTCGACCCAGCGCTCAGGCGCCCAGCAGTCGGGCCTCGATGGTCGGGTCCAGCCCCAGCCGGGGTCGGTCGGAGCGTTGCGGCGGCTCGCCGTCCAGGTTCTGCAACCACGCCCAGGTGTCCTGGATCGTCTGACCGATCGGGCGGCAGCGCAGGCCGGTCTCCAGAGCCTTCGACACGTCAGCGCCGTGCATCCCGTCGTGGTCCTCCCCGGGTGGCAGCCAGATCGGCAGATCGATCCACGGCTCGACCCCAGCCTTCAGCAGTACCTGCGGTGCGATCCAGCGCAGTGCGGCACCGGATCGGGTGACCTGGACACAGGTTTCCAGCAGCTCACCCATCGTGGTGGTGGCCGGCGGACTGACCAGGTTGAACGGGCCGCCGAGGCCGCGACCGGCAGCGGCCAGGGTCCATTCGGCCAGGTCTCGGACATCGATGTACTGCAACCCCAACTCGGCAGGCCCCGGAGCGACCACCGGACCACCGCGCGCGATCCGCCGCAACCACCAGGGCAGCCTGCCGACGTCCTCGTGCGGGCCGAGGATCAGACCCGCCCGGACCAGCAGCGCCCGGTCACCGAAAACCTCCAGCGCCGCCAGTTCGCCGCCCCGCTTCGCCGCCGCGTAGTCCAGCTCCGGGCCGCCCTCGGGGGTAGCCTCGACCAGCGGTCCGTCCTCCGCCAGCCCGGGTTTCGGTGGGTACACGTACACCGACCGACTGGAGATGTAGGTGTACTGCCCGACCCGGCCGGCCAGCAACCGGGCGGTGTCCTGGACCGCGGACGGCGCCGCCGACCAGGTGTCCACGACCACGTCCCACTGCGCGTCACCGGACAGCGCGACCAGACCGGCGGCCACGGTCCGGTCCCCCACCAGTGCCGTCACCCCGACCGGTGGGGTCTTCCGGCCGCGGTTGAAGACCGTCACCTGATCGCCGCGAGCGAGACCGGCCTGGACCACGGTCCGGCCCACGAATCCGGTCCCGCCCAGCACGAGAAGTCTCATGGCGATGACTCTGCCCGGCGGGCCGGGGTGCCGTCGAACCAGGTTGCTCTCAGCAGAACCAGCCTGTCGCGGTGACCTGCGGAATCACTGCGGGACGACAATCGCCCCCCGGCTCACTGCCGGGGGGCGATTGTCGAACCGCAGGGCGGATGCCTAGCGAATGATCTTGCGGGCCCGAAGCGAAGCGAGAGCCTCGTCCAGGATCGCCTGACCGTCGGCGTCGCTGCGCCGCTCCTTCACGTATGCCAGGTGAGTCTTGTACGGCTCGTTCCGGGGCGGGGACGGGGGCGTGGTCTGGTCCTGTCCGGCCGGAAAACCACAACGAGGGCAGTCCCAGGTCTCCGGCGGCTGCACACCGGCCTCTTCGGAGAAGCTGGGGGTGGTTTCATGCTTGTTGGCGCACCAGTACGAGACCCGGAAGCGAGGCGCGGTATCGCCCCGCTCCGCCTCTCCCATTGGGCCCGCTCCGACTCGGCTGCCGCGGATCGCGTTGCCACTCGCCACCGTGAATCCTCCTTCGATGCCCGGACGACGTCCGGATCAGGGTTGTGCCTCAGGATGCGTCGGGGAAGAACCGGGCCAGCAGATTGAGGAGCACAATCACTGTCGCCCAGATTACGCCGATACCGATCGTGAAGCGGTTGAGGTTGCGCTCAGCAACGCCGGAACTGCCCATGCTCGATGACATACCGCCACCGAACATGTCCGATAACCCGCCACCGCGGCCCTTGTGCAGCAGAATCAGCAAGGTCAAGATCAAACTTGTGACGATCAGAAGAATCTGAAGCGCCAGGCGAAGCACGGACACGCGGACCTCGTTCGTCGATCGGGAGAAGCCGTCAGGTACACAGAGTAGGCGATGGTTGGCCGGGTTCCGACCGTTCCGCGTGTCGCGCCGCCAGGAGGGTCCTTCCAACGGCGCGACGCACGGTTCAAAGCACGTTCAGTTCGGCACTACCCGGTCTTGTGATCGCGGTAACGGACGATCGAAGCGAACTCTGCCGGGTCGGTACTGGCCCCACCCACGAGAGCGCCGTCGACATCCGGTTGGGCCATGATGCCGGCCACGTTCGCCGCCTTCACGGACCCGCCGTAGAGGATCCGCACGCCGCCGGCGATCTCCGGTGAGTACAACCCAGCCAACCGGGTCCGGATCGCCGCGCAGACCTCCTGCGCGTCTTCGGGGGTGGCCACCTCGCCGGTGCCGATCGCCCACACCGGTTCGTAGGCGATCACGATCGACGCCACCTGCTCGGCGGTGATGCCGGCCAGGTCACGATCGATCTGCTGCTCGCAGTGCGGCACGTGCTCCTGGCTCTTGCGGATGTCCAGGCCTTCACCGACGCACAGAATGGGCGTCAGGCCGTGCCGGTAGGCGGCCTTCACCTTGGCGTTGACCACCGTGTCGTCCTCGTGGTGGTACTGCCGGCGCTCGCTGTGCCCGACGACCGCGTAGGTGCAGCCGAGCTTGGCGAGCATCCCGCCGGACACCTCGCCGGTGTAGGCGCCCTTGTCGTGCTCGGACAGGTCCTGCGCGCCGTAGCGGAACTGCAACTTGTCGCCGTCCACCAGGGTCTGCACGGAACGCAGATCGGTGAACGGCGGCAGCAGTGCGACCTCGACCGCGTCGAAGTCGTGCTTGGCGTCTTCCAGCGTCCAGGCCAGCTTCTGCACGAAGTGCGCGGCCTGCTGGTGATCGAAGGTGAGCTTCCAGTTCCCCGCCATCAGCGGGGTCCGGTCGCCGGCTTCTGCTTTCGATGCGGCCATGGCTCAGCCCTCCGTGGTGAGTACGGTCAGGCCCGGCAAGGTCTTGCCTTCGAGGAACTCCAGGCTCGCTCCACCACCGGTGGAAATGTGCCCGAAGGCGTGCTCGTCGAACCCGAGGGTCCGCACCGCCGCCGCGGAGTCACCGCCACCGACCACGGTGAAGGCCGGCGAGGTGATCAGCGCCTGCGCCACCGCCCGGGTGCCGTGGCTGAAAGGCTCCAGCTCGAAGACCCCCATCGGACCGTTCCAGAACACCGTGGCGGTGTCGGCCAGCTTGCCGGCGAACAGCTCCGCGGATTTCGGACCGATGTCCAGCCCCAGCCGGTCGGCCGGAATCGCGTCGGCAGCCACCACGTCATGCTCGGCGTCCGCCGAGAACTCCGTCGCGGCGACGATGTCTACCGGCAGTACCAGCTCGACACCCTTGGACTTGGCCAGCTCGATGTAACCGCGAACCACGTCGAGCTGGTCCTCCTCGAGCAGGCTCTTGCCCACCTCGTGGCCCTGGGCCTTGAGGAAGGTGAACACCATGCCGCCACCGATCAGCAGTCGATCGGCGGTGCCGAGCAGGTTCTCGATGACGCCGAGTTTGTCCGACACCTTGGAACCGCCGAGCACGACGGCATACGGCCGCTTCGGGGTCTCGGTCAGCCGCCGGAGTACCTCGACCTCGGCCAGCACGAGCCCGCCGGCCGCATGCGGCAACCGCTGCGCGACGTCGAACACGCTGGCCTGCTTGCGGTGCACCACGCCGAAACCGTCGCTGACGAAGCCGTCCGCGAGCGCGGCCAGCTGGTCTGCGAAGGCGCCTCGCTCGGCGTCGTCCTTGCTGGTCTCGCCCGGGTTGAACCGGAGGTTCTCCAGGACCAGCAGCTCGCCGTCACCGAGTGCGGCGACCGCCGCTTGTGCGGCCGGCCCGACGGTGTCGGCAGCAAGCGTGACCGTGACGCCGGGCAGCAGTTCCTGGGCCCGTTCCACGGCCGGCTGCAGCGAGTACTTCGCCTCCGGGGCGCCCTTCGGCCTGCCCAGGTGCGCGCCGACGATCACCTTGGCACCAGCGTCGAGCAGCTTCTGCCAGGTCGGGAGCGACGCGCGGATCCGGCCGTCGTCGGTGACGGCGCCCGTCTCCTTGTCGAGGGGCACATTCAGGTCGCTGCGGACCAGGATGCGCTTACCCGTCAGGCCACCGAGCTCGGTGGCCAGATCGTCAATGCTCCGCATCGAACCCGTCACAGGCCCGTTCCGACAAGGTTGACCAGGTCGACGAGCCGGTTGGAGTAGCCCCACTCGTTGTCGTACCAGCCGACGACCTTGACCTGGTTACCCAGAACCTTGGTCAGACCGGAGTCGAAGATGCAGGACGCCGGGTCGGTGACGATGTCGGAGGAGACGATCGGGTCCTCGGTGTAGACCAGGTAGCCCTTCATCGGGCCCTCGGCGGCAGCCTTGAGCACAGCGTTGACCTCTTCGACGGTGGTCTCGCGACCGACCGTGACGGTGAGGTCGGTGGCCGAGCCGGTGGGGATCGGAACCCGCAGGGCGTAGCCGTCCAGCTTGCCCTTCAGCGCCGGGATCACCAGGCTGATCGCCTTGGCGGCACCGGTGCTGGTGGGCACGATGTTGAGCGCGGCGGCGCGGGCGCGACGCAGGTCGGAGTGCGGGCCGTCCTGCAGGTTCTGGTCCTGGGTGTACGCGTGGATCGTGGTCATCAGGCCACGCTCGATGCCGAACTCGTCGTTGAGTGCCTTGGCCATCGGCGCCAGGCAGTTCGTGGTGCAGGACGCGTTCGAGATGATGTGGTGCGCCGCGGCGTCGTAGTCGCTGTCGTTGACACCCATCACGACCGTGAAGTCTTCGTTCTTGGCCGGCGCGGAGATGATGACCTTCTTGGCCCCGCCGTCGATGTGCGCACGCGCCTTGGTGGCGTCGGTGAAGATACCGGTGGACTCGATCACCACGTCGGCACCGAGTTCCTTCCACGGCAGCGCGGCCGGGTCACGCTCGGCCAGCGACTTGAAAGACTTGCCGTCGACGGTGATCTCGTCACCGGAGAAGCTCACGTCACCGTCGAGACGACCCAGGATCGAGTCGTACTTCAAGAGGTGAGCGAGGGTCTTGTTGTCGGTCAGGTCATTGACGCCGACCACCTGGATGTCCGCGCCCGCCGCCCTGGCAGCGCGAAAGAAGTTGCGGCCGATCCTGCCGAAGCCGTTGATGCCTACCCGAACGGTCACAGATATTTCCTCTCAGCGCACCGGGCGCACCCAGTGCATTGGGGTTTGAATTGTCACAGCTACGCAAGCCAAGCGTACGCGGTGCCGGTGTTGGCGAGGTGTCCAGACAGCGCTGACCTGCGTGTCCGGACAGCATTGCGGCCATCAAACCCTTTGCCCGCGATCATGCGCGATCGCCCGTTCGGAGCGGTCTTGGGCGGGTAGCCGTGCATGATCACGGGCAAGGGAGTGGCGCGGATCTACGGTCAGGCGTCGAGCATGTCCGGGGTCAGGTTGGCGTCGGTGCCGGCGATGCCGAGATCGGAGGCGCGCTTGTCGGCCATCGCCAGCAGCCGGCGGATCCGACCGGCTACCGCGTCCTTGGTCATCTGCGGGTCGGCCAACTGGCCCAGCTCCTCCAGGCTGGCTTGCTTGTGGGCCAGCCGGAGCCGGCCTGCGGTCTGCAGGTGCTCCGGGACCTCGTCACCGAGGATCTCCAGTGCCCGCTCCACCCGGGATCCCGCGGCGACCGCGGCGCGAGCCGAACGCCGCAGGTTCGCATCGTCGAAGTTCGCCAGCCGGTTCGCGGTGGCGCGTACCTCGCGACGCATCCGCCGTTCCTCCCAGGCCATCACGGCGTCGTGCGCGCCGAGCCGGGTGAGCAGAGCGCCGATCGTGTCGCCGTCCCGGATCACCACCCGGTCGACGCCGCGGACCTCCCGGGCTTTCGCCTGGATCCCGAGTCGACGGGCGGCGCCGACGAGGGCGAGTGCCGCCTCCGGGCCCGGGCAGGTGACCTCGAGGGCGGACGAGCGGCCCGGCTCGGTGAGCGAGCCGTGAGCCAGGAAGGCGCCCCGCCAGGCGGCCTCTGCGTCGCAGGTGGCGCCGGAGACCACCTGCGGTGGTAGGCCACGGACCGGGCGGCCGCGGCCGTCGATCAGCCCGGTCTGCCGGGCCAGCGCATCGCCGTCCCGACTGACTCGGACCACGTAGCGGCTGCCTCGTCGCAGCCCACCGGGAGCGAGGACGGCGATGTCGCTGCTGTGCCCGAAAACGTCGCTGATGTCTTTTCGCAGCCGCCGCGCGGCCTGTGCGGTGTCCAGTTCCGCTTCGATCACGATCCGAGCGCTGACGATGTGCAAGCCCCCCGCGAACCGCAGAGTGGCCGAGACCTCCGCCTTGCGGCAGCACGGCTTGGTCACCTTCAACCTGCTGAGTTCGTCTTTAACCAGTGCCGTTAATGCCATGTACACATCCTGTCACCCGATGCAAGCATCCTCTGTGCGCTTGTGAAGACGCGAAGCGGACTCCGTATATTTGCTCGCTCGCGCGGCGGCTTGACCCGATGTCTTCCCTCCTCAACCGTTCCGCGCCTTCGGCGGGGCTGCGTCTCGTCAGTCCAGACATCGGACGCCGCCGTACT
>DATINJ010000049.1:0-2138 GCA_035474375.1 Kineosporiaceae bacterium | reverse complement strand
ATCACACTCACCGCTACCTCCTCGACAGTCGGTTCTCGATCAGTCGTCGACTTCGAATCCGCAGCTGGTCGCTGCGCTCAGCCGGCCCTTCTGCCGCCCGCGCGATGCACGCCGATGACCAAACCGCGCAGCCAGCGCGGGGACTCCCTGCAGTTCCCGCAGCAGGACCAGACCGGCGGATGACGTCCACACTCATTTGCGTGCCCACTACCCCGACGGCTATGCACGTCCCCGGTACCGCTATCGGGCTTCCCGACCAGGCGACAACGGTCACTGTCGCAGACTTCCGCCGCATGTCCGGCTTGGCCGAGCAGTACGCCGCCCTCATCCTACTCCATCACTTGCCCGGCCGAACCACATGATCAACAGATCAGCCAATCCCTTACTGGGGAAGGCTCATTGGGTGCTTGTCTCCTTGTCTGGGTTCCTTGACAGCATTGCCCACCAGTGGGTCAGCGGATCCCTGGTGATCATGACCGGGGGTCCCATCGATGCGGTACCAGGTGGCCCGACGCCAGCACGAGGAGCCACGATGGCGGTGGTCAAGGCCGGGTAACCCTGGATGCAGGATCGGCAGTGCTCGGCGGCGCTTCGGGCGGCAGTCTTCTCGCTGTTCTTGTGGTGCCGGGCGAGGAAGGCGTACATGGCGCGGCTGACGTTGGGCCCGCGGGGATCGGTGAACGAGCCGAGCCAGTGGCCACCCGACCAGGCGTGCCCGAGTCCGTCGACAGTCCAGTATTCCTGCACCACTGTGCCGGCGGTGTCGGTCCATCGGCGAACCCGGTATGACGTAGATCGGAATGTTACAAACCTTCCAGAGGTTCACACGACGATGCTGCGCTTGTCTGTAACATGTGGAGGAATTCGCTGATCTAAGCGTGCAAGATTTCGACGCTGTCCGAGCTCGACTGCTTCGCGATCGGGGTGGGTGTGGGCCGCGTTGCCGGGCGTTCCCGCCGGGCTAGGCGTAAGGCTTGCTGGTGACCATGTGTCCAGCTGTTCACACGAACGACACACAGCAGCTTCGTAGTCACAGGTAGTCGTCAGCGCGGTATTCTGGGATGACTCAGTTCTGGTTCGGGAAGGCCGCCGATGCTCCGTCCACCACCGCTGCCTGGCGGCCAGCCGCCACAAGGCCGATTGCCCTCCCGCCCGCCTCTGGCGGTCTCCTCGTGGTTCGGCCCAGGGGAGCACCAAGGCATCAACAGTGCTGCTCAGGGAGCCGGTGGCGGGCCCACCGGCGGTGCCCGGTGATCCCTCGATGGCGCACCGACCTGGCACTGCTGCTGATCATCCGCCGCGCCGAACGCGATGCGGGGATGCCCAGCCGGCCGCGCCGGGAGAAGCCGGACAACCCGACGGGTATCGACCCGGAGCGCGATCTCAACGAACCCGAGTCCCCGCGCCCATCCTGAGCACGCCTGCCGGCTCCCAGGACGGCACCTACACTGTCCGCGAGCTTGTTGCCGGCAGCCGGATCCGGCGTGAAGGAACGCCGCGGAAAGGTGTTCGCCTCGATGGCCGATTCCACTCCCCGTCCGGCCGACTTCCGGGTCGATCGCCTGAGCGTCGTCCGCGCGTGGCTCTGGCGGCACAGCAGCCAGCCCAACGGCGATCCCTGGGACGGTGACCCCGAACATCTGGACTGGGCCGCGCAGCACCTGCTGGACGAGCTCGCTCAGCAGCTCATCGGCGGCGCCCCGTCCATCCGCGCCGCTGAACAGGATCCCGGATGCACCCGGGACCGCCGCGACGTCGCATCCCCGGCTGCGGCCCTCCGGCTGAGCCACCGCCACCCGGAGCGAGCGAGGCGGTCGTCGACGGCGCCCAGCCACACCTCGACGCCCGCATCGACTGCGTAGCGGCTGCCCCCACGCTGGACGCCGCTGGCCCCGGTCCCGATGACGGCGACCCGCTTGCCGGTGAAGTCCGGCCCCTCCTGTGGCCACAGGGCGGCGTGGTGCCAGCGGCCCTCGACGTCCTGTCCATGACCCATCCTGCCTCCGGTCGCGGACCGGCCCGCCACGCGCGGTCGGGAGCGGAGCAGTAGCGTCGGCACTTGATGAGCGAGACAGACGTAGCCCTGCGCTACCCCGGTGGAGAACTGCCCCTGCTCGTCGTGCCCGCTTCCGAAGGGG
>DATINJ010000048.1:0-5525 GCA_035474375.1 Kineosporiaceae bacterium | reverse complement strand
TCACGCAGCCTCATGACAGCGATCAGGCGCACTGGGGTCTGACCCATTTCCTTCTGGACGGACATCACAAGATCGATGCGGCGGCCCGGCAGAACCTGCCGCTGCGAATCCTGTGCGTCATCGCCCTAGGGGAGGGCTCGCCGGGCAAGAAGAGATCTCACGGGTCCTCAGCGCCCTTGCGTGCTGAAGAGGACCACGATGGGGATAGACCGCCTGGTTGTGGTGCGTCACCTGTCGAATTGATCGATCGGGGCGAAGTCCTGGGGGGCGGCAGCAAGCTGATCGTGGAAGAGATCAGCGAGACGTTCGTCGGATGGGATGAGTTGCGTGTAGGCGTCATCAAATTGGTCTTCAAAGTCGTCGTCGGTCGCGGTCTGGCGGTGCGCGTGAAGGAGAAGATTTCGCACGTTGTCGGCGCCTAGATAATGGAAGCCCTCGGCGGCGGCCTGGATATCCGGGTCGGTCAGGACATCGAGTGCGTGGTCGATCCCGCCGTTCATCAGCATCCCGTGGAAACGCAGGACGGCTGAGAGGGCCTGGTCGCCGAAGCCGGGGGTGGCTCCGCCAGCGGACATGGCGGCCCGGTTCCAGATCGTTGTTCGAGGGTCGATAGTCATGGACTCATGATGGCGTGCCCGGGATCTGGCCAGTTCGGTCTCGTCGACTACGGGTCGACGTCGATGACCACTGCGCTTCGGTCAGCCCAGAGCCGCGATCTCGAGCGCTCGACGTCAAAGCGAACAGCCGGCCGGGTCTTCGACTTGACCGACCCGGCCGGCCCGAGGGAGATCACCGACCCGCTCTTTCGAGTCCTAGATCGAAGGGGACGCGCGGGCTCTGCGCGGGCCGTCCGGGGACGAGGAGGAAGGCTAGTCCCGGCAGAGCAGCGCCGTTCGCCGGTCGTCGAGCTGTCCGCGCTCGGCTTGGACGCGCCGCAGTTCGTCCTTGAGTTCGGACACCTTTCGGTCGACCGCCTGGTGGGCCTGATCGGCCCGGTGGGACGCATCGCCGATCCGGCCGCGTACCGCCAGATCGGTGAAGACGTTGTCGAAAGCGATGTCCAGCACCGACATCGTCAAGTTGAGCTGCAGGGCCTCGATCGAGGCGTTGATGTCGGCGAGCTCCGAGCCGAACCGCAGCAGCGCCGTTTCGGCCGCGTGCAGCTGCCCGGCCGCCTCGTCCATCCGGCTCCGTTTCAGGCTGTCGACCAGTAGCCCGCCGCCGGCGAAGACGTCGATGTTGGCCCAGGTGTTGGCGCTGGACAGGGTGGTCCGGGCCTGGGAGAGGGACTGCAGGGCCGCGCTGCCGGCCGCGATCGCTTCCGTGGTCTCGCGTTCCAGGGCCTCCAGTCGCCCGCGCCGCTCGGCCGACTCGGCCAGCTCGCGAGCCCGCTCGTCGGGCGGCCCGGCCAGCAGCCAGGCCTCCTTGGCGGCCAGGGCGGCGGCGTACCGGCGGTCGACCTCGGCGGCCTTGCTCAGGGCGAGGCGCAGGCGCTGGCGTTCGGCGAAGGCGGCGTCCCGGGTCGCGACGGCCACCGCATGGGCGTACTCGGCCCGCTTCTGCTCGGCCCGTTCGGCGTCCAGAGCGCTCGCCCGGTCCCCGCGCAGGCTGGCCAGCACCCGGGTAAAGCTGAGGGATTCGAGCTTGGCGACGTCGGCGCTCTCGCTGGCCAGTGCCGCGGCCGTCCCGGTGAGCACGGTGTCCGCCGCCGCGCACTGCCGCTGCGCGGCGGCCGAACGGCGGACCAGCGAGTCCCGTTCGGCCTTGGCCGCGACCGCCGAACTCAGTTCCCGTTCGAGGGCCTCGGTCGTCGGTCGTTCGGTCTCGCTCATCGTGGTCCTTCCCTGGTGGCTTGGTGATCCATTGCGCACCAGGGACGAGCCGGACCGCCAGAACGTTGCATCGCCGGTCAGCCGGCTTTGCGGATCATGCGCGCCTCGCCCTCGGCCAGCTGTCTTCCAGGCGGGCGACCAGCTTGGTGGCGCGGGTGAACCACTGGCTGGATGCCTGTACAACGGATGACACCGCCGACAGTCATGCCCGCTGGAACAGCTGCCGTGCTCACCGTGCGCGCGGGCTTCGGCATGTCCGACGCCGAGGCGGGGGAATCGGTCGCGCTGGCCCGGCAGGCTCTCGCGCTGGAAGCCAACGCTGGTGGGGAGCGCCAGCAACTGTCCTTCCAGCTCAGCGTACGGATTTTATCCGGTAGACGAGGGCGGCTCCGGCCAATGAGATCAACGAGGATGCCACGTAGAGTGTGGAGTATCCGCCGGCATGGGCGACGATGGGCGCAGCGATCGCCGGAGCGAGGACCTGCGGCAGCGAGTTGGCGATGTTGATCACGCCCAGGTCCTTACCGCGGTCCAGATCCGAGGGCAGCACCTGGGTCATGAGAGCGAAGTCGACCGAGGTGAACGCGCCGAACCCGACACCGAGAATCAGCGCCGCAATGATGACGCCGATCCATGATGGCCAGCCGGCTAACAGAAAACCGGCCAGCGCCATGATGATTCCGGAGCCGGTGACAAACGCGCGTCGGTTGCCGAGCCGGTCCGACCACGCTCCGGCGACCATCACCGTGATCAGCAGCGTGACCGCGTTGACGGCGGTCAGGATCAGCACCCCACCGTCCGGATCAGACAGTCCCACCTCCTCCTTGAGGTAGAACAGTAGGTAGAGCAGGGCCATGGCATTGCCCAGGTTGATCAGGAAGCGGGTGAGCCAGGCCCAGGCGAAGTCCGGGTGGCGGACCGGGCTGATCCAGAATCCGGTGAGGAAGATCCGCCAGTTCCAGGCGGGCCGCAGGGCGGCCGGCAACACCTGATCGCGTCGGATCAGCAGGTACGGCACGACGGAGATCGCCACGAAGCCGGCGCATGCGAGGTATCCGCCAGTGATGCTGCCGCCCATCACCGCCAGGGCGGCGCCCGCCGCGGCCCCGATCGTCTGGGCCACGCCGAAATAGCCACCGGCGACCCCACGCTGGGCCACCGGAACCTGATCCGCGATGGTGGCGGTCAGGGCCGCGAACGGCGCGTTCAGCGCCGTCTGCACCAGCGACCAGCCAATGATCATCGTGGGGACGTCACGGGCCAGGGCCAGGATCACGAGTCCTCCGACGCCGACCGCGGTGCCGCCCGCGATCCACGGAAGCCGTCGGCCGAAACGGGAAATCGTGCGGTCGGACAGCGCACCCCAGACCGGGTTCGCGATCAGCGAGAACAGCGCGCCGATGCCGGTCACCAGGGCCAGCACGCCCTCCTTGTTGCCCCCCGAGAAGACCTCGGACTGCTTCGCCAACAGGATCTGTAACGGGCCGAACCAGCCGACGAACATGCCCGTCACGGCCAGTGCGAAGGTCAGGATCCAGATGACCGGAACGGGTTCAGTGGGCGCATCGAGTGCGCCGAACCGGCCGGGTGCTCCGTGTTCGCCAGGATCTGACGGTGCGGGGTCATCGGCGGCCAGGTGCGCTTCGGTCATCGGGCTGGCTGCCCGGTGGAGGCTTCACGGCTCTGCCGGATCCGATCACGCAGCCAGCCGTACGAGGTCTTCGGGGTGCGCTTTCGGGTGTCGTAGTCCACGTGCACCAGGCCGAAGCGCTTGGTGTAGCCGGCCGCCCACTCGTAGTTGTCCAGCAATGACCACGCGTAGAAGCCGCGGACGTCCACCCCGGCGTCGAGGGCCGTCTGCACGGCGTCCAGGTGCGAGGCGAGAAACGAGATCCGCTCCGGGTCGTCACACTCCCCACCGGCGTCCACGACATCATCGACGGCGCAGCCGTTCTCGCTTATCACCAGCGGCGGGAGGCGATCACCGTAACGTTCCTGCAGTTGCAGCAGGATCTCCGTGAGTCCGTCCGGTGCGATGGCCCAGCCGAACGCGGTCACCGGAAGCCCAGCGGGAGGGAGCACCTCGAGCGGGATGTCACCGTCGAGGGCCCGCACCGCGTTGACGGTGTAGTAGTTGACCCCCCAGAGATCAACCGGACTGGCGATGACGCTCATGTCGCCTTCCTGGATCGACGGTTCCACCAGCGGCAGAATCTCCTCGGGATAGGTGCCCAACAGCAGCGGTTCGGTGAACATGCGATTTTGCAGGACGTCGTAGAACGCCGCCGCGCCGGCGTCCGCCGGGGAGTCGCTGACGGGGCGGGCCGGAGCGTAGCTGTTGATCGCCATGATCGGCGTCGGCCCGGCCGCGCGCAGTGCCACCACGGCCGAGCCGTGCGCCAGCAGCAAATGGTGGGCCACGGGGCCGGCTTCGGCCGGCGGCAGGTGCAGACCCGGGGCGTGCTCGCCGATCACGTGCCCGAGGATGAAGTGCTCGAACATCTCATTGATCGCGGCCCAGACGCCGACCCGGTCGCCCAGGCGGGCCGCCACGATGGAGGCGTATTCGGCGAACCGGTGCGCGGTTTCGCGCTGCAGCCAGCCACCGCGGTCCTGCAGCCACTGCGGCAGGTCCCAGTGAAACAGGTTCACCACCGGGGTGATCTCGCGTTCGACCAGGGCGTCCAGCAGTCGGTCATAGAAGTCGAGGCCAGCTGGGTTGGGCGCACCCGAAGCGTTGACCACGCGCGGCCAGGAGATCGACAGCCGGTAGGCATCCACTCCCAGATCGGCCAGCAGCGCCACGTCCTCGCGCCACTGGTGAAAGTGGTCGCAGGTAACGTCGCCGGTCTGCCCGTCCGCAATCGCACCGGGACGGTGGCTGAACGTGTCCCAGATGGACGGCACTCGACCGCCTTCGCCAACACCACCCTCGATCTGGTACGCCGAAGCTGCCACACCCCACACAAAATCCCGAGGGAATCCCACCACAGTGCCGCTCCTTATACGCCGCGAGCTCACCTTCGACCCTAACGTGAGAATCATTCATGTTTGAGGCGTCAAGCGCAAGATCATGGGCGCAGGTTCAGGGTTGGGGTCTCGACCGAGCCGGCGGTCTCGGCTTGGGTGCCGTCTCGGTCGGCGGTGGTCGCTACCTGAGCCGGGACGACCAGCGTCAGGGCGGCGGTCTTCGCCGCCAACAGGCGCAGCTGGTCGGGAACCGCGGTGAGTGTCTCGGTGAGCTGACGGGCGCCGGGAGCGTCCTCACCGGTGGACGTGTACTCGCTGCTCACCACGATCACGCCGAGGATCATCGGACCGATCAGGCCGATCCCCAGTTAGCCTTGGATTCCTGAAGCCCGAGCCGCACCGGCCTCGATCTCCTTCATCAGGTCGACGCAGTAGCGGCCGAAGTCGATCTGGATGGTGTGCCGCGGAGCGGCGTAGTACTGCTCGAGGTGGAAGGCTTCGTCCTCACGCATGATCCGCTCCTGGTCCTCGACCGAGGGCAGCGCGTAGCTGCCGTCGAGCAGGCGGGCCAGTAGCTTGGACTGCTGCTCGGCGAGGTTGACGATCGTCGGCGACGACTGGGCCAGGCCCATGAAGAACAGGTGGTCGACGCCCGGCTTGATCATCCGCTTGAACAGCGGGTAGCGGTGCTCGGAGTCCGGGTGCAGCGCGACGTCGTCGGGG
>DATINJ010000047.1:0-5740 GCA_035474375.1 Kineosporiaceae bacterium | reverse complement strand
GCCGAGCAGGTGAGCGAACCACTCAGCGTCGCCCGCGATCCGCTCGTGGACGCCGTCGTCCTCGGTGGGCGACCCAGCACCCTCGGCCGCGCACGCGACGGCCTGCCGCCAGGTGACCCCGGTGATCTCCTCGCGCTGCATTTTGGCGACTTCGGTCTGCTCATCGATGAGCGACCGGCCGTGGGCGATGAAGTCGAGCTGGGCGAGCACCTGAGACGACTGCAGCTTCGCGGCGTGCTCCTGCTCGCGCAGCGTTGTCAGGTACTGCTCGTCGAGACGGTGCTGCCGGGCGGCGCAGGTCGAGCAGATCTCGGGCTGCGACCACGAGCACCCGCCAGGGCAGGCCTCGTCGTCGGTGCACCCGCAGACCCGGCACTTCCGGACCGCCGGTAGTGCCGGCACGTCGCCGACCAGCTGCAGCAGCGCGGCTTCGATGGCCGCGTGCATCTTGTCCTGGTCGTTGCCGATCCGCTCCGCGTAGGCAATCTGGGCGACCCGGACGGCCCGGTTCCCGATCCCGATGGCCATCAGCCGTTCACCGCGCTAGCCAGTCGCTCGGCGGCAAGGGCCGCGGTGGTGCCGTTGATGGTGATCAGCGGTGCGACCCTGTGGGCAACGGCCATCGCGGTCGTCTGGTCCATCCGGAACCGCTCGAGGAACGCGTCGTCGCGCTCGGAAGGGATGGGCTCGTACTCCGCGACGCCGTCCCGGTCGTAGACCCGCCCGTTGGCGCGGACGGCCCACAGGTCGCCGATCTCGGACCACTGGACGTGGACGGTGAAAACGCCGCCCCAGCCGCGCTCGGTGCCGTCCAGGGGCAGGCAGGACACCTGGTACTCGGTGATCCGCATTTGCGTGAGGCCCATCAGACGGCCACCAGCTTCTGTGCCGGGATGAGTTCAAGCCAGGCCACTCGGTTGCGGTCGCGTTTCCTCAGGCTGTCGTCGTCCTGGTGGGTGCTGGAGAGGGTGCCGAGGAAGTCCGGACCGCAGCTGACGGTGAAGCCGCGGCTGTCTGAGGACCCGGTGGCTTCGATCTGCAAGGGCTGGTCGTACACCCTGCTGGCGGTCTCGAACAGGCGCAGCACCCGCCCATCGGTCACCAGCGGCTTGCCGACCTGGGTGGCGCCGATGCCGGCGATGGCTTGGGCGGTGATCCGGATGACGTCCGGGAAGGAATCTGACGGGTCCTCGATCGGGTACCGGTTGCTTTCACCCTCGGACCACAGACCACCGATGTCGGAGACGGTGAAAGTCCCGTCCTCGACATCGATTCCGAACTCCATCAGCTGACCAACGTCCGGGTCGGACGGCTTGGCCTTGAACTGCTGCAGGAGCAGCCGGGCCCGGCGCGGGGTGAGGTCGACGACGATAGGCCCGTCCTCGGCGGTGAACTCGATGGTGCGGGAGTCCTGCTTCACCGCGACCTTGGCCAGCGCGGTGCCGGACCCGTTCGAGGCGATGACGAACAGCCAGTGCTCGACGAACGCGAACCGCACCCGGTGCTCGGCGTCGTGGTCACCGGTCACCAGCGGGTTCGACAGCGGCAGCACCGCCCGCAGTGCGTTGCGCAGGTCGGGGGTGGCGACCTGGATATCGGCTTTGAGAGTGACGGTCACAGCAAAGTTCCTTCCTCGTAGGTGATTTCGGGTGTGTCCTCGCCCGTCACGGAGTAGCGCGGCTGGACGAGCACGCGCACGCCAGGGCTGGTCTGCATCCCGGATTCGGCCGTGCCCGGGTAGTCCTTATCGACGATCAGGCGGACGACCTGCCCGTCGTCGCCGAACACAGCGGCATCAGTGAGGGCGTCGAGAACCGAGCGGGTGAGCTTGTCGATGTCGCCTGCTGTCTTCTTGATCGGCCACTGCCGGGGCCCACGCTCGGCGTACTTCGGCTTGTGCAGAGCGAACGCCAGCACGACGGTCAGTGGGCCGGTGAACGGTTCGAATCCCTCAGGTTTGGCGTTGATAGCGGACCCCCGGACCGCCTCGCGGAACGCTTTCAGCGGTTCCTTGTCGGAGTCGGTCATGACGGCCTTTGGTGTCTTTCCGGAGTCGGGCCCAGGCTTGGTCATGAACGCCCGCTTGCTGCCCTGCGGCTTCGGGACGGCCACCACTGTGAACAACAACGGTGTCAGGTGTGCGCTCATTTGTGGCCTTCCTCTCGGGGGTGCTGCTCCAGCCACTCGACGGCAGCGGTTTTCGCGCTCAGGTGCTCGCCGACCGCGCCGGTGACGCCGTTCAGCCGGCGCCCCCACGAGCGGGCGATCGCCGTGCGCAAGTTGCCGGGGATACGGCGCCAGCACCCACCGCACGCGAACCTCTGGATCTGAATCGGTGTCGCGCATCCGGGGCAGGGATGGCGCAGGTGGTGGGCAACCGGCTGCTCTCCTTCGCCGGCGTCGGCCGTGACGCGGGTGCCGCTCACCGGTCGATCACCACCTGGTGGCTGATCCGGCCGTGCGGGAAGGTCGTGTCACCGCAGCGGACACCGGCCTGGGTGAACCCGACCAGGACGATGGCCAGCACCCACGTGCCGGGCTTGCGCAGGGTCGCGGTCATGCCGGCCACCTCTTCTCTGCTCGGCGCTTGACGCGCTGGATCTGCTCGCGTCGCCACCACGACGGACGCGGCTTGGTGAACTCGATCGCTGCCGTGAGGAACTCGGCTCCGGCACCGAGGTCCCGGCCACCGGCTGCGTCGAGAGCTCGCAGCGTCAGAAGGTTGGAGTGCGCCACGGCGCGCTCCCGGCGGGCCCTCATGACCCGTCCCATCTCTCGACACGCCTGGACTGGGTGCGGCGTGCTGTCACGACCCCGAACGCCCCGGCCAGCAGGGTGGTGACCGAGTACAGGGCGGCCAGGGGCAGCCTGCCGGTGGCGAGGCTCCAACCGGTCGAGCTAGCGGCAGTGAGGGTGGCGACTACGTACCACCACGGGCGGTTCAACCATCCGTGCCACCGGTTCCCGATGATCCCGGCAATGACGACCCCGGCTCCGGTCGAATGGGCGACCAACCAGAGGGTGCGGATCACGCGGTCACCCCCAGGGCCTGCGCGGTCGGGCAGGGCCAGTCGAGGGGGTTCTCGTCGCTGCCGATGCAGCCCGCGCACTCCTGGTCGTTGAACTCGCTCGGCTTGTGGATCTCCAGTGCGCGACGTCGCTGCTCTTCGGCTTCCCCTAGCGCGGCTTCATGGCCGCACTCGATCGGATCGGCGCATGGTCCGGCAGGACCCGCCGGGCGCGGAACCCTGAGGAGGGACGCCCGGTCGGCGGCCATCACGGCGAACAGCTGGTCGAGGGTGCCGCCGGGCAGCGAGGCGATCAGTGCGCCGTGGATGCGTTCGGCCTCGGACCGGTAGAACGCCCCGGCCTTGGACCGGTAGTCCGTCCCGAAAGTCGGTATCGGTTCAGTGATGTCGATGCACCGGCCCGGAGCCTCGTCGGCCCGGCACACCGTTACGCACTGGCCGTCAGCCACGGTCGCTGCCTTCGGGCATCGGCAGCTGGCCGTTCGCGTCGGGGGTCACCATGAACCGGATCTCGGCCCGCCACTTGGCCTCGGGCTTCTTCGACAGCTCGTCCAGGCGGTCGAGCAGCGGGCCGGCCTCGGCCGTCGTGATGAACTTCGTCGAGTCGATCGGCCGCTTCACGATGTACGAGATGGCCGCCAGGGCGGCCGCCTTGTCAGCTTCGCTGCCGAGGTCGAGCTTGCGCAGCAACGCGTGCAGCCGGCGGTTCTGAGCCAGGTCGATTAGCTCTTCGGCCGAGCCTAGGTCGGTCGGCGGCTCTTGTGTGGGCTCTACCACCGAAGCAGTCTCGGCATCGGGCTGGGCATCGGGCTCGGCGGTGGGCTGGGTGGTCGGCACCGGCTCGATAACCGCAGCGGCCGGGGCGACCCGGGCCTTGATGTCGCTCGCGGTGACGTTGGTGACTGTGGCCTGGCCCGGCTCGTCGGGTTCGGGGTCGATGTCCTCGATCGAAGCGAGCCCGAACAGGATGTCCCCGGCCACCCGGTCCAAGACCCGGCTCATCGCCCGAGCCCACAGCATGTCAATCGGGGTCTTCTCGTACGCCGCGTTCTCGGTCCATTTGGCCTTGCGGGCCTGCGCCATCGTCACGCCGATCTCGATGACCTCACCCGTCGCCGGGAGAATCCCCGCGCACCTCACCTCCTCCTCCGAAAGCAGCACGTCCCAGGCCTTCCGGCCGCGCGAGATGGCGAGCGCGTGCTTGAGCTTGGTCTTCATCCCGATCGTGCCGTGGATGCTGTGCATCTGCTCCAGCGCGATGTTCGGCGACAGCCCGAACCCGATGCCGCGCAGCACGGTCCCGGCCGCCGAGGCCGTGGCGATCTCAGCG
This sequence comes from Kineosporiaceae bacterium, assembly GCA_035474375.1. Lineage (GTDB taxonomy): Bacteria > Actinomycetota > Actinomycetes > Actinomycetales > Kineosporiaceae > JANNPJ01. The sequence continues at coordinate 1,381 of DATINJ010000047.1, read as the reverse complement.
CGCCGGCGGTAGTCCTCGTCGGACTCACGCGGGTGCTTCAGCCGCGGGTTCGGGAACTCCTTGCGGGACACCCCGGCCGGCTGCGGCCAATGGTGCAGCGGCACCAGGTCGGTCCAGATCCACTGGGAGACCAGTCGAGTTGCCTGGTCGTTCGCGTCGGCCCACTGCTGCAGGACGGCGAGGCCGGGAAGGTCTCCGCCAGTCACCACCGGGATGTGCGCGAGTTGCCCAGTGGTGCTGATTGTTTCGATCGTCACGGGTCAGGTCTCCTGAGTGGTGGTCGGTTCGGGTGCGGGCACGCCGAGGGCCTGCGCGGTCGGGCAGGGGTAGGTGTGGCTGCAGGACACGCACACGGCGGGCTGGGTGGGGTCGGGGATCCCGGTCTGGTGGCGCCCGGGTGTGCTGCCGTGGTAGCCCCAGAGGCCGTAGTGGGCCCGAGGGCAAGCCCACGGCTCGGTCGCTGCGGTGTGGCACGGCCGGTGGATGGCCAGGGCGGCGGCGATGCGGTCGGTGAGCGCGGCGACGAGCTGCGAGGTCGTGGTCATGCCATCCACCCCGGCATCTCGATCTCGACGACCTCGGCCGGATACTCCGGCCAGGTGTCGGTTTCGGTGCAGCGAACCCACAGATCGATTGCCTGCTCGTTGTGCTCCCAGCCCTTGGCGAGGTACTCGTCGGAGAGCTTGGCGACGTTCACCAGGTGCGGCGGTTCGGAGTCGACGCACACGAAGGCGAACCCGACGTCGGTCGGGTCGTGACCGAGGGAAGCGACCTGGTTGCGGTAGAACGGGTCCTGCATGTAGTAGAGGTATTCCTTGATGGCGAGCCAGAGTCCGCGCGGAGAAACATTTTTCGTCGACTTGAGATCGACGATCAGCGGCTTCCGCTTCGGGTCCAGGTCGACCCAGTCGATCATCGAGCGCAGCGGGATCCCGGTCCGCTCGTGCGTCGACACGATCGTCTGCTCGGCCATCCCGTGCTTCGCCCGGAACAGCGGGCCCGCGATCGGGTGCCGGGCGACGGCCGCCGCCATCGCCTTTGCTTTCTCGAGCCCATCTGGCTTGAGCGGGATCAGGCCCGCAGCGCGAGCAGCCTTGATCTCGTCCTTGATCTTGTTCGTGTTCCACGCGCCCGGGAATACCTGGCATCGGGCGCCCCGCCCGAGGACGATGCCGTGGAAGACGGACCCGAGGTCCCAGGCGTCCTTGTGCGCGGGCGGGTTGTCCATCTGGTGCTTGGCCTCGGCCGGGGTCATCGAGATGAGGTGGCGGGCCACCGTCGAGGACAGCGACCCACCCGGCACGGGGTCCTGGTGGTAGCGCGTCTCCGGGATGTCGTACATCCCCGGCCGGGTCAGCCAGATCAGCTCGGCCGGGCCCGG
>DATINJ010000046.1:0-10180 GCA_035474375.1 Kineosporiaceae bacterium | reverse complement strand
CTGTTGGAGTCGACGTGTCCGATCGGTTCGATGCTCACGGCGACCTCCTGGTCCAGCGGGGATTTCACGGTCATCTACCCCGTCGTCACCCGGACCGGATTCTGAAGCGGAACCAGCTGTGCCCCTGGAGCCGGGTGATCGGACAGACGCAGCGTCGATCACCGGCCGCTCAGGGGCACAGTGGCGGTGCGGGCTCGGATCAGCGAGTGGCGGTGCCCTCGACGTAGTCGCTGTCGGTGGACTTGACCCAGCTCATCAGCTTGCGCAGCTCGCGGCCGGTGGCCTCGATCGGGTGCTGCTCGCCCTTGGTCCGCAGGGCCTTGAACTCGGGGGCGCCGGCGTCCTGGTCCTCGATGAACCGCTTGGCGAAGGCGCCGTTCTGGATGTCGGCGAGCACTGCCTTCATGTTCTCCTTGACGTGCGCGTCGATGACCCGCGGCCCGGACACGTAGTCGCCGTACTCGGCGGTGTCCGAGACACTCCAGCGCTGCTTGGCGATGCCGCCCTCGTACATCAGGTCGACGATCAGCTTCAGCTCGTGCAGGCACTCGAAGTACGCCACCTCGGGCTGGTAGCCGGCCTCGGTGAGCACCTCGAAGCCGTACTGCACGAGCTGCGAGGCGCCACCGCAGAGCACGGCCTGCTCGCCGAACAGGTCGGTCTCGCACTCCTCGGTGAACGTGGTCTTGATCCCGCCGGCCCGCAGACCGCCGATTGCCCGGGCGTAGGACAACGTGGTGTCCCAGGCCTTGCCGGTGGCGTCGTTCTCCACCGCGACGATCACCGGCACCCCGCGACCGTCGGTGAACTCGCGACGCACCAGGTGGCCGGGGCCCTTCGGGGCGACCATGCAGACGTCCACGCCCGGCGGCGGCGTGATGTACCCGAACCGGATGTTGAAGCCGTGACCGAAGAACAGGGCGTCGCCCTCGGCCAGGTGCGGCTCGATCGACTCGGTGTAGACGTGCCGCTGCAGGTGGTCGGGGACCAGCAGCATGATGACGTCGGATTCCTGAACGGCTTCCGCCACGGTCAGCACGCGCAGGCCCTCGGCCTCGGCCTTGGCCCAGCTCTTGCTGCCTTCGGCCAGGCCGACGCGCACGTCTACCCCGGAGTCACGCAGGCTCAGCGCGTGCGCATGCCCCTGGCTGCCGTAGCCGATGACGGCAACCTGGCGGCCGGAGATCACGGACAGGTCGGCGTCGTCGTCGTAGTACATCTTGGCCACGGTGGAACTCTCCTTTAGAAGTGAAGTCTCTTTAAAAATACGGGTAGACGATCAGGCGCTGCGCAGCGCCCGGTCGGTGATCGAGCGGCTGCCCCGGCCGATACCAACCAACCCGGACTGGGCCAGCTCCCGGATCCCGAACGGTTCCAGGACCTTGAGCAGGGCCTCGAGCTTGTCCGGGCTGCCCGTTGCCTCGATCGTCACCGCGTCCGGGGCGACGTCGATCACCCGGGCTCGGAACAACTCGACAGTCTCCAGAACGTGAGTTCGGGTCTGCAGATCGGCCCGAACCTTGACCAAGAGCATCTCGCGCTGCACCGAAGCGGTCGGCTCCAGCTCCACGATCTTGATGACGTTGATCAGCTTGTTGAGCTGCTTGGTCACCTGCTCCAGGGGCAACTCGTCGACGTCGACCACCACGGTCATCCGGGAGATGCCCTCGTGCTCGGTGGGCCCGACGGCGAGCGAGTGGATGTTGAACGCGCGCCGGGCGAACAGCGCCGCGACCCGAGTGAGAACGCCAGGCCGGTTTTCCACCAGCACCGAAAGGGTGTGCTTGCTCATCGTTCAGTCCTCTCGGTCCCACTTGGGTGACACGTCACGGGCGACTTGAATCTTGTCGTTACTGGATCCGGCGGCGACCATCGGCCACACCATCGCATCCCGGTGCACGACGAAGTCGACCACGACCGGGACGTCGTTGATCTCCATCGCCTTCTCGATGGTGGCATCCACGTCGTCCGGGTTCTCGCAGCGCAGCCCGACACAGCCGTACGCGTCGGCCAGCTTGACGAAGTCCGGGATCCGCCGTCCGACGGAGGTGTGCAGGTCGGTGTTGGAGTACCGCTCGTTGTAGAGCAGCGTCTGCCATTGCCGGACCATGCCGAGACTGGAGTTGTTGATCACCGCGACCTTGATCGGGATGTTGTTGATCACGCAGGTGGCGAGTTCCTGATTGGTCATCTGGAAGCAACCGTCACCGTCGATCGCCCACACCGCGGTATCCGGCTTGCCCACCTTGGCACCCATCGCGGCCGGCACCGCGAATCCCATCGTGCCGAGACCACCGGAGTTGATCCAGGTGTACGGGTTCTCGTAGCTGATGAACTGCGACGCCCACATCTGGTGCTGCCCGACCCCGGCGACGTAGATCGACTCCGGTCCGGAGATCGCCCCGATCCGGGAGATCACGTGCTGCGGCGACACCTCGCCCGCCGGGGCCGGTGCGTGCCCGAGCGGGTAGTCGGTCAGCCACTCGGTGAGCTGCACCCACCAGGCAGCCAGATCGGCCTTCCGGCCGGCCTCGTGCTCGGTCTGGACGGCGGCGAACAGTTCATTGAGGACGTCGCGAGCGTCGCCCACGATCGGCACGTCCGCGATCCGGTTCTTCGAGATCTCGGCCGGGTCGATGTCCGCGTGCACGATCTTGGCGTGCGGCGCGAAGGAGTCCAGCTTGCCGGTCACCCGGTCGTCGAACCGGGCGCCCAGGCTGACGATCAGGTCGGCCTTCTGCAATGCGGTGACAGCCGAGACCGTGCCATGCATTCCGGGCATTCCCAGGTTCTGCGGGTGCGAGTCCGGGAACGCTCCGCGCGCCATCAGCGTGGTCACCACCGGCGCACCGGTCAGCTCGGCCAGCCGGCGCAGCTCGTCGGTGGCGCGAGCCTTGAGCACCCCACCACCCACGTAGAGCACCGGACGCTTCGAGTCGATCAGGAGCCGGGCGGCCTCGCGGACCTGCTTGCCGTGCGGGCGGGCCACCGGCCGATACCCGGGCAGGTCGATCTTGTTCGGCCAGGTGAACGTGGTCATCTTCTGCATCGCGTCTTTGGAGACGTCGACCAGCACCGGGCCGGGCCGGCCCGTGCTGGCGATATGGAACGCCTCGGCGATCACCCGTGGGATCTGCGCCGGATCGGTCACCAGGTAGTTGTGCTTGGTGATCGGCAGGGTGATGCCGACGATGTCCGCCTCCTGGAAGGCGTCGGTGCCGATCGAGGAACTCGCCACCTGCCCGGTGATCGCCACCAGCGGCACCGAGTCCATGTAGGCGTCGGCGATCGGCGTCACCAGGTTGGTCGCTCCCGGCCCGGAGGTGGCCATGCAGACCCCCACCCGGCCGGTGGCCTGGGCATAGCCGGTGGCGGCGTGCCCGGCACCCTGCTCGTGCCGGACCAGGATGTGCCGGATCGTGGAGTCCATCAACGGGTCGTAAAGCGGCAGGATCGCACCACCCGGAATCCCGAAGACCACGTCTACACCCGCGGATTCGAGCGACTTGACGAGGCTCTGCGCCCCGGTCATCACGGTTCCTGGGCTGGTCGTGGAGTCCAGCGTCGCGCCAGTGGTGGACGCTTGGTCGGTAGTGCGTTGGCCTGACATCGCGGCTTCCTCGGGTCGGTCGGCTACCTAGTCGGTCGGATACCTATAGGGACGAAAAGACCCCTCGGCCCATAGGGCACAAGGGGTCGCGCGCTCGGCGGGTCGTGATGACCTCAGCGGGCGCGCCGTCCAAGTACGAGAGTTCTACGCATGCTGACACCATCCCCGCCGGAACACCGAGATGTCAATTGCGACACGGCACGTCTCGCTATCTGAGATGCGATGATCGCTCCTCGATCACCGTCGCGTCGAGGTCGACCTCTTGTGGATCGGCCGGTAGCGGATCGGCTGGCAGCGGATCGTCCGGCATTCCCTCCAGCGGATCATCTGGTGCCTCGACCAGCCGGGCCGGCAGCGCTTTCATCGGGTCGAGGCTCTCTTCGGAGATCCCGAGGTCGAGGGGTGGACCGGCCAGCACCTTGGCCATCTGCTCGGCCGGCAGCGCGGGCGACAGAGCGAACCCCTGGCCGGCGTAGGCCCCCAGGTCACGCAGCAAGCGGACGGACGCCATGTCTTCCATCCCCTCCGCCACCACCAGCAGGCCCAGGTCCCGGGCCATCGACACCACGGATCGGACCAGCGCGGTGGCTCGCGGGTCGACCCCGATGTCGTCCAGCAGCATTCGGTCCAGCTTCACCAGCTGGACCGGCATGTGCCTGAGGTAGGAAAGCGACGAATATCCGGTGCCGAAGTCGTCGATCGCGAGCCGGACCCCGGTCGCCCGCAACCGCTCCAGGGTCTGCAGCGCCGGGCCGGTCTGGCCGACCAACTGGCTCTCGGTCAGCTCCAGCACCAGCCGCCCGGGTGGCAGCCCGTAGCTGCGCAGGATGGTCCGCACGGAGTCGACAAAATGCGGCGACACCAGCTGTTGCACCGACATGTTGACGCTCACACTGGCCTGAGACCCGCAGGCGGCCCACTCCGCGGCCTGCTGGGCAGCCTGGGCCAGCACCCACTCGCCCATCTCCAGGATCGTCCCGTTGTCTTCCGCCACCGCCACCAGCTCGGCCGGGCTGACCAGGTCGTCCAGGCCCGGGGCGAGCGCTGCCGGATCGATCCCGGGCGGCAACCGCAGCAGCGCCTCCGCCCCGACCACGACGCCGTCGCTGAGCCGGACGATCGGTTGGTACGCGACGGCGAGCCGGTTGTTGTCCAGTGCGGCCCGCAGCCCGATCGCGATGTCCATCCGTCGCCGGGCCCGTTCCTCCAGCTCCGGCTCCCAGGTCGCGACCTGCGCCCGACCGCTGCCCTTCGCGGCATACATCGCCAGGTCAGCCCGGTGCACGAGTTCCGAGGCCCCGCCCTCGCCGCCGCGCACGATCTGCTCTGTCGGGCCGTGCGCCGAGCCGGAGCCGGCCAGACCGACGCTCACCCCGAGTTGCACGGTCCGATCGCCCATCACGAACGGCGGGGTGATCGCCTCCACCACGCGCTGGGCGGCCAGGCGCGCGGCGTCGAGCGAGATGCCCTCCATCCCCATGATGAACTCGTCCCCGCCGACCCGGCCGAGGATCACCCGGCGCGCATCCACGGCGCCGGCCAGCGCCTCGAACCGGGAGGCGACGTCCGTCAGTACCCGGTCGCCGGCGCCGTGCCCGAACCGGTCGTTCACACCCTTGAAGCCGTCCAGATCGGCGTACAGGACGGCGACGTCCGCCTCCGGTTCGGCCAGCCAGGCACCGATCACCTCCAGCAGGTGCGACCGGTTCACCAGACCCGTCATCTGGTCGTACCGCGCCAGTCGTTCCAGGCGCTGGCGCAGTTCCACCGAGTCGGTGACGTCGTTCAGGTTGGCCACCGCGCCACCGGGGACCGCGCGCAGCCGGAGCTGCGCCGTCCCGGTCGCCGGAGGTGCGAGCCGCAGTTCGACCTGCGCGGACTCCTTCCGGCCACGGGTGACGTCGAGAACGGCCTCGCGGACCAGGCGACGGTCCTCGGCCCGGGCCAGATCGTCGAACGAGCGACCGGACAGGGACAGCGGGGTGCGGTGCAGCAACCGAATGGCCGCCGCGTTGGCGGCCAGCACCCGGCCGTTGCCGTCCAGCCGGACGATCAGGTCACTGGTGTTCTCCACCAGCGCGGTCAGTCGCTGCCGGGACAAGGTCAGGTCGTTCACCAGCTGGTCGTTCTCGCTGAGCGTGCAGGCCTGCAGCAGCACCAGGCTGGCTACCACGAAGGTCACCAGCACCACCGGAACCGGGCCCGTGGTGTCCAGCAACGCTTGCAGGCAGACCGCCACGATCGCGGAGCTGACCAGGACGTACGGCAGCACCCGAAGGCCGGACACGGACCGGCTGGTGGCGGACGGCAGGTTCCGGATCCGCGGCACCAGCGCGGCCAGCAGATACCCGAGCACAATCACCAAGTCGATGATCCAACTCGGGGTGTGCACGCCGAGCCCGACCAGACCCTGCAGCCCGTTGCCGCCACCCACCAGGCAGACGGCCGCCGCGCAGAGCAACAGCCGGCGACGGTTGGCGGCTCGGCTGACCGCCTCCGGCACCAGCATCGCCAGCCGCAGGATCAGCGCCGAGGTAGCCAGGTCGATCAGCGCGGGTGCGGCGGAGAGCAACGCCACCGCCGGCGGCCGCAGCGGACCTCCGGTCAGCACCCAGGCCAGCGTCACCAACGAGGTGGCGTTCAGCCCGGCCTCCGCGACGGCCACCCCGAGACCGCCGATCGCCGTGCTGATCCGGCGAACCACGCCGGCCACCGCGACCAGCGCCAGGCAGGACGCGGTCAACAGCAGCAGATCGGCACTGACCCTGGCGGAATTGCCGGGCAGGAGGTCGACCAGCCGGGCGACACCGGAACACACTGCCCAGGCGACCAGGAGGGTCGCTTCGCGAGGGCGAAACGGCCCGTTCGCGCGCACGGCTGAGCACCACGACCACCCGGCGAGGGCTGCCGCGGCGACCATGGCGAAGCTGAGCACCACGGCCCGAGGCTAACCCGACTGCCTGGATCGTGGGGAACCGATCTGGAACCAACTGTACTTATCTGTGGAAAACGGCTGTTTTCACAGGTCCGGAATGAATATTTAGTCGGGAACTGGCTCTGGGATCAGGAGCAGACGGCGCCGTGCGACGCCGATCCGACCAGCTTGGAGTACTTGGCCAGGACGCCGCGGGTGTACTTGTGCGGTACCGGCACCCAGTCCTGCATCCGGGCCGTCACCTCGTCCTCGGTGACCAGCAGATCAAGGGTGCCCTCGGCGACGTTCAACCGGATCGTGTCGCCGTCCCGAACGGCGGCGATCGGACCGCCGTCCACCGCCTCCGGCGCCACGTGCCCGACGCAGAGCCCGGTGGTACCGCCGGAGAACCGGCCGTCGGTCAGCAGCAGCACGTCCTTGCCCAGACCGGCACCCTTGATCGCGCCGGTGATGGCGAGCATCTCGCGCATCCCGGGCCCGCCCTTCGGCCCCTCGTAGCGGATCACTACGACGTCCCCGGCGGTGATCGTGCCGTCCTCCAGGGCGTCCATCGCGGCCCGCTCCCGGTCGAACACCCGAGCCGTGCCCTCGAACACGTCGCTGTCGAACCCGGCGCTCTTCACCACCGCGCCCTCGGGCGCCAGCGAACCGTGCAGCACGGTGATGCCGCCGGTCCGGTGGATCGGCTCCTTGATCGCCCGGACCACCTTGCCGTCCAGGTCCGGCGGGTTGATGTCGGCCAGGTTCTCGGCCATCGTCTTACCGGTCACGGTCATCACGTCGCCGTGCATCAGCCCGGCGTCCAGCAGGGCCTTCATCACTACCGGGACGCCGCCGACCCGGTCCACGTCGAACATCACGTAGCGGCCGAACGGCTTGACGTCGGCCAGGTGCGGCACCCGCTCGCCGACCTTGGTGAAGTCGGCCAAGCTCAGCTCGACCTCGGCCTCGTGCGCGATTGCCAGCAAGTGCAGGACGGCGTTGGTGGACCCGCCGAACGCCATCACGACGGCGATCGCGTTCTCGAACGCCTCCTTGGTCATGATGTCCCGGGCGGTGATCCCGCGCCGCAGCATCTCCACGACGGCCTCACCGGACTTGCGGGCGAACCCGTCCCGGCGGCGGTCGGTGGCCGGCGGAGCGGCGCTGCCGGGCAGCGACATGCCCAGCGCCTCGGCCGCGCTGGCCATCGTGTTCGCGGTGTACATCCCGCCGCAGGCGCCCTCGCCCGGGCAGATCGCGCGCTCGATGATGTCGACGTCCTCGCGGCTCATCAGCCCTCGGGAGCAGGCCCCGACCGCCTCGAAGGCATCGATGATCGTGACGTCGCGTTCGGTGCCGTCGGTCATCGTCGCCTTGCCCGGCAGGATCGACCCGGCGTAGAGGAACACGCTGGCCAGGTCCAGTCGGGCGGCGGCCATCAGCATGCCGGGCAGCGACTTGTCGCACCCGGCCAGCAGCACCGAGCCGTCCAGCCGCTCGGCCTGCATCACCGTCTCGACGCTGTCGGCGATCACCTCGCGGGAGACCAGCGAGAAGTGCATCCCCTCGTGGCCCATCGAGATGCCGTCACTGACACTGATCGTGCCGAACTCCAGCGGATACCCACCAGCCGCGTGCACGCCGTCCTTACTGGCCTTGGCCAGTCGGTCGAGGCTGAGGTTGCACGGAGTGATCTCGTTCCAGGAACTGGCCACCCCGATCTGGGGCTTCGCGAAGTCCTCGTCACCGAGCCCGACGGCCCGGAGCATGCCGCGCGAGGCGGTGGCTTCCAGGCCGTCGGTCACCTTCCGGCTCCGCGGCTTGATGTCGTGCTCGATCTTGTTCTGATCCGTCGGCTGGCTCACGGATCGTGACTCTACGCCTCAGCGCGGCCTAGTCGGCCAAGACCTCACCGGTTCGGAGTTGTTCGGCTCGGCATAGGCCGAGACCTTCGCGACGGCCAGGACCTTTCCGGTCATGTCCCGGAACTGGACACTTTTGATCGGCCGGTGCTCGAAGTCCACTCCCTGTACCTGGCCGCTGAGCTGGACAGCGCCAACCACCAGCCCTTTCGTCCCGACAGCCGCGACGGAGGAGGCGCCGCGCGGTCCGATGAACGCGACCAACCCCATCGGGGACACGGTGTTCTTGGCGACGCCGCTGGTTGGCAGGCCAGCGCCAGCGCCAGCGAATCCAGGGAACCGCTCGGAACCACCTGGCCGGTCTTTGCCGGTCACCAGACGATGGCTTCGAATGACCGGCGCAACCGGGCGGCTCGATCCGGATTGAGCTGCTGCAGCCAGCCGATCCGACCCAGCAGGTGGGCCCGGAAGTCCGGGTGCTGGTCCCGGTTCTGACTGGCCGGCCCGAACCGGACGGCATTGTGCAGCACCGCTTTCAGCTCGTCGAAGTCTTGGCGGACAAGGTTCGGCCGGGCGTTGACGACGATCCCGGTGACCAGTTGCCGCTGGTGCGCTCGCTGCACCCGGGTCTTGTCCGGTTGCACCCGCAAGCCCTCGTCGGCCGCGATCGCGGCCACCGCGGCGATCAAGCGCTCCGGCCGGAGCCGATCCGAGTGGCCGGGCGGGACGGAGAAGACCAGGTCGTCGGCGTACCGGGTGTATCGCGCCGCGCAGCCGGCCGCGTAGCCGGCCAACCGGCGGTCGAGCCGGAGCACGCAGAGATTCGCCAGCGCGGGTGAAGTCGGCGCGCCCTGCGGCAAATGCCCGGCGGCCAGCAGCCGGCGCTGCCGGAATCGCGCCGCCAGATCCGCCCCCTGCGCTGCCGGTGGCATCGCCCCGAGCTCGGCCACCGGCGTCCGGGTGGTGCACAGGCCGGTGAGCTGATGCGCGACCGGCTGCGGATACCCGGCCGCCCGAAACACCCCGTACACCCGGGCGGCGGTCAGGCTGGAGAAGAACGACTCCAGGTCAAGGCTGATCACCATCGCCGATCCGGCATGCACCTGGGCCGCGGTGACGGCAGAGCGAGCGGTGACGAATCCGTGCACCGCGGGGTGCACCGGGATGAACGCGAGTACCTCGTCCAGCAGCGTCCGCTGCATCCGACGCAGCCTCGGTCGGGGCGCCTCCAGCAGCCGGGCCCGGCCCGACCGGGTGACCTGCCAGGAGTACCGGTAATGATGCAGCGGTCCGCCCGGTGCCCGCCGCTGCAGGCCCCGGACGTCGGCGAACCAGGGCAGTTCGTCCGGGTCGAGCTCGAGCAACCGGGCCAAGTCACGCTCGTTGTCAAGCACCGGCACCGGCCATGGTCGGCGCTCAGCCATCCGGGTCGGCGCCGGGGGGATCCGCCGGGCCAGCACCGGGCGAGCCGGCGCCGCCTTGGCGATGGCCGACGTCACCTCCGCCCGGCCGGCGACGAACGCGGCCAACTCGCGAGGCCGGTCGCTCGGCGGCTCCGGATACGCGGCCAGCACCTGCCGAATCACCGGACGCAGCCAGCGCCGGCGCCCACCCACCACCTCGGCGGCACGTTCCAGCATGCCGACCGGTTCCCACGGCCCGGCCAGGAAGGCGTTGCCCAGCCCTCGCGACAGCGCCAGCAACTGGCCGTTCATGGCAACTCGCTCATCTATCTGGCAGTGGGTTTCGGCGCCGACCTGTCCTGTGGTGCGCGCACAGAGTTGCGCGGAG
>DATINJ010000045.1:0-7580 GCA_035474375.1 Kineosporiaceae bacterium | reverse complement strand
CATTCAATGGCAAAGACTCAAAAGCAACGTGTGGGGCGGGCATCGATACTCGAGCGCGCGATTCCTCAGACTGAGCGCTTGGCGCCTGCTGGCGTCGAAGAACTCCTCGACGTATGGCAACCAGATCGCCGACGGCTAGGTACTTGTCCAACTGGCGGTCACTCAGGCCGGCAACGCGCGCCTGTTGACGGGTGAACAATTCTGGCAGTTCGTAAGCGTTGAGATCCGGCACGCCGTCCATCGTGAGGCCTGTCGCGACCGGCGATTCGGGAACTGTGGACAACCCGCCGCCCGAGCGATCGCCCCCGACAGCTGTGGACAAGTTCGCCCACGTCGCGCTCCGGCACCGCCATCCTCGCTGCGGCACAGTGAGGTTCCCCTCGAGTGCCCGTTAGCCACCTGATCCGGCCTTGTGGATCTTGTTACGGGTGGCTAGCGGGAACCCGGCGGGAACCTCACGAGCTGAGTGTGTAGAGCAGGGACTCGCCGAGGTCTTGGCGGGTGAGACCGAGGGCCGGGTCCGGAATCCGGTCGGCGTCCTGCCAGAGGTCCGTTCCCAGCGGCGTCCGCAGCACCACCACGCTGCGGAATCCGTTCTGCCGCAAGTAAGCCACCGAGCGCTGGTCCGGGAAACCGACCAGTTCGGCGCGCAACTGGACCAGCGTGGTCGGGGTGATCCCGCTGGCACCGTTGGCCACGGCGGGAAACCCCTGGGTCGCCGTCCAGAACATCACCTTGCTGTCGTTCGTCCATACCGAGGGCAGCACCACCGTCGGGCCTACCGCCTGGGTGAGCGCTGCGGGGGGCGGCGGAACCGGCATCAGCGGGATCCGCGCCCAACCCTCGAGCACGATCAGAATCGGTAGGACCAGGAGGACGCCGACGCGCAGCCGCGATGTCCGAGCCCGGCTACCGAGGTATCCCCAGCCGCAGAACCGGCTGACTGCTCCGGCCGCCAGCAGGGCCAGCGCCAGCGTGCAGAAGACGATCAACCGGCCGGGGGTGCGGTCCGCGGCCCAGCCCGGCACGTGCCGCCAGAGCAGCACGAACGGCGAGTCAGGCCCGGGGAAGAACCGGTCCGGGAATCGGCGACCGAGGCAGAGGCCGGCCACCAGCAACCCGGCCGCCAGGATCGTGAGCCGCCACCACCAGCGCCAGTTGCTGACCGCGAGACCGAGCACCGCGAGTCCGATCAGGATCGCGCCGGGCAGCAGCCGAATCTCGTTCGTACCGGACACCAGGGTCTGGCCGCTCGTCAGCCAGGACCAGGTGCCGTCCAGGGCCGGCGGGGCGACCAGGCCAGCCGGCTTCGGCGAGTACTGCAGCACTTGGTCGAGGCCGCGAGCAGTCTCGACCGCCTCCGGGTCGATCGCCTGCACCCGCAGGTACGGGTAGGCCATCACCGATCCGACCAGCACGAACACCGCCGCGCCGAGCAGGTCCGCGAGGACTACTCGGGCGATTCGAGGTTGCGGTGTGATGACGACGACGGTCGGCCCGACCGGCGGGATGACCGGGTCCGTGAACTCCGGGACATCGGGGTACGGCTCTGCGAGCGGATCCCCTCGCTCGGCGACCAGCCTGCGGCGCCGGGCGCGCAGCTTGCGCACCGACAGGCTCACCAGGGCGAGTACCCCGATCAGCGCCAGCAGGTATCCGAAGGGCAACCCATTGGCGAAGCCAATGCTGAGCTGCCAGGCCCCGACCAGCCAGCCGAGCAGTACCCAGAGCGGCCGGGCCGGAGCCCGGCGTCCGTTCATAGTCAGCCCGTGGCCTCGGGCCAGCATCGCCAGCGAGATCACCATCGGGCCGACGGACAGCACGTGCAGGTGCGAGAACTGCCCGAAGTGCCATGGGGCGTAGGCGAAACCAGCACCCGCCACGGCAGCACCGACCGGGTGTGCGCCCAATTGCCGGGCCAAGGCGTACCCGCCGAACGACGACAGCGCTGGGGCGAAGACGAAGATCAAGTTGTAGGCCGTGATCAGCCCGGCAGCGCCGTGGAAGAACCAGGTGATCGGCCCGTAGCCGAGCAGCGAGTCGGTGAAGGCCAGGCTGTAGTCAGCCGGATAGAACGCGTTGCCGTCGAACACCTGGGCAAGCGGGACGCCGGACCCGGGCTTCAGCGCATGACCGGACCAGGCCAGCGACCACAACTCGATGTACGGATCTGCGCCCGCACCAGGGATCACCCGACCGAGGTCGCTCAGCACTCGCCAGCCCATCGCCGCCGCAACCCCGGCCGATATCAGCACCGCGAGCACGAGTTCCAGCAGCAGCGACGGGAACGGGCGACCGCCACGGCGGCGGCGAGAGCGCTTTATCCCCCCTGGCGGGGTACCGGGCTGGGCCAGCGCTGGATCACCGGCCCATCCCGAGTTCGGAATCGGCTGGGTGCCGGTCGGCCCGACCTCAGGTCGCCAGAGGTCGTCGAGGCGATCCGGATCGGTGTGGATCGGCTGGGTCATCTGCTGGTCGGTTGGGTCATCTCAACCTGCCCTCCATGAGCGGTGATGGGTACTCTAGGCGGCTCGCGGCATGTGGGATTAATGCCCAGGTTGAGGTACGTATCAGGGCCATCACTGGTTCATCGTCACCCGGCCGGGAAGGGGACGCACCCGGTGAAACTCTCCGTCCTGATGCCGGTGTTCAACGAGGCAGCCACCTGCCAAACCGCCCTGGACCGAGTGCTCGCCGTGGAGTACCCGTGCGAGATGGAACTGGTTGTCGTTGATGATGCGAGTACCGACGGCACCGCGGGAATCCTGGCGAGTTTCGAGCATCCTCAGCTGATCAAGCTTCGGCACCCGGCGAACCGGGGCAAGGGCGCGGCGATCCGGACCGCCGCCGAGGCAGCCACCGGTGACTACGTCATCCCTTTCGACGCCGACCTGGAGTACCGCCCGGAGGAGATCCCGCTGCTCTTGGCACCGGTGCTGGACGACGAGGCGGAGGTGGTCTTCGGCAACCGGGCGTTCGGCAGCCACTCGGCGTACTCGTTCTGGTACGTGATCGGCAACCGAGCCCTGACGACGACGGTGAACGTGCTGTTCAACGCCTACATCGGCGATCTGGAGACGTGCTACAAGCTGTTACCGCTGAAGCTCTACCGCGACCTGGAGATCCGCTCTGACGGGTTCGGCATGGAGGCCGAGATCACCGCCAAACTGCTGGCCCGCGGGATCCGACCGTACGAAGTTCCGATCAGCTACCGGGCCCGAGGCCGCGAAGACGGAAAGAAGATCACCTGGCGGGACGGCGTGGCGGCGCTCTGGATCATGCTTAGGGTTCGGACCCGCACCCGTACCTGATCCAGGCTCCCGCACCACCGCTCACGACGGCTTTGTCGACCAGATGACGACACCGAGACACATCTCGTCGCTGGTGCCTTCACCCCAGACCACATAGCGCGGCTTCAGCGATTTCAAGGCCGGGGTCGCCGCCCGCAGGGTCGCGTCATGTGTGCAGGTGACCCGCAGCTTGTCGGACGGCCGGACGGTGACCGCCTTGGCCATCAGGTGCGCGCTCTGGTCGTCGAAGTTGTACACCGGGACGTCGAGCAAGGTCTTCGCCTTCGACGTCCCGGGGTTGAGTTCGACCTTGATCGAGCGGCCGAGCAAGTGCATGTGCCCGGCGACCGCCTGCACCACCATGGTCTGCCGGATCGTGCGATCGCAGTGCTGGGTGTTGCCCGGTTTCGGGGTTCGGCCCTGGTTGCAGAGCGCGTTCAGCCCGGCCACGGTGAAGCCGGCGTCGTCTCCGAACCGCCGGATGGTGTCGAACACGGAGAGGTCGCGATCGCACAACTGACCGGTCTCCCCGGACGCGCACGGCAGTTCGATCGGAGCGGTGAGCAGCGTGGTGTGCAACGAGGCCAGCTTGGCGCCGCTCGGCGCGAACCGGAGCCGGATCCCGGATCGGTCCGCGCTGGTCGCCTTCCCGTTCGTGGCCAGCAGGTTGTAGTGCACCTGCATGATGATCTGGCTGCCCGGTTCCATCTCGTACCCGGTGCCCTTGGCCGAGAGCGTCTCGGAGCCGCCCGGCGCCCAGGCGGCCAGCCAAGGGGCGGCGCCCAGATTGGTCCGGCCGTCGATCCCTGTCCCGGAGAAGCAGGTGTACCCGTCTCCGGGAACCGCCGCGTCCAGCTCCTTGGCCTTTGCCACGTCCTGCGCGGCCAGCTTGAAGAAGATCGCATGATGCACGATCTCGGCGTTGTCCGGCAGGAACTGGCTGCCGGTGAGGAAGCTGGCCTTGGTCAGTTTCGGGTCGACCACGAAGCACCGGTAATCGTCGGTGCCATCGTGCACCGGCGGGTTCGGAACATACGGGTTCGCCATCATCAAGGTCTGGAAGCGCTCACCCGAGCGAAGCGGCGTAAGCGGCGCAATCGCAGCCGGGTCTGCATGCCCGCTCATCCCCGCCATCGCGCTGTGCCCGGCGGACACCGTCGCGGCTGGAGCAGCGGCCGGCACGGCCGTGGAGTCGCCCGCATCACCGCACCCGGCACAAAGCAGGATCACGGCCGCACTCAGCGCTATGACGGGCATCACACGAGCAATCATGTCCGAACGGTACAGCCGGGACGGGGCCCGACGATACCCATCGGTAAGTCGGGTCTGCCGGTATGCCCGAAGCCCCGCAGAAGCCACTAGGTACAGTGTTCGGATGGACGGCACCCGATGGCTTGACAGCCAGGAACACCACGCGTGGCGGTCCTACATGGCCGCCACCCGCCTGCTGACCAGCCAACTCGACCGAGAACTGCAGCGCGACTCGCAAATCCCGGCTACCTACTACGAGATTCTGGTGCAACTCTCGGAAGCGCCGGACCGCTCGCTGCGGATGAGCGAGCTGGCAGACGCGTCCGAGTCGTCTCGCAGCCGACTTTCGCACGCCGTCGCCCGACTGGAGAAGAACGGCTGGGTACGTCGGGAAAGCTGCCCGACCGATCGCCGTGGTGCGTTCGCCGTCCTCACCGATGCTGGTTTCACCGCGCTTGCCAACGCGGCGCCGGCGCACGTCGAGAGTGTCCGGAAGCACCTGTTCGACCGGCTCACCCGGGAGCAGGTCGGCCAGCTGGCCGCGATCTGCGACTCGATCGCCGAGGGCCTGCGCGAACAGGAAGCGTGCCCCACCTCCCAGTCGGGCGACGACGTCCACCAGGAAGCCTCGTAGCAGCGCTCTGACACGATGGGACGAGCGTCCGGGTTTGGCCGATGCCGCGCCTGCGCGTCCGGTGTGCCCACATCGTCCCGTCCGTACTGGCCACAGACCCCGGTTCTGAGCAGGACAGCGGTCCCGGATCATTACCGAGCCAAATATCCGACGCTCGGTAATGGATCGTCACTGCCAGTATCCGTACGGTGGCGTTCGTGCCTCTGCTTCCCGGACTGCTCCCCGGCCCGAGCGGCAATTTCGGAACGGCTCCGGAGGAGCAGGTCGCCGAACTTCTCGCCCGGCCGGCCAGCGTCCACAGTGTTCATCGACCGGTCGTAGGTCTGGGTGACGGCCGCTGCCTGGGCTTCCAGGCGACGGTCCGCATCGCGGACCGACCCGAGCAGTCGACGACGCCCTGGTTCCGCGCCGCGGCGCAAACTGGCCTGAGCGGTCGACTCGGTGCGCTGGCCCTGGAGGCTGCCCTCCGGGAGCGGGCGACGATGCCAGGTGAACGATTCCTCGCGGTGGCGCTCGACCCCGACGCGCTCGGACACCCGGATGTGGTCGCCGTCCTGGCGGCCGAGGACGACGTCGCTGATCTGATGCTGACGCTCGTCACATCCGACCTGCCGACCGGGCATCGGGCTGAACCGGTGCTGTCCGAGCTTCGGGCCCGAGGCCTGCAACTGGCGTTACCGGCCGGGATGGCGAGCTTGGCCGATCTGTTGGCGGTGGAACGCCTGCACCCGGACCTGATCACGCTTCCGGTCGACCTGGTCCGCGGCGTGCATCAGCATCGGATCCGGCAGCGCCTGGTGGACACCGTCGTCGAACTGGCCGACGACCTCGGTGCCGCCAGCCTCGCCGAGGAGGTGGAGAGCCTGGACGAGACCCAGATGCTGCGTACCCTCGGCGTGCGGATGGCCAGCGGTTGGCTGTTCGGTCGGGCACGACCCGGCTTCCTCCCACCGCCCACCGAAGTCTGCGAGTGGCTGCGGCTGCAGCAGATCGAACTGCGCTGACTCACTGGCTCAACGCCGGGGGCTGACTCGAACGCCAGGTTGGCTCGAACGCTGGAGGCTGACTCAACACCGGAGGCCGGTGGATCAGGCGGCCAGGAGCCGCGGGGTCGGAATCGCGCTGACCGTGGGGACGGCGTGACGGCGAGCCCACGAGCACGGCCAGACCATTCCGCAGACCGAACAAAAGCCGTGATCGCTGTCATGACGGACAGCCGTTTCCTGCGAATCCTTGCGGCCAATCGATGTGTACATGACCCCTCCTGAGGTTCGTCACGGAGGGTTCGGCACCCACCGCAGATCGGTTTGGTATGTGCCAAGCCTGCGATGAACCGCCCTTCCCCACAGCGGGGATACCCCTCTCGTAAGAGGCCGCCAGTGGGGGTTTTAGGGAGTCGGCGAGAGTGCTGCCAGATCGGCGAAGACGATGACGTTGTCCCGGTAGCTGTGCCGGCGCCTGTCGAAAGACCCTCCGCAGGTGATCAGGCGCAGTGCCGCTCGATCGAGGTTGCCGTAGACGAGGCCGGTGGGAAAGGCGTCCTTGTCAAAGGATCGGACGGCGATGGTCCGAAAGTGGGCGACGGTTCCGTCCGCCCGCCCGACATCGATCGCGTCACCTGGCACGACCTGGCGCAACTGCGCGAAGACGCCTGCTCGGCCGGCCCAGTCGACATGCCCGACGATGATCGCCGGGCCACGCTCGCCTGGCGTGGGTGCGCCGGTGTACCAGCCCGCGGGAAAGCCCTTCGGCGGTACCTGCATCGTGCCGTCGCGGCGAAGTCCCAGCGGAATCAACGCAGAGGTGACGTCGATCGCGGGAATCACCAGCTCGACCGGCCGGGACCGGGACATCACCGCCGAACCAGGAAGCTGGGCACCAGCGGCGCTGCGCCTGGGGTCGGGTGCGGGTCGACGGACGATCACCGGCCCCGAGCAACCCACCAGCAGACCCAGCACGAGCCCGGCACTGAGCAGCCGCCGAACCGCTCGGCGCGGCTGTGACGCGACCGGGTCCGGGCAGCAGTTAAGTCTCACGCGTCCGCGTGGGAGCTGCCGTCACCCGCCTGGACCGGCCCTCGTGGCACCCGAGGTACCTGCGCCTTCTCGCCACCTCCGCCGCCTCCACTCCCGCCGCCGCTGCCCCCGCCGCCTGGGCTCCCGGTCGCCGTCTCGACGGGCGTCGGGCTCGTGGTGCTCGCGCCGGTCGCCGTAGCCGACGGAACCGGCGTGGCCGTGCCAGTAGCCGTCGGAGTGGCGGTGGCCGAAACCGTCGGCGTCGCGGTTGGCAGGGCTGCGCAGACCGGGCGACTGATGGTGTTCGAGTCAAGGGTGACCGCGCCGTTCCGGGCAAGCACCCGGCCGGCGACGGTGGCCCCCGTGGTCACGGTGATCGACGTGAGAGCA
>DATINJ010000044.1:0-5205 GCA_035474375.1 Kineosporiaceae bacterium | reverse complement strand
CATCGTCCAGAACAGCTACATCCTGATCCTGGCGATCGGGATGATCTTGATCATCATCGCCGGCCACATCGACCTGTCCGCCGGATCGGTGGTGGCGGCAACCGGTGCATTCTCCGCCGTCCTGATGGTGAACCACGATGTGCCCTGGGCGATCGCGATTCCGCTGACCCTGATCTTCGGGGCTTTGATCGGCGCTTGGCAGGGTTACTGGATCGCGTATTTCGGGATCCCGGCCTTCATCGTCACCCTGGCCGGCATGTTGATCTTCCGGGCGGTGACCCTGAGCATCCTCGGGAACCAGGGCATTGGCCCGTTCCCGGATACGGTTCGGTCGATGGCCAACGGGTTCATCCCGGGATACTTGGGCAACGTCGGCTTGGGCGCCAGCCTGGGCGGCGCCGACCTCGTCACGCTCCTGGTCGGGCTTGCCCTGGTCTCGGCGATCGTCTGGAACCAGTGGCGCACCCGGATGGCCCGGCTCAGCTACAGCCAGTCGGTTGAGTCGTTGGGCAGCTTCATCCTCAAGTGCACCGCCGCCGTCGTGGTCGTGATGTTCATCGTCGTCCAGCTCGCCCGGTTCAAGAACTTGCCCTGGGTTCTCGTCCTGCTCGCGGCGCTCGTCGTCGGGTACTCGTTGCTCACCAGCCGGGCGGTGTTCGGCCGGCACATCTACGCGATCGGCGGCAACCTGCACGCAGCGACGCTGTCCGGCGTCAAGGTCAAGTCGGTGACCTTCTGGATCTTCGTCAACATGGGCGTCCTGGCGGCCGTCGCCGGGATCATCTTCGCCGGTCGTCTCAACCTGGCCGGCCCGACCGCCGGCAACAACTTCGAGCTCGACGCCATCGCGGCTGCCTTCATCGGCGGCGCGGCGGTCCAGGGCGGGGTTGGCAAGGTGGTCGGAGCGATCACCGGCGGTCTGATCATGGCCACGATCAACAACGGCATGTCGCTGGTTGGAGCGGAGACCCAGCAGGTCATGCTGGTCAAGGGTCTGGTCCTGCTCGGAGCCGTCGCCTTCGACGTGTGGACGAAGCGGCGAGCTGCCGCCTCCAGCACCTGACTCTCCGCAGCACGTAGCGACAATCAGGCGTGGCCGTCCCGATCATTCGGGGCGGTCGCGCCTGTTTTCGTCTCCAGGCGGTGCCGACCCGCCTTGAGGTTTCTGCCCATCGGATGATCGCCGACTCTGCCTGTGCTTGTGCCGCTCGAGGGCACATATCCGGGCATAGCTGGCGATCGTTGCAAGGGTGGGTGGGGCGGGCAACAAAGTCGGCTCAAATCCTGGACGGCAGGCAACCAGACTCGGGGCCTCAGCACACTAGGCATTCGTGAGCTCACATTGGACCTCGAAGGAGAGTCAATGCCAGGCAGCCGATCCGGTGACGCTGGGTGCTGTCGCGATCACTGTTGCCCGGCCGGGCGGGCGGCCGAAGCTCTCGACCGGTGACGACGCCTCCGGTCAGCGCAGGAGCACCTCCGGTCAGCGCAGGAGAGCGAGGGATGCCCCGTGCTGTCGTCCAGCGTGGTGATCGAACGTGAAAGACTCTCCCCGGCAGCGGAGCCGGAATACGCGTCGTCCGGCAGTAGGGGCGCAGGTGGACTGAGCGTGCTCGGAGACCGACCGTCCGGGCGATCAAATCCAGACGAGTCTGCCCAGCGAGAGGCCTTGTTCGAGGCCTTCGTCGAGCGGAACAGTCGCGAGCTCGGCCGACTCGCCTACCTGATGGTGGGCGATCGGGACGCGGCGGACGACCTCACCGCCGATGCGCTCCTGGCCGCCTGGCGGCAGTGGGACACCGTGCGGGCCAGCGACTATCCGCTCGCCTACGTGCGCCGAGTGGTGATCAACATGGCCGCCACCCGGATTCGTCGGATGGTTCGGGAACGTCGCTGGCTGGTGATGTTTCAGAACGAGGCGATGGAGGTGGCTCCGGGCACCGACTCGGCCGCCGTGGTGGACGTGCGTACTGCCCTGCTGCGGCTACCGGCCGGACGGCGAGCCTGCGTGGTCCTGCGGTATGCCTTTGACCTCTCCGAACAGGAGGTGGCCGCGCTGCTTGGGGTCAGCGTGGGCACCGTGAAAAGCCAAACCTCCAAGGGCGCCGAGCAGTTGCGTCGGCGACTTGGAGCACCGGACGAGGCGATCAGCGGTTCACTCACGGATCCGGTACCCAGGGGGGTCCAGAAACAGGGTTCAGGTCTGGAGGGGAGGAAGGATGGCCGAGAGTAGGCGCAACGAGGACTGGATTGCCGAGCAGCTGAAGGGCGAAGCGAGCCGGCATGAGCCCGACTTGGACCGGATCAAGCAGCGGATCCGGGAACGCGGACTGGTCAACCAGCCGGGTCGGCGATCGGCCTGGCTGGTACCTGCCGCAGCGGCGGCAACGTTCGTAGTGCTGTCCGCAGGAGCGATCACGGCGCTGCACGCCGGGCGGACCGCGGATGTTCCGGGAGCGGTTCAGGTGGTTGGTCCCACCGGGAACACCGGGTCACCGTCGGCTACCGCCAGCCCCGCGGATCGGCCGTCCCCAGCGCACAGCACACCGTCCAGCGCCCCGAAAACCAGCGGATCGCCCGCCGTGGGCAAGCCGAAGCCGAGTGCTTCGGCGCCCACGGCGAACACCGCATCGCGCCGGGTGGTCGAAGTCGCGCTGGGTTCCGCCGCAGCCGGTCGAAAGGTCACGATCCCCAGCAGTTCCATCGACTGGGTCGCGGCCGGAAGCGCGGATGCCAGCGCGACGGTCCGGCGGGCCAAGGGTGAGCAGTTGATCAGCGGGCCGCATGAGCACGGGAGTGGCACATCGACCACGACGAGCGGCCCGTTCGCCCTGTCCTGGTCCGGCGGGCTGTCGGAGCCGAGCCATACCGGCTCGAGATCGTGGCGAACCGTGACCGGACCGATCGGTGGTCCGGAAACCGGCCTGAGATTACGTGCTCCGGCCGGAAAGCAAGAGGCGACGCTGGTTCTTTACGTCGGGGCGAACGGCGCGGATGGGCTGTTGCGGACCAATCTCGGTGCGCAGGGAAAGGTACGCACGACTCGTTTGAAAGCCGTGGACAGTGGTGGGTACGTCGTCACCATTCGATTCCACACCGAAGGCCCGAACGACGAACTGAACGTAGAACTCATCGGCGGTTCCGGTGGTTCTATTTCATTCGCGGCGGCTGTTCTGCGCTGATCAGCAGATTTCATCGGCGCTGGCGCCAGGGTCAATTGGCATGCCCATAATTAATGATCAAAAAATATTCATTGGAACATCAAAAAATCAAATCCGTTGCCCGCTCCACGACCTTCAATGATGAATGAATTTCAGAAGATCACGGCAGGTGGTCGGCGGAGCGGAGCTGGCTGGCAGCCTGGGCAAGCACGTTTCACCAGTTCAGCGAGGGTGCGTCGGGCAATAGCCAGTGAGATTTTCGCCGCGGCGCTGGCCTGAATCCAGTCTCCATTGACATTTGCGAAACACTTACGCAATCTGCTCGTAGCGCTCTAGGGCGTGATGCAACAGCGTCAGGCGCCACCCGAAAGAGCCGACCGAAGGCCGCTACAGCATTTGTCGAGGCGGTTGTTGAATTCACCGGGAGAATCGCATGATCAGACTTAAGCAGGGTGCGGGACTCCTGCGCCCGAACCGAATTATGGCCGGGACCGCGGCCGTAATGGTGGTCGGTGCAGGGTTGTCCTTCACATCGATCGGGACGGCGAGTGCAGCCCCCGGGTGTTCCGTCGCTTACACGGCGAACTCCTGGGGCACCGGGTTCGGCGCCAACATCAACATCACCAACTCCGGGGACCCGATCACCAGTTGGGCGCTGGAATTCGACTACGCCGGCAATCAGCAGGCCGGCACGGCGTGGAACGGCACGCTGACCCAGACCGGCAAGCACGTCAAGATCACCAATGCGTCCTACAACGGCAGCCTGGCCACCAATGTCACCACGAACGTCGGATTCAACGGGACGTACTCGGGCACCAACACGAACCCGACCACCTTCACGGTCAACGGCGTGACCTGCAACGGTGGTGGAACCACCCCGACCCCGACGGCGACCGCGACGGTAGCGCCGACCGTGTCCCCGACGGTCGCGCCGACCGTGACTCCGACCGCGACCAGCACGCCGCCGGTCGGATCGCACGCTGACAACCCTTACGTGGGTGCGAAGTGGTACGTGAACGCGGATTGGTCGGCGAGGGCCGCAGCCGAGCCCGGTGGTAGCAAGATCTCCAACCAGCCAACCGGTGTCTGGCTGGACAGCATCGCCGCGATCACCGCGCCATCCGGTTCCGGCTACACCACCAGCCTCCGCGGCCACCTGGACAAGGCGCTGGCCCAGGGTGCAACGCTGGCTCAGTTCGTCATCTACGACCTGCCGGGTCGAGACTGTTCGGCGCTGTCGTCCAACGGTGAGCTCGGGCCGACGGAGATCGGCCGGTACAAGACCGAGTACATCGATCCGATCGCTGCGATCGAAGCGGATCCGAAGTACGCCTCCATCCGCATCGTCAACATTGTCGAGATCGACTCGCTGCCGAACCTGGTGACCAACGCCGGAAGCGCTGCCGGGGCGACCGAAGCCTGCCGGGTCATGCTCGCCAACGGTAACTACCAGACGGGCATCGCGTACGCTTTGAGCAAGCTGCACGCGGCCGGAACGAACACCTACAACTACATTGACGCCGCGCACCACGGCTGGCTCGGCTGGGACACCAACTTCGCCCCGGCCGCGACGATGATCGCGGACACCGCGAAAAAGGCTACTGGCGGGGTGAACACGGTTGACGGCTTCATCACCAACACGGCCAACTACTCGGCCCTGACCGAGCCGTACGTCACGATCAACACCACGGTGAACGGCACCAGCGTGCGGCAGTCGAAGTGGGTGGACTGGAACCAGTACACCGACGAACTGACCTACACCCAGGCGTTCCGCAACCAGTTGGTCTCGGCCGGCTTCAACTCGAACATCGGGATGCTGATCGACACCTCCCGCAACGGCTGGGGTGGCTCGGCTCGGCCCACCGCGGCAAGCACCTCGACCGATCTGAACACCTTCGTCGAGGCCTCCCGGATCGACCGGCGGATCCACGCCGGTAACTGGTGCAACCAGAGCGGTGCCGGGATCGGCGAGCGCCCGAGGGCCACACCGGCCAGCGGGATCGACGCCTACACCTGGATCAAGCCTCCGGGCGAGTCCGACGGT